>NZ_LQIH01000065.1:0-192538 GCF_001499835.1 Mycolicibacterium novocastrense
AATCTCAGGGATCACCACGTGTCCCAGTCGGACCCTCGGACCTGCCCGTGAACTCACACAGAGGCTAAATGTCGGACACCGGTCTTAGGCTGGCGCTATGAACGACCGGGGTGAGCAGGAGCGTCGACGCCCGGCGCTGTCTCCCTCGCGGGCCGCCGACTTCAAGCAGTGCCCGCTGCTGTACCGCTTCCGCGCGATCGACCGGCTTCCCGAACCGTCCTCGGTTGCCCAGCTGCGCGGTTCGGTGGTGCACGCGGCGCTCGAGCAGCTGTACGCGCTGCCGGCCGCTCAGCGCCGTCCGGAGACCGCGATGACGCTCGTGGAGCCGGCCTGGGACCGCATCGTCGCCGAGCACCCCGGCATCGCCGACGAATTCGCCCCCGAGGTGCGGGCCGCGCTGTTGACGGAGGCGCGCGCGCTGCTGGCCGGCTACTACCGGTTGGAGGATCCCACCCGCTTCGACCCGGACAGTTGTGAGCAGCGCGTCGAGGTCGAGCTCGCGGACGGGACGCTGCTGCGCGGCTTCGTCGATCGCATCGACGTCGCCCCGACAGGTGAGATGCGGGTGGTCGACTACAAGACCGGCAAGGCGCCGCCGGAGGCGCGGGCGCTGGCCGAGTTCAAGGCCATGTTCCAGATGAAGTTCTACGCGGTGGCGCTGCTGCGGTCGCGTGGTGTGCTGCCCGCGCGGCTGCGGCTGCTGTACCTGGCCGACGGTCAGATCCTCGACTACACCCCGGACCTCGAGGAGCTGCTGCGGTTCGAGAAGACCCTGACCGCTATCTGGCGGGCCATTCAGAACGCCGGGGCCACAGGCGATTTCCGCCCGCAGCCCTCGGCGATGTGCGACTGGTGTGCCCACCACGCGCACTGCCCCGTGTTCGGCGGTACCCCGCCGCCGTATCCGGGTTGGCCCGAGGCACCCGACGAGGGGTCGCCGACCGCCGAGGACATCGTGCTTCGCGCCGCGGAGCCCGCCGCGTGATCGCCCGAAGGCGACCGCGAGCAAGGATCGCAGCGCAGCGAGGACCGGAGGGAGCGGGAGCCGAGGCATGATCGACTGCCACTACCGGCGCATCGGCACGGACGACGAGTTCGAGATCTTCGAGTCCACCGACGGCACCCGCAGCAATTGGAATCCCGACATTCAGCACGGCTCACCGCCGTTGGCGTTGATGACCAGGCGCATCGAGGAAGTGGCCGCCGATTCCGGACTGCGCATTGGTCGGTTGACCCTGGACATCCTGGGCGCGATATCCGTCGAGAAGGTGTGGGTCCGGGCGTGGGTCGAACGTCCGGGCGCCCGAATCTCACTGATGGCCGCCGAGATGTTGCAGACCCGGCCCGACGGCACACGGCGCGCGGTTGCCCGCGTGACGGCATGGCTGTTGGCGACCAGCGACACCGCCGACGCGGCCACCGACCGCTATCCCCCGCTCGTCGAGGGCCCCGCCGCGGAGGTGCCGCACGCTTGGGTCGGCGCGAAAGGGTACCTGGAGACGGTGAGCTGGCGGCGGCAAGCCGAGACCGGCGAGACCGGAGACGTCGTGTGGATGAGTCCGCTTGTCTCACTTGTCGATTCGGAGCCGACAACGGCGTTGCAGCGGCTTGCGATGGTGGTGGACAGCGCCAACGGCGCAGGTGCGGCGCTGGACCCGGAGTCCTTCCTGTTCATGAACACCGACACCGCGGTGCATCTGCATCGCCTGCCGATCGGCGACGACTTCGCAGTGCGCGCCCGTGGCTCGATCGGCCCGGACGGTATCGGGGTGACCACGGCCGAACTCTTCGACCGGCGGGGGTTCATCGGCACCTCGGCGCAGACGTTGTTGGTGCAACGGCGCCCGTGACCACCGATCTCCAGTGGCAGTTCGACCTCGTGTGGGCGTTGGCCGAGATCGGCCAGCTGCGCCTGATCCGAGCGGCGCGCGGAAACCTCGGGTAGTTCTACCTACCCACGTCGTCAGCCGCGCCTGCAGGCTGGCGGCATGGACACACCAAACACCTCGCGGACCACCGCCGCGTACTTCCTGCAAGCCGCAATCGCTTTCGGCGTCAGCCTGCTCGGACTGCTCGGCGGGATCCTGTTCCTGCCCCTCGACCCGTGGCAGCGACTGTTCCTCGGTATGACTGCCCTCTTCCTGGTCACCAGTTCGTTCACCCTCGCCAAGGTCATCCGCGACCAACAGGAAGCCGCCACCATCCGGGTGCGGCTCGATGAGGCACGGATCGAGAAGCTCATCGCAGAACATAATCCGTTCACCACAACCTGAGCTGTATGTGCTTGCATCTATATAGATGCTTTGTAATACTAGCCGCATGGACGTCTTCGAAGCGGTCGCCGAACCGAGCCGGCGCGCGCTGCTCGACCAGCTCGTCGACGGTGAACGCACGGCGGGCGAACTGGTCGCGAGCCTGCCGGAGCTGACCCAACCGACGGTGTCGCGGCATCTGCGGGTCCTTCGCGAGGTCGGGCTGGTGGAGGTCCGGCCCGACGCGCAGCGCCGCATCTACGCGCTGCGCGTCGACGGCCTCATGGCGATCGACGATTGGATCGCGCGCTACCGGCGTATCTGGACCGACCACCTCGACGCCCTCGAACGCCACCTGGAAGCCAAACACGGGAGTTCCGATGAGTGACCGCAACGGCCGATTGACCGTCGACGGCGACCGCGCCGTCCTGACCTTCGAGCGCCGGCTGCCCTTCCCCATCGAGGCGGTGTGGTCGGCCATCGTCGATCCCACCGAACGCCGAGAATGGCTGGGCGCGACGACGATCGAACCGCGTGAGGGTGGCACGATCGGAATGGTGCCCACCGGACCGCCGTTGCCGCCCGACCGGATGCGCGTGACGGGACGCATCCTCGTGTGGGATCCGCCGCACGTCCTGGAACACGAATGGCACCAACCGATCGTCGAGGACAGCACGGTGCGCTACGAACTGACCCCCGACGGCTCCGGCACCTTGTTGCGGTTCACCCACCGCGGGCTCGGCGTGCGCAATGCCGGCGGGTTCCTCGGCGGCACCCATGCCTATCTCGACCGCCTGCAGGCCTACCTGGAGCACGAGCCGCTGCCGGACTGGCTGACCAGGCGCGCGGAGATCAACAACTCGCCGACGGGAGCGAACTGAGATGACACACAACGGATCTGACATCGCCGCTCCCGTGGTGGCGGTTGCCTACCAGTCGGGTTTCGGCCACACCGCGACGCTGGCCGAGGCCGTGGTCGGGGGCGCGCGCGACGCCGGTGCGGCCGTCACGCCCATCACCGTCGATCGCATGACCGACCGCGACTGGGACATCCTCGACTCGGCCGACGGCATCATGTTCGGCACCGCCACCTACATGGGCAACGTCTCCGCGGCGTTCCAGGGTTTCGCCGAGAAGACCGGACGGCGGTGTGTCACGGGCGCGTGGCGGGACAAGGTCGCCGCCGGGTTCACCAATTCCGGCGGCAAGAGTGGTGACAAGCTCAACACCCTTGTCTCGCTGGCGGTGTTCGCCGCACAGCATCACATGCACTGGGTCAGCCTCGGCCTGCCTCCGGGCTGGAACCATTCGAAGGCCAGCGAAAACGACCTCAACCGGCTCGGCTTCTTCCTCGGCGCCGGCGCACAGACCGACGTCGACGCCGAACCCGAGGCGGTCCACCCCGCCGATGTCGCCACCTGCCGTCACCTCGGTCACCGATTCGCGTTGGTGACAAGGCAGTTCATCGTCGGCCGGTCGGTCACTGCAGCGGCGTCATCTCCTGCAGCATCGTAGGCACCAACTCGCTGACCGTCGGGTGGATGTGCATGGTGCGTGAGATCGCGGTGTAGGGCTTCTTCGCGGTCATGATGTCGAGAATCGAGTGGATCACTTCGTCGCCGCCGACGCCGAGGATCGCCGCGCCGAGGATCTGCTCGGTCTCCGCGTCGACGACCACCTTCATGAAACCCTGCGTCTCGCCCTTTTCCACCGCGCGGCCGACCCGCGTCATCGGGCGCTTGCCCACCAACGCCTTTCGACCCGACTCGCGTACCTGGGCCTCGGTCAGACCGGCGCGGCCCAGCGGCGGGTCGATGTAGAGCGCGTATGTGGTGATGCGGTCGCTGACGCGGCGCGGGTCGTCGTCGAGCAGGTTCGCCGCGACGATCTCGAAGTCGTTGTACGACGTGTGCGTGAAGGCGCCTTTGCCGTTGCAGTCACCCATGGCCCAGATGTGTTCGACGTTGGTGCGGAGCTGATCGTCGACCACGATGTAACCGCGCGAGTCGGTTTCGACCCCGGCATTCTCCAATCCCAGGTCGTCGGTGTTGGGTGTCCGGCCGACCGCGACGAGCAGATGGGTTCCCGCGATGGGTGCCGCACCGTCACTCGGGATGACCTCGAAGCCGCTGTCGGTCTTGGTGAATCGGATCGCGTCGGCACCGAGGACGACGTTGATGCCCTCGGCTTGCAGGATGTCTTTGACCGCGGCCGAGACGTCCTCGTCCTCGCGCGAGGTCAACCGTGGTCCCTTCTCGACGACGGTGATCCCGGCGCCGAAACGCCGGTACATCTGCGCGAACTCCAGCGCGATGTAGCTACCGCCGATGATGACGAGATGTTCGGGAACCGTGTCGAGTTCGAGAATTCCGACGTTGGTCAGGTAGTCGATGTCGGGGAGCCCGGGCATATCGGGTGCGACGGCGCGGCCTCCGACGTTGAGAAAGATCTTGTCCGCAGACAGCACCCGGTCGCCGACGTGGATCGTGTGCGGATCGGAGAAGCGGGCGTGGCCGCGGATGAACGTGCATCCGTCCATGCCGTCGAGCCAGGACTCGACGCCGTCGCGGTCGCCGAGCACGATCTTGTCCTTGCGTGCCTTGACCTTCGCCATGTCGACGCGGATATCGCCTGTGCTGACGCCGTATTCGGCGCCGCGGCGGGCCAGCTGCGCGGCGTGCGCGCTGGCGACCAGGGTCTTGGTCGGGATGCATCCATAGTTCACGCACGTTCCGCCGACGAGTTTGCGTTCGATCACCGCGACCGTCTGCCCCGCCTCGGTGAGCCGGCCCGCCAGTGGTGGTCCGGCCTGCCCGGCACCGACGATGATCGCGTCGAATCGTTCTGTCACTTCAGCCATTTCAAACGGCATCTGTTCACACCAGGCTGACCAGGAACGCGATCAGGAAGCCGCCGCCGACCGCGACGACGTCCTCGAGGATCGCGCCCGGGCGGTCCTGACCGTTGCGCAGGTCGGCGAAGCGTTGACGTGCCGCCGCGCCGCCCATCGTGCCGAGCACCGCGCCGATGACGCCCGCGCCGAGCGCACTGAAGGTGTGGAAGTACGCACTGCCGATCACCGCACCGGCGAAGGCACCCGTGATGAGCCGGGTGATGAACTGCGGCGCCGTCCTACGACTGGGTGTGCTCGGCAGCTGATCGGTGACCAGTTCGACGAGCAGGAAGATGGTCAGCACGGTGACAGTGATCGGATGAGCCATCCACTCCGACCATTTCCCGTCCACGTCGATCCACCCGAGCAGGGCGCCCCAGGACACCACCGCGGGTGCGGTGAGTGCGCGCAGGCCGGCGATGACGCCGATCAACACAGCGAGTACCAGAATCAGGACCTGCGTCATGGCGACCTCCGGCCGGTGTTATGGATCTCCGGACGCTAACACGCAGGCTGGACGGGGTCGCGCCGAATCACAGGCGACAGAATCGGATGTCGGAGGCCAGGATCGCCTTGGCGCCGATGGCGGCGAGTTCATCCATGATCTTGTTGACGTCGCGACGCGGCACCAAAGCGCGCACCGCCACCCACGCCGGGTCGGCGAGCGGGGCGATCGTCGGCGACTCCAGTCCGGGGGTCACCGCGGTCGCACTGTCCAGAACGCTGCGCGGACAGTCGTAATCGAGCATCAGGTACTGCTGGCCGCGAACCACACCCTGCACACGGGCCACCAACTGCGCGCCGGTGGGACTGTCGGGCGCGCCGTCCCGCTCGATCAGCACCGCCTCGGAGTCACACAGGGAATCCCCGAATGCGACGAGGTTGTGCAGCCCGAGCGTGCGGCCGGAGCCCACCACGTCGGCGATCGCGTCGGCCACGCCGAGTTGCACCGAGATCTCCACCGCGCCGTCGAGCCGGATCACCGTCGCCTCGATCCCATGGGCCGCTAGGTCTTTTCGGACCAGGTTCGGAAACGCGGTCGCGATCCGCTTACCCGCCAGATCCTCCACCCGCCAATCGCGTCCGGCCGGACCGGCGTACCGGAACGACGACGAGCCGAAGCCCAACGCCAACCGCTCCCGCACCGGCGCATCCGATTCGGCGGCCAGATCGCGGCCGGTGATCCCGAAATCCAGCTGCCCTGATCCGACGTAGATCGCAATGTCCTTGGGTCGCAGGAAGAAGAACTCGACATTGTTGGCCGGGTCGACGACTGTCAGGTCCTTCGTGTCCGTGCGGCGCCGGTAGCCGGCCTCGGACAGGATCTCGCTCGCGGGTTCGGAGAGTGTGCCTTTGTTGGGGACGGCGACGCGAAGAGCAGACATCGGCGATGAGCCGCTCGGGCGAAGAGCAGACATCGGCGATGAGCCGCTTGCGCGAAGAGCAGACATCAGAGCTTCCCGTAAACGTCGTCGAGGGTGAGGCCGCGCGAGAGCATCAGCACCTGTGTCCAGTACAGGAGCTGGCTGATCTCTTCGGCGAGGGCGTCATCGCTTTCGTGTTCGGCCGCCAGCCACACCTCGCCGGCCTCCTCGAGGATCTTCTTGCCGATCCCGTGGATGCCTCCGTCCAGAGCGGCGACGGTGCCGCTACCGGCGGGGCGGGTCCGGGCGCGTTCGCTGAGCTCAGCGAACAGGGCGTCGAAGGTCTTCACGGCACGCGATTGTGTCACGCTCGCACCCGCCGGGTCACGCCGGTTTGTCCGACCGTCCTCAGGTGCGCGCCATGTGCAGCGCGGCGCGGTGGCTGAACAACAGCGACGCCCCGATCGGGTTCCCGCCGCCGGGGTAGGTCTCTCCCGACACGGCCGCCATCGTGTTGCCTGCCGCGTACAGCCCCGGAATGGGCCGCTCGGAGGTATCCAGGACGCGGGCGTCGACATCGGTGCGCAGCCCGCCCTTGGTGCCGAGGTCGGAGACGCCGAACGCCGCCGCGCGGTAGGGCGGGGTGTCGATCGGCACCAGCGGCGACGCGCCACCGGTGAAGGCGCGGTCGAACGCTTCGCCGCCGCGACCGAAGTCCTCGTCGACACCGCGCGCCACGAACTCGTTGAACCGGCGCACGGTGTCCTCCAATTGCTTTGCCGGAACATCGATCTGGTCGGCAAGCGCGGCCAGCGTGTCGCCCTGCACCCACAGTCCCTCGGTCCGGTACTGATCGGTCGGCGAGAACGACACGTTGGTGGCCATCACGGGCGGCTGCTCGCCGGTTCGGCTGTCGTAGACCATCCAGTACCGCGACCCGACCGTACCGTCGCGCATCGCCGCAAGGATCGCGCGGCCCAGCCGGTCGTAGGCCGCCGACTCGTTGGCGAAGCGGCGGCCGAACCGGTCGACGAAGATACCGCCGGTGAAGCACAACGCGAACGCCGCCCGGCCGTCCGGATGGATCAGCCCCGGGGCCCACCACGCCTGGTCCATCAGGTCCACGCCGGCCCCGACGGCGATCGCCGCCCGATGCGCCAACCCCGTGTTGGCCGGGGCGCCCATGGTGTCGCGGGCGCTTCCTCCGACGCCGAATTCGGCCCGCATCTCGGCGTTCTGCTCGAATCCGCCCGTGGCGAGCAGCACCCCGCGCCGCGCCGTGATCGTGCGGCGCTCACCGTTGTGGTCGACGACCGCGCCGACCACGCGGCCGGCCTCGACGACCAATTCGACGAGGCTGGTGGACAGATGGGCGGTTACTGCCGGGTTGTCCGCCATCGCCCACAGGAACCGTCCGACCAGCGCGCGCCCGCCGGTGAGCAGATCGGGCTGCGGCGCGCCGAGGCGCTCATGGTCCAGCGGCCCGCGGACCAGACCCGCGAAGCGACCGAGACGCTCGTCGGGTACCGCCTTGGAGACGATGTGTCGCATGCCGTCGTTGCGGGCCCCGGCCGCCGAACTGTAGTAGTCCGGCCACGGCAGGATTTTGAACGCGAAGTGCTCGTCGCGTTCGAGGTAGTCGGTCAGCGCCGCGCCGCCGCGGACGTAGGTCTCCTGAAGAGCCGCGGGTGTGCGGTCGCCGACGACCTCGCGGTAATAGCGCAGCGCCTCCTCGATCGTGTCGTCGCATCCGGCGCGGGCGAGCACCGCGTTGCACGGATACCACATTCCCCCGCCCCCGGAGTAGGCGAACGTACCGCCGAACCGGTCGGTGGCCTCCACGATCGTGACCGAAAGTCCCTCCCGCGCAGCGGTATAGGCTCCGGCCAGCGCCCCTGCGGAGCCGGCGACGAGTACGTCGACCGACTCCTCGATCCCGGTCAGACGCTCTCCTGCTGCGGTGCGGCCTCGTTGCCCATGTCTTCGAGGTGCTTGCCCTTGGTTTCTTCGACGTACTTCCACACGAACAGGAACGACAGCACCGCGCAGATGGCGTAGAAACCGTAGGCGACGCCGAGCGAGAAGTCACCGAGTGCGGGGAACGACGCCGTGATCGCGCAGTTGGCGATCCACTGCGCTGCGGCGGCCAGGCCCAGCGCGGCGCCGCGGATGCGGTTCGGGAACATTTCACCGAGCAGCACCCAGACCACCGGACCCCACGACATGCCGAACGACACCACGAAGAGGTTCGCGGCCACCAGCGCTATCGGGCCGGCGATTCCATCCAGGCTCGGCTGGCCGTCGACCACCGGCGCCGTGCCGAAGAGGATCGCCATCGTGCCGAGCGTGATGGCCATGCCCGTCGACCCGACCAACAGCAACGGCTTGCGTCCGACCTTGTCGATCAGCGCGATGGCGATCAGCGTGGTGACGATGTTGGTGACCGAGGTGATCACGGTGATCAGGAACGCCTGGCCCTCCCCGAAGCCGACGGCCTCCCACAGCACGTTCGAGTAGTAGAAGATCACGTTGATGCCGACGAACTGCTGGAACACCGACAGCAGCACACCGACCCAGACGATGGCATAAAGCCCTCCGGTCGGCTTGCGCAGATCGCGCCACGACGGCGGTGTCTCCGACTTCAGCGAATCCTTGATGCGGGTGATCGTCAGCTCGAGGTTCTTCTCCCCCAGCAGCCTCGACAGGACTCGCCGGGCCTCCGGAATACGATATGTGGCAACGAGATAACGCGGCGATTCGGGAATCGTGAACGCCAGCACGCCGTAGACCACGGCGGGCACCGCCATCACGAGAAACATCCAGCGCCAGGCGGGCAGCCCCAGCCAGAGTTCCTCGCGCGACCCGCCGGCGAGGTGGGCCAGCAGCGCATCGATTGCCAGCGAGACGAAGATGCCGGTGACGATGGCCAGCTGTTGCAGGGAGCCCAACCTGCCCCGGATCCGCGGTGGTGAGGTTTCGGCGATGTAGGCCGGTGCGATCACCGAGGCCACGCCGACACCGATACCGCCCACGACACGGAAGAGCCCGAACATCCAGACGTTGGTCGCCAGGCCGGTGCCGAAGGCGCTGATGAAGAACAGCAGCGCGGCGATCTTCATCACCGACAGCCGGCCGATCTTGTCGGCCAGCCGGCCGGCGACCACCGCACCCATCGCGGCACCGATCAGGGCCGCCGCAACAGCGACGCCCGTCACCGCCTTGGTGGTCTGGAAGTGGTCCTCGACCGCCGCGACCGCGCCGTTGATGACCGCGCTGTCGTAGCCGAACAGCAGGCCGCCGAGCGCGGCCACGGATGCGATGAGGACGACGCGACCGCTGTGTTCGGAGTCCTCGTAATCCACACCTGTCGAGGAGTCACCAGCGGGTCCGTGAGTCATGTGAGACCTTTCCACAGCATCGCGTGATGGACGTCACATTCAATCACAGACCAGTGGTCAGGCGGTGCGTTCTCCTGGCCTCGTCACCAGTTCGGAATGGACCCGGCGAAGGTCCTGCGCGCCCAGCCCGGCGAGTGAGGAAACCTGGCGTCGGCGTGGCCGGGCGGGTACCGCTACGTCGTTGGGTACCACCAGCACCGGGCATCCGGCACGCTCGGCGGCCGCCGAGCCGGTAACGGAGTCTTCGACCGCCAGACACGCGATCGGATCGAAGCCCAGCAGCGCCGCCGCGCGCTCGTACACGTCGGGCGCGGGTTTGCCGCGAGCCACCTCGTCAGCGCAGACCGTCGCCGAAAAGTAATGCGCACCAATGCTGTTCAACGCCTTATCGGTCAACGTACGCAGCGTGTTGGTGACCAGAGCCATCGGAACGTCTTCCGCGGCAAGCTCTTCGAGCAATTCTTGAGCACCGTCACACCACGGCAGCCCGTTCTCGAACAACTCGGCGGTGTAATCGTGCAACCATCGGCTCGATTCGGCCATGGCGCGCGGATCCTGCTCGAGACCGAGATCGGTGTACACGGTCCTGATGGTGTCTTCGGCCGAGCCGCCGACCAGCGCTTCGCGCACCTGCGGGCTCAGTTCGCCGCCGAGTTCGGTGTACAGCGCCGCCAGCGAGACGTCCCACAGTTTCTCGGAATCGACAAGGGTGCCGTCCATGTCGAAGAGGACCGCGCACAGCGCCTCCCCCATTCAGTCCTCCGGGTTGTAGCCGAGATTGGGCGCGAGCCAGCGCTCGGCTTCCTTCAGCGTCCAACCCTTGCGCTTGGCGTAGTCGGCCACCTGGTCCTGGGCCAACCGGCCGACCACGAAGTACTGCGACTGCGGGTGCGAGAAGTACCAGCCGCTGACCGCGGCACCCGGCCACATCGCCATCGAATCGGTCAACTCGATGCCGGTCCGCCTGGTCACGTCCAGCAGGTTGAACAGCGTGGCCTTCTCGGTGTGCTCCGGGCAGGACGGATAGCCGGGCGCGGGCCGGATCCCGACGTACTTCTCGGCGATCAGCTCGTCGTTGCTGAGCTGCTCGGCGGGCTGGTAGCCCCAGAACTCCTTGCGGACCCGCTCGTGCATCCGTTCGGCGAACGCCTCGGCGAGCCGGTCGGCCACCGACTCCAACAGGATCGCGCTGTAGTCGTCCAGGGCGGCCTTGAACTCCATGATCTTTTCCTGGCTGCCCAGCCCGGCGGTGACGGCGAACGCGCCGACGTAATCCGACAGGCCCGTTTCCTTGGGGGCGATGAAATCACCCTGCGAGCGGTTCGGGATGCCCTCGCGGTGCTCGCCCTGCTGGCGCAGGTTGTACAGCGTGGTCAAAACCTCGGTGCGGGTGTCGTCGGTGTAGACCTCGATGTCGTCACCGACGGCGTTGGCCGGGAAGAAACCGATGACGCCGTTGGCGGTCAGCCACTTCTCCTTGATCAGGGTGTCGAGCATCTCCTGGGCGTCGTCGTACAGCTTGCGGGCGGCCTCACCCGTGGCCGGGTTGTTGAGGATGTCGGGGAAGCGCCCCTTCATCTCCCAGGCGTTGAAGAACGGCTGCCAGTCGATGTATTCGCGCAGCTCGGCGAGGTCGTAGTCGAGGAACTCACGCACGCCGAGACCCTGAGCGGGCACCGGCGGGGTGTAACCGTCCCAGTCGATCGGCGTCCGGTTCGCGCGCGCCTTCTCCAAGGTCAGCATCGGCCGGTCGTTCTTCTGGGCGTGCCGTTCCCGCAGCGACGCGTAGTCCTTCTCGGTGGCCTCCAGCAGGCCCGGCCGCTGTTTGTCGTCGAGTAGCGCGGCGGCCACCGGGACCGAGCGGGACGCGTCCTTGACCCAGACCACCGGGCCGCTGCGGCGCGGCGAGATCTTCACCGCGGTGTGGGCGCGCGACGTGGTCGCACCGCCGATGAGCAGCGGGATCTCCAGGCCGGCACGTTCCATCTCGACGGCGAAGTTGGCCATCTCGTCCAGCGACGGGGTGATCAGCCCCGACAGCCCGATGATGTCGGCGTCGTGTTCCTCGGCCGCGTCCAGGATCTTCTGCGCGGGCACCATCACCCCGAGGTCGATCACTTCGAAGTTGTTGCACTGCAGCACAACTCCGACGATGTTCTTGCCGATGTCGTGAACGTCGCCCTTGACGGTCGCCATGACGATGGTGCCGTTGGTGTCTTTGGTTCCGGTGGTACCGGCCTCTTCCTTCTCCGCCTCGATGAACGGCAGCAGGTAGGCGACCGCCTTCTTCATCACCCGGGCCGACTTCACGACCTGGGGCAGGAACATCTTGCCCGATCCGAACAGGTCGCCGACGACGTTCATACCGTCCATCAGCGGGCCCTCAATCACCTCGATCGGGCGCCCTCCGGCGTCCGCGATCTCAGCGCGCAGTTCCTCGGTGTCCTCCTCGACGTGGGCGTCGATGCCCTTGACCAGGGCGTGCGTGATGCGCTCGCGGACCGGTAGGGAGCGCCACTCCGCGGCGGACGGATCCTCCGATTTCTCGGTGCTGTTGAACCGTTCGGCGATCTCCAGCAGGCGCTCGGCCGCGTCGGGCCGACGGTTGAGCACGACGTCTTCGATGCGCTCGCGCAGTTCGGGGTCGATCGAGTCGTAGGGCACCAGCGCACCGGCGTTGACGATGCCCATGTCCAGACCGGCCTTGATGGCGTGGAAGAGGAACACCGCGTGGATGGCCTCGCGGACCGGGTTGTTGCCGCGGAACGAGAACGACACGTTCGAGATGCCGCCGGAGAGGTGCACCCCCGGCAGGTTCTCCTTGATCCACGCGCACGCCTCGATGAAGTCGATCCCGTAGGTCGCGTGCTCCTCGATGCCGGTGGCCAGCGCGAAGCAGTTCGGGTCGAAGATGATGTCCTCGGCGGGGAAACCGACCTCTTCGGTCAGGATCCGGTAGGCGCGACCGCAGATCTCTTTGCGGCGCTCCAGATTGTCGGCCTGCCCCTGCTCGTCGAAGGCCATCACGACGACGGCGGCGCCGTACTTGCGGCACAACCGTGCCTCGCGGATGAACTTCTCCTCGCCCTCCTTCAGGGAGATCGAGTTGACGATCGGCTTGCCCTGCACGTTCTTCAGGCCGGCCTCGATGACCTCCCATTTGGACGAGTCGATCATCACCGGCACGCGGCTGATGTCGGGCTCGGACGCGATCAGCCTGGTGAACCGGTCCATCGCGGCGACGCCGTCGATCATGCCCTCGTCCATGTTGATGTCGATGACCTGCGCGCCGACCTCGACCTGCTGCAGGGCCACCGAGAGCGCGGTGTCGTAATCCTCGGCCTTGATCAGGTTGCGGAACCGGGCCGAGCCGGTGATGTTGGTCCGCTCACCGATGTTGACGAACAGGGTGTCGTCGTCGATGTTGAGCGGTTCCAGACCTGAGAGCCGGGTGGCCACCGGGATCTCGGGCACGTGGCGCGGTGGCTTGCCCTCGACGGCCTCGGCGATCTTGGCGATGTGCGCCGGTGTCGTTCCGCAGCACCCGCCGACCATGTTGACGAATCCGGCCTCGGCGAAGTCGGCGACGTAGCCGGCCTGACGCTCGGGGGTCTCGTCGTACTCGGCGAAGGCGTTGGGCAACCCGGCGTTCGGGTAGCAGGAGACGAACGTGTCGGCGATTCGCGACACCTCGGCGATGTAGGGCCTCATCTCGGGTGCGCCCAGGGCGCAGTTGAGGCCGATCGCGAGCGGCTTGGCGTGCCGGACTGAGTTCCAGAACGCCTCGGTGACCTGCCCGGACAGCGTCCGCCCGGAAGCGTCGGTGATGGTGCCCGAGATGACCACGGGCCAGCGTCGCCCACGCTGCTCGAACAGCGTCTCGAGCGCGAACACGGCGGCCTTGGCGTTCAGCGTGTCGAAGATCGTCTCGACGAGGATGATGTCGGCGCCGCCGTCGACCAGGCCGTTGGCGGCTTCGAGGTAGGCGGCCACCAGCTGGTCGTAGGTGACGTTGCGGGCGCCGGGATCGTTGACGTCCGGCGAGATCGACGCGGTGCGCGTGGTGGGCCCCAGCGCTCCGGCAACGTAGCGGGGCCTGTCCGGGGTGCCGACCTCGTCGCAGGCTTTCCGCGCCAGGGCGGCACCGGCGTGGTTCAGCTCGTAGCTGAACTCCTCCATCCCGTAGTCCGACAGCGAGACCGCGTTCGCGTTGAACGTGTTGGTCTCGATGATGTCGGCGCCGGCGTCGAGGTATTCGCGGTGGATGGCCTCGATGATCTGCGGCTGCGTCAGGTTGAGCAGGTCGTTGTTGCCCTGGACGTCGCTGGGCCAGTCCTTGAATCGCTCGCCGCGGTACCCGGCCTCGTCCGGCCGGTCGCGCTGGATCGCCGTGCCCATCGCGCCGTCGATCACCATGATCCGCTGGCCCAGGGTCGCCGTCAGTTCGTCGGTGCAGTCGGGCCGGATGTTCGGCGTGAGAGTGTTCGACTCAACGGCGGTCATGCGAGCTCCTTCCCTGAGGAAGGCGTCCTTGAGTCTGCCGAGCGTGGCGGATAACGGTGAAGACCGGAATCCGTTGCAACGCCTCTCGACAGGGAAAGTCTACGTTGTCATCCAAAGGATTTTCGGACGCCCGCCTCGACGTGGCGATCGAGTCGGCGGATCTTGTCGGCACTGTCGTCGACACCTTGGTCAACCAGATTGCCGCCGAGCGTATTTCGTCTCGGCGGGAAGCCGGGTACACCTCGCGCCGCCACCGATCACCAGGATGTCGAGCAAATCGGTCGTGTCGGCGCGATCCTTTCCATCAGCCACGAATCCAGGGTAGTCGGCGAATCAAGTCAGCACGTGTGGCGATGGCGCTCCTACCCGCTCATAAGGGCTTACGCTGGCGTTGTGACCTTGTCGGATGCGAGCGGTTTGAGACCGCCCGACCTGCCCGAACTCAACGACACGATCGTCGTCGCGGCGTTCGAAGGCTGGAACGACGCCGGCGATGCGGCCAGCGATGCGGTGGAGCACCTCGACGCGATCTGGGAAGCCGAGACGATCGTCGAGATCGATGACGAGGCTTACTACGACTACCAGGTGAACCGGCCGGTGATCAGGCAGGTCGACGGGGTCACGCGGGAACTGGTGTGGCCGTCGATGCGGATCTCGCACTGCCGTCCGCCCGGTTCCGACCGTAACATCGTGCTGATGCACGGCGTTGAGCCCAACATGCGCTGGCGCACGTTCTGTTCGGAGTTGTTGGCCATCGCCGACAAGCTCAACGTGCAGACCGTCGTCATCCTCGGCGCCCTTCTGGCCGATACGCCCCACACGCGGCCGGTACCGGTGTCGGGTGCGGCCTACTCGTCGGATTCCGCAGCGGTGTTCGGGTTGGAGGAGACGCGGTACGAAGGCCCGACCGGCATCGCCGGCGTGTTCCAGGACGCGTGCGTGCAGGCCGGGATTCCGGCGGTGACGTTCTGGGCCGCGGTGCCCCATTACGTTTCCCAGCCGCCGAGCCCGAAGGCGACGGTCGCCCTGCTGCGTCGCGTCGAGGATGTGCTCGACATCGAGGTGCCGCTGGCCGACCTGCCGACCGCCGCCGAGGAGTGGGAGCAGGCGGTTTCGGAGATGACCGCCGAGGACGACGAGATCGCCGAGTACGTGCAGTCGCTGGAGGAACGCGGCGATGCCGAGGTCGACATGACCGAGGCGCTCGGAAAGATCGACGGCGACGCGCTGGCCGCCGAGTTCGAGCGCTACCTGCGCCGCCGCGGCCCCGGCTTCAGGGGTTAGGGCTCAGCGCTTTTCCAGCGCTTCGGTGCGTGCGCTCATCGAACGGCCCAGCGCGGCGACCTCGGCGTCCATCTTCGGCAGCAGGTCCGGTACCGACTTGAGTGAGGCCCGCTCCCCCAGCCGCGACGCCAGGACTGGCTTGAGCCAGCGCATCAGCCCGACGAAGCGGGGACAGTTGATCTGGCGTTTGCGCTGTTCGATGCCCTTGACGAACTGCTCACCGCACTCGCGCACCGACGTGGTCTTGCCCAGCGGACCGGGCAGGGTGTCGAGCATGGCGCGAGCGCTCGGCAGGTCGGACCGGCTCTCCTGCACCAGCGGGGTGTCGATCCAGAGCATGTGCGCGGATCCGACGTCGACGCCGTGGTGGGCCACCTCCAAGCGCAGCGCGTTGGCGAAATGCTCGACCGCCGCCTTGGAGGCGTCGTACGGTGCCATGCCTGCCGATGCCGCGTAGGCGGCCGCCGAGGCCACGATCAGGACGTAGCCACGACGCTCGATCACCGACGGCAGCGCGGCACGCACGGTGTGGAACACGCCGACGACGTTGACGTCCATCAGCGTCTGGAACGCCTCCGGGTCGACCTGCAGCACCGAGCCGTAGGTCGCGATGCCCGCGTTGGCCATCACTACGTCGATGCCGCCGAACCGCTCGACACCCTTGGCGACGGCCGATTCCATCGCGGCCAGATCCCGCACGTCGGCGACCGCTGTGACCACGCCCTCGTTGCCCAACCGCGCGGCCACCTGCTCGAGCCGGTCCCCGTCCAGGTCGGTCAGCACCAACTTCGCGCCCTTGTCGTGCAGGCGGCGCGCCACCTCTTCGCCGATACCGTTCGCCCCGCCGGTGATCAGGACGACTTTGCCGTTCAGAGAAGCCATGGGCGACAACGTACCGCGCGCGGGTCGGGCCGATCTACAGCCGAATGCCCAGCAAAGCGTCGACGGCGGCCGCCACCGTGTGCCCCGCCTCGGGGTCGTGTCCGCCGTAGGTCAGCGCGTCGGTTGTCCAACCATCCAGCGCGGCAAGCGCTTTGGGGGTGTCGAGATCGTCGGCGAGGTACCGGCGAACCCGTTCCACGACGTCGGTCGCATCCGGCGCACCGGGCAGCGCCACCGCCGTACGCCACCGAGCCAGCCGCTCGACCGCCTCGGCGAGCACGGCGTCACTCCAGTACCGGTCGGCGCGGTAGTGACCGGCGAACAGGCCGAGTCGGATCGCCGCGGGGTCGACGCCTTGAGAGCGCAGCTGCGAGACCAGCACCAGGTTCCCGCGGCTCTTGCTCATCTTGTGGCCGTCCCAGCCGATCATGCCGGCGTGCACGTAGTGGCGCGCGAATCTGCGCTCGCCGGTGACGGATTCGGCGTGTGCGGCGGAGAACTCGTGGTGCGGGAAGATCAGGTCGCTGCCGCCGCCCTGGATGTCGAGGTCGGTGCCGATGCGGCTCAGGGCGATGGCCGCACATTCGACGTGCCATCCGGGTCGTCCCGGGCCGAACGGCGACGGCCAACTCGGCTCCCCCGGCCGTTCCGCCCGCCACAGCAGCGCGTCGAGTTCATCGCCCTTACCCGGCCGCTCCGGGTCCCCGCCGCGTTCGGCGAACAGCCGAGCCATGGTGTCGCGGTCGTAGCCGGACTCGTAGCCGAACTGCGCGGTGGCGTCGGCGCGGAAGTACACGTCGGGATACTCGGTGTCGTCGACGACGTACGCGGCACCCGACGCCAGCAGCTTTTCCACCACCTCGATGACCTCGGCGATGGTTTCGGTGGCGGCGACGTAGTCGTGCGGCGGCAGCACCCGCAGCGCGGCCATGTCCTCGCAGAACAGCCGGGTCTCGCGGTCCGCGAGATCGCGCCAGTCGATTCCGTCGCGCTCCGCGCGTTCGAACAGCGGGTCGTCGACGTCGGTGATGTTCTGCACGTAGTGGACGCGATGCCCAGCGTCCAGCCAGATGCGGTGCACGAGGTCGAACGCGAGGTAGGTGGCGGCGTGGCCGAGGTGGGTCGCGTCGTAGGGCGTGATGCCGCAGACGTACATCGTGGCCGTTTCGCCCGCGCTGACGGGACGGACCTGTCGGTCGGCGCTGTCATAGAGACGCAGCTGCGGTCCCCGGCCCGGCAGCGCCGGGACGACGGGGGCCGGCCACGAATTCATGGTCTCGACTCTAGGCATCGATCTCACCGACATCGCGGGCGGCCGTTTCATTCCCGCTCAGTCCCTCCAGCGGCTCCGATACGCCGACAGGATCTCCTTGAGCAGCACCTCGGCCAGCTCCGATCGGCACATCAGCAGGTCGGGCAGGTAGGGGTCGCGCCGGTTGTAAACCAGCTCCGAGCCGTCGATGCGCGATGCGTGCAGGCCCGCGGCCTGCACCACTCCGGCCGGCGCCGCCGAATCCCACTCCCACTGGCCTCCGGCGTGCAGATAGGCGTCTACGTCACCGCGCACCACCGCCATCGCCTTGGCGCCCGCGGACCCGATCCGCACCAGCTGGATGTCCAACCGATCGCGCAGCCACCACAGCACCGGCGGCGGCCGGTTGGCACTCGCCGTGATCAGGATGGGGCCGTCGGCGCGCGGTGGCGGTGGGGTGACGGTGTCGGTGCGGTAGACCTCGTTGCGGGCCGGCAGCGCGACGGCGGCGTCGGTGATGCGCCCGTTCGGGCCGCCGTCGCGTCGCCACAGCGCGATGTGCACCGCCCAGTCCGTGCGTCGCGGCATGGAGTACTCGTGGGTGCCGTCGACCGGGTCGACGATCCACACCCGGTCCGCCTCGACGCGCGACAGATCGTCGACCGCCTCTTCGGAGAGCACCTTGTCCTCGGGCCGCGCGGCGCGCAGCCGATCGAGGATCAGCCGGTTGGCCAGCTTGTCGCCGGTGTCGCCGAGGCCGTACGGGTCGTAGAAACCCACTTCTTCGCGGACCTTCAGCAGCATCTCGCCCGCCTCGGCGGCCACCTCGGCGGCCAACGCCGCATCAGTCTGGGTCATCGCTTCAGAACGCCGGCCACGGGATCGGGCGGCGACGATCGGGTGAGGGCATCACCGGATCGGTCAGCAGCGCAACGGTTCTGGAGAGCAACGCGGCGATCTCGCGGCCGGTGATGAGGGTGCGCAGTTCGTCGGCCAACCCGTTTTGCAGCTGATCGCGCAGCGCCGCCACCGATTCCAGCGTCTGGTCGTCGACGGGTTTACCGGCCCAACCCCACAGCACGGTGCGCAGCTTGTCCTCGGTGTGCAGGGTCACCCCGTGGTCGACGCCGTACACCCGGCCGTCGACGCCCGACAGGATGTGCCCGCCCTTGCGGTCGGCGTTGTTGACCAGCACGTCGAACACCGCCATCCGGCGCAACCGATCGTCGTCGGCGTGCACCAGGGTGACCTCGTCACCCGCATAGTCGTAGGCCTGAAGGATCGGTAGAAAGCCCGGCGGAATGCGGCCCGCCGGAAGCAGATCCACCAGATCCGGGCCCGCGGGTCGTTCGTCGTCGACCTCGTCGCCCGGCTGGTCCACCCACAGTTGCACCATGCCCTCACCGGCGGGTCCCTCGCGAATGATGGTGTAGGGCACCACATTCCAGCCCAACGCGGCCGACACCAGGTAGGCCCCGCGCTCACGGCCGGCCAGCGTGCCGTCGGGGAAGTCCCACAGCGGCGCCTCGCCCGCGACCGGCTTGTAGACGCAATGCACTTGCTGTGTGCCGAGATTCGCCTCGCACAGGAAGGTTGCGTTGCTGGCCGATCGGATACGCCCGATGACGGTCAGTTCACCGCACCGCAGCACCTCTTCGCGGACCGCGTCGGCCCCGCCGTCAGATGTCGATGTCATCGTCGGACTCGGCGAAGGCGCCGCGCCGATAGCCGTTGGTGCGCACGCAGATGTGACCTTCGGGGTCCAGCGGTTCGTCGCACAGAGGACAGGGCGGGCGGCCTGCCGAGATGACCCGGTTGGAGCGCGTCGCGAACTCGCGAGCGGATTCCGGTGTGAGGAACACGCGTACCGCATCGGGGCCTTCCTCGGCGTCGTCGAGCACCACCGACGCGTCGAATTCGGTCTCCGACACCGCCAGCAGTTCGACGACGACCGTCTGGGCTTCGGAGTCCCAGCCCAACCCCATCGTGCCCACCCGGAACTCGGCGTCGACCGGGGTGATCAGCGGGCTGAGATCCTCGACCTCACCGGTGTCGGGCGGGATCGGCGTTCCGAACCGGCGATTGATCTCCAGCAGCAGCGCGGCAATGCGTTCGGCGAGCACGGCGACCTGCTGCTTCTCCAGAACCACCGATACGACGCGCTTGTCGTGGACGGCCTGCAGGTAGAACGTGCGGTTGCCGGGTTGGCCGACGGTCCCGGCCACGAATCGGTCGGGTGTGCGGAAGACGTGGATTGCGCGGGCCATGGCACTTTCCAAAATACCTGTTGGGGCTTGTCAGCCGTAATTGCGACTAGCCGGTGGACCCGCCGACGACGGCATCCTCCGGCGGCACCTCGCCGTCCTCGGAGTCGGTCTTGGTCGGTTTGGGCAACAGGCCGGACGTGAGTTGGTCGCCGGTGTGGTTGACGTGGATCACGAACGGCCGCACCGCCGTGTAGCGGATCACGCTCATCGACGCCGGGTCGGCGGTGATCCGTTGGAAGCTGTCGAGATGGGTCCCGAGCGCGTCGGCGACGATGGCTTTGATCACATCGCCGTGAGTGCAGGCAACCCACAACACGTCGCCCTCGTGCTCCTCGGCGAGTCGACGGTCGTGCTCGCGCACCGCGGCCACCGCACGGGCCTGCACGTGGGCCAGTCCCTCCCCGTCGGGGAACACCGCGGCGCTGGGCTGCTGCTGCACCACCGCCCACAGCGGCTCCTTGACCAAGTCGCCGATCTTGCGCCCGGTCCAGGCCCCGTAGTCGACCTCCGAGATCCGGTCGTCGACGATCGGCGTCAGTCCCAGCGCGGCGGCCAGCGGTTCGACGGTTCGTTCGCACCGCAGCAGCGGCGAGCGCACGATCGCGCGGATCGGCAGCGCACCGATGCGGGTCGCCACCGCCTGCGCCTGTTCGCGCCCCTTGTCGTCGAGGTCGACGCCCTCGGATCGGCCCGCCAGTGTGTGCGCGGTGTTGGAGGTCGAGCGGCCGTGCCGCAACAGGATCACCGTCATGTCGCTGCCACCACACCCGTCCCCAGCAAGATCAGCACCACAGTGCCCAGCATGACGCGATATCCGACGAACCAGTACATGCTGTGTCGGACCAGGAACCGCAGGAACCAGGCCACCGCGGCGAAGCCGACGACGAACGCGATCACCGTCGCCACGAGCAGCTGCGGGCCGGTGGCGCTCATCCCCTCCCCGACGGGGTGGAATGCGTCGGGAAGTGAGAACAACCCGGAGGCGAACACCGCGGGGATGGCCAGCAGAAAACCGAACCGGGCGGCCAGCTCGCGGTTGAGGCCGAGAAAGAGTCCGGCGCTGATCGTCGCGCCGGACCGGGACACGCCGGGCAGCAGGGCCAGGCACTGCGCGAAGCCCACGATGATGCTGTCCTTCCACGTCAGCTGTTCGACGGTGCGTGCCTGGCGACCGAAGTACTCGGCGGCGGCGATGACGGCCGAGAACACGATCAGCGCGATCGCGATGGCCCACAGATTGCGTGCGCCGGTGCGGATCTGGTCCTTGAACAGCAGCCCGAGCACCGCGATCGGGATGGTCCCGACGATCACGTACCACCCCAGCCAGTAGTCGGCGTTGCGGTGCGCGGTGACGAACAAGCCGTTGAACCAGGCCTTGACGATGCGCCCGATGTCCTTGGCGAAGTAGAGCAGGACCGCGAATTCGGTGCCCAACTGGGTGACGGCGGTGAACGACGCCCCGGCATCGTCGGCGAAGAACACTCGTGACGTGATCGCCAGATGCCCCGAGGAGCTGACGGGCAGGAACTCGGTCAGCCCCTGCACGATCGCGAGAACGACGACCTGCACCCACGACATCGCCGGCACGTCGGTCACGACGAAGACCGTACCGTGGGCGCGGTGTCAGCGGCCGGTGCGTGCCACCGGCTCTGCCGAAGCGACGAGATCGCGCACCGCCGCGCCCACGCTGCGCCGGTCGGTGAGGTCGATGTCGGTCAGCTTGCGGCTGGAGGTCGCGACCACGTCCTCTTCGTGCGGGACCGGTCCTGCCAAACGCGGGCGGTAGATCTCGACGACGAGCATCTGGCGCTCGACGTGGAATGAGAAGCTGCGGCCGTCCCCCACCTGGCCGAACCCGCTGGCGTACAGGCCGGTGGTCATGTCCTCGATCACAAACTCCCGGGCGCCCAGTGCGCGGTCGGCGGCGAGGGTCATGATCGCACCATACCGTTGACGCAGCCGCTAATTGGGAGGGCACGGCCGGCGGGCGAAAGCCCACGCGCGGTCTGCCTAGACTGGCCGTTCAGTCGCTTCACCGTACGCACGACCGAGAGCTACCCCTTGCCGACCGTTGTAAACACATCGAAGCAGCCGGTTCGCCGGATCGTGGCCGCGCTGGCTATCTCCTCCGCATTTGCGCTGGTCAGCGGCTGCTCGTCGGAGGGCTCCGACGCTCCGGCCACCATCGCGCCCGCGCAGGCCGCGGTGTCCCCACCGGTCGCGGGCCGGCCGGACGGTGTGGTGCGGCCGTTGGTTGCGGACGCGAACGCGGCCGTCGTCGACACGGCGAGCGGCTCATTGGTGGTGCTGGCGGCGGAGCCAGTGGTCACGGTGCTTTCCCGCAACGGTGGAGACGCGGCGACGGTGCCGTTGTCCAGCCCCGCCACCGCGTTGACCGGCGATGGCGACGGCCATGTCTACGCGGCGACGCGCGGGGGTTACCACCGGATCGACCTGGCCGGCCGCACCGCCACCAAGATCGAGGTCGAGGGCCTGCCCGACACCGAGTTCACCGCGATCGCCCGGCGCGCGGACGGCCGGCTGGTGCTGGGCAGCGCCGACGGCGCCGTCTACACGTTGGGCTCGGACACCGTCGTCGCCGCCGAGCTGAAGATCTTCGCCCGCGTGGATGCGCTTGTCACACAAGGAAACACCACCGTCGTGCTCGACCGCGCCCAGACATCGGTGACGGCGCTCACCGTGAACGGCACCCAGCAGGCGCAGGCGCTGCGGGCCGGTGAGGGGGCGACGACGATGGTCGCCGACCCGGTCGGTCGCGTGCTGGTGGCCGACACCCGGGGCGAGGGACTGCTGGTCTTCGGCACCGACCCGCTGATCCTGCGTCAGCGGTATCCGGTGCGCGGTGCCCCCTACGGCCTTGCCGGGTCGTCGACGTTGGCCTGGGTGTCGCAGACAGCGGCGAACGAGGTCGTTGGCTACGATTTGGCCACCGGCATCCCCGTCGAGAAGGTGCGATATCGAACCGTGCAGCAACCGAACTCCCTGGCATTCGACGAATCCTCTGGCACGCTGTATGTGGTGTCCGGATCGGGAGCGGGTGTGCAGGTGATCGTCGACGCGGCGAAAGCGCACGCATGAGCGCACTTCACCGCGGACGGATGCCAGCGGCTTGGGAGGATGCCGTCAAGGCCGACCTTTCAGACGACTACGAATGGATTCCGCTGCGGCTGCCGCCGGACGTGACGCGGATCAGCGCCTCGACGCGGTTGTCGATCGAGGCCGAATACCGCGGTTGGGAACTCACCCGCGTCAGGCTCTACACCGACGGTTCGCGACGGGTGTTGCTGCGCCGCAAGAAAACCGCGGCCAGTCGGATGGATGCCCCCGAGCAGCCCGCACAGTGATCCGATGATCTACCGCACGCTGCGGCGGACGCTGTTTCTCGTTGCGCCCGAACGGATTCACACCTGGGTGTTCGCGGTTCTGCGAGCCGTCACCTATCCGCCGTGGACCAGGCGCGCGTTGAGACGGTGGTTGGGGCCCCGCGATCCGGTATTGGCGAGCACGGTCTTCGGCGTCCGCTTCCCGGGACCGCTGGGCCTGGCCGCGGGGTTCGACAAGGACGGCAGCGGACTGCACACCTGGGGCGCGCTCGGATTCGGGTACGCCGAGGTGGGCACCGTGACAGCGGAGGCCCAGCCCGGCAATCCGAAGCCGAGGATGTTCCGCCTGCCCGACGACCATGCGCTGTTGAACCGGATGGGCTTCAACAACCACGGTGCGGGTGAACTGGCGGTGAGGTTGGCGCGGCACCTGCCCGATGTCCCGATCGGGGTGAACATCGGCAAGACGAAGGTCACGCCACCGAAGGCGGCGGTGCAGGATTACGCGACATCGGCTCGCCTGTTGGGGCCGCTCGCCGCGTTCGTGGTGGTCAACGTCAGCTCACCGAACACGCCGGGGCTGCGCGACCTGCAGGCGGTTTCGTCGTTGCGGCCGATCCTGACCGCCGTGCTCGCGGAGACCTCGACACCGGTGCTGGTGAAGATCGCACCGGACCTGTCCGACGAAGACGTCGACGAAATCGCCGATCTGGCAGTGGATCTCGGCCTGGCAGGCATCGTGGCCACCAATACGACGGTGTCGCGTGACGGCTTGGCCACCCCCGGCCTCGACGAACTGGGGCCGGGCGGGATCTCCGGGCGGCCGGTGGCTGCGCGCTCGGTCGAGGTGCTGCGCAGGCTCTATCGCCGCGTCGGGGACCGGCTGGTGCTGATCAGTGTCGGCGGCATCGAAACCGCCGACGACGCGTGGGACCGGATCACCTCGGGCGCGTCACTGCTGCAGGGCTACACCGGGTTCGTGTACGGCGGCGGGCTGTGGGCCAAGGGCATCCACGATGGAATCGCCCGCCGCCTTCACGAGGGGGGCTTCGGCTCACTGGCCGAAGCGGTCGGTTCTGCGGCCTAACTGGCGCGCTTGCGCTTGCGGATGAACTCACCCGCCTCGGCGTCGCGCTGACGCTTCTCGGCGCGCCGCTCCTTGAGGGACCGTCCGGTCTTCTTCAGGTTCTTACCCGGTTTCTTGTCAGCCATTGTCGCTCCTTAAGCAGAAGTGGCAATCACTCACCCGCGACCATACGTCAGTTCCGCAGAAAAGCCAGTCACGCAGGAAATCGAAGCGCGCAGAGCCGATTTCGCTACTTCTGTTCGTAGGTCGCGTGGATCAGCGCCCGGGCGATCGCCTGCTGGAACAGATTGAACCCGAGGTAAGCCGGAGTCGCGTCCTCGGGCAGGTCGAGCTTTTCGACGCCGACGGCGTGCACGGCGACGATGTAGCGGTGCGGGCCGTGTCCCGGCGGCGGGGCGGCGCCGATGAAGCGCTTGAGGCCGGCGTCGTTGCGCAGCGTGAGCGCATCGCCGGGCAGGCTGCTGCCGTCGCCGGCGCCGGCGGGCAGTTCAGTGACGGTGGCGGGCAGGTTGGCCACCGCCCAGTGCCAGAAACCGGATGCGGTCGGGGCGTCGGGGTCATAGACCGTGACCGCGAAGCTGCGGGTCTCCTCGGGGAAGCCCGACCACGTCAGGTGCGGCGACACATCGTTGCCCCCGGCGCCCATGATGCCGCTGACCTGGTCGTTACCCAGCGCTTCACCGTCGTTGAAGGCGTTCGAGGACAGCTTGAACGAAGGTAGCTTCGGAAGGAACTCGTACGGGTTGTAGTCGAACGCCATGGCTCGTCCTTTCGTCGATTCAGCAGTGCAGCAGGAAATGTTCGAGAACCTGGGTACCGAACGTCAACGCGTCAACGGGTACCCGTTCGTCGACGCCGTGGAACAACGCGGTGAAGTCGAGGTCGGGCGGCAACTGCAGCGGTGCGAACCCGAAGCATCGAATCCCCAACTGCGCGAACGCTTTTGCATCCGTTCCGCCGGAAAGCATGTACGGCACGATGCGGGCGTCGGGGTCCACGGACAGGATCGCGCCGTTCATCGCGTCGACCAGGTCGCCGTCGAAGGTGGTCTCGTAGGACGGCAGTTCGGTGACCCACTCGCGGGTGACGTTCGGGCCGATCAGCTCGTCGACCTCGCGTTCGAAGGCCGCCTGGCGCCCCGGCAGGATCCGGCAGTCCACCACCGCTTCGGCCGACGCCGGGATCACGTTGGCCTTGTAACCGGCCTTGAGCATGGTCGGATTGGCGGTGTCGCGCAGGGTGGCGCCGACCACGCGAGCGATCGGGCCCAGCTTGGCGATCGCGCCGGGCAGATCCGGTGAGTCGACGTCGAACGAATAGCCGGTCTCCTCGGTGACAGCCGCCAGGAACTGGCTGACCGCGTCGGTCATCACCAGCGGGAACTCGTGGCGGCCCAGCTTGGCCACCGCTTCGGCGACCGCGGTCACGGAGTTGCTGTCGTGGATCATCGAGCCGTGACCGGCGTGGCTGCGCGCGGTCAGCTTCATCCAGTTCATCGACTTCTCGGCCGTCTCGACCAGGTAGAGGCGTCGCTCCCCGCCGTCCTTGCGCGGCACGGTCAACGAGAAGCCGCCGACCTCGCCGACCGCCTCGGTGACCCCGGCGAACAGGTCGGGCCGGTTCTTGACCAGCCAGTGTGAGCCGAACTTGCCGCCGGCCTCCTCGTCGGACAGGAACGCGAAGATCAGGTCGCGCGGCGGGGTGATGCCCGTGCGCTTGAAGTGCCGCGCGATCGCGATCATCATGCCGCACATGTCCTTCATGTCGACCGCGCCGCGGCCCCACACGTAGCCGTTCTCGACCGCCCCGGAGAACGGGTGCACGCTCCAGTCGGCGGCCTCGGCGGGCACCACGTCGAGGTGGCCGTGCAGCAGCAGCGAGCCGCGCGAGCTGTCGGCGCCCTCGAGCCGGGCGAACACGTTGCCTCTGCCCGGCGCGCCGGCCTCGACGTATTCGGTCGCATAGCCGACCTCTTCGAGCTGCTCGGCCACCCAGCGCGCACATTCGGCCTCACCCTTGGTGGTGGCCGGGTCGCCGGTATTGGACGTGTCGAACCGGATGAGCGTGCTGACGAGGTCGACGACCTCCGCTTCGGCGTTGACGGGACCAGTCACAGTGCTAATGGGTAGTGCTCCTCTCGTCCGCCACCATTCGTACCATTGACCTGCCAGCTGGGTTTGGGTCACGCCTCGGTGATCCGATAGCCTTAGCTGCCCACAACGAGTCCGAGTGGCGGAATGGCAGACGCGCTAGCTTGAGGTGCTAGTGCCCTATTAACGGGCGTGGGGGTTCAAGTCCCCCCTCGGACACCAGGTCAGTAGACGTCGCGCACGTAGCGTTTGGCCGCGACCAACTCACGTTTGTAGTCGTGCGCCTGGTCGTGCGACATTCCGCCGTGCCGCTCGATGATCGTGGTCAACGCGGCGTCGACGTCCTTGGCCATGCGGGTGGCGTCGCCGCAGACGTAGAAGTGCGCGCCGTCGTCGAGCCAGCGCCACAGCTCGGCCCCTTGTTCGAGCATCCGATGCTGGACGTACACGCGCGAGGCCTGGTCGCGGGAGAACGCGAGATCCAACCGGTCGAGCAACCCGTCTCGCGCCATGTCCTCGAAATCGTCGCTGTAGTAGTAGTTCTGAGCGCGGTGCTGCTCACCGAAGAACAGCCAGTTGCGGCCTCGGTGGCCCAGTGCCCGTCGCTCCTGTAGGAAGCCGCGGAACGGCGCGACGCCCGTACCGGGGCCGACCATGATCATCGGCACCGAGCCGTCCTCCGGCGGGCGGAAGTGCGGTGAGCGCTGCAGGAAGACCGGCGCCGACGATGCGCGGTCGGCCAGGAACGTCGAGCAGACGCCGCCACGACGGCCGCCGTCTGCGCCGCGGTAGCGCACCACCGACACCGTCAGCTGTACCTCGCTGGGGCTGACCAGCGGACTCGACGAGATCGAGTAGCTACGCGGGGTCAGCCTGACCAGCACTTCGCGCCACTCGTCGGGATCGGCGTGCACGACGAACTCCTGGACGAGGTCCAAGCCGTTGCGGCCGATCAGCCACTTGTCCAGCTTGGCCTTGGGCGCGCGCAACGGCTTGGCGCCGCGGCTGTGCTCGGCGATGAAGCGCACCAGGTCTGGAGTGACCCGGCAGAAGTCGAAGTGGCTGATGAGCGCGTCGCGCAAAGGCTGCTCGGCCCCGTCGACCTCGACGGTGTGCTGAGCCGGCATCCCGGTGGCCGCCAGCCACGCGTCGACCATTGCCGGATCGTTGGTGGCGCACACCCCCAGCGAATCACCCGCGGCGTAGGTGACGTCGTGTTCGGAGATGTCGAAACCGAACTGGCGCACCTCTTTTCGGGAGGCCGGCCCGTTGAGCACCATATTGCGGGACAGCGGCACGACGAGAGGACGCGCCCGGGTGAACGGCTGCGCGACAGTGGTGGGCCGTACGAGTGTCGAGACGCTACCGGTCGACGGTGAGATCCCCGGATTGAGCAGTGCGGTGACGTCGTCGGCCCAGCGTCGCATCCGCTCGTCGTCGTAGGCCTCGCAGTCGGCGCGTTCGAGCAGCCGGACGGCGCCGAGGTCGGCCAGCCTGGTGTCGACGGCCTTGGCGTGTCCGCAGAAGTCGTCGTAGGAGCGGTCGCCGATACCCAGCACCGCGTACCGCACGCCGGTCAACCGCGTCGCCTCGTCGGATGCCAGCCGCTGCCAGAAGCCCGCACCGTTGTCGGGCGGTCCGCCGTCGCCGAACGTGCTGGTGACGACGAGCACGTCGCGGGCGGCCACGAGGTCCGCGGGCGCGACATCGTCCATGTTGACCAGCTGGGCGTTGCCGAGCCGCTCGGCCAGCCGCGAGGCGAAGTCCTCGGCGTTGCCCGTCTGGGAGGCCCACAGCACGAGCGGCCCGTCGTCGAGTTGTGTTCGGGCGGCCGGTTCTTCTGACGGGCGGCGAGCCTGCCCGGCGAGCAAACCGTTGATCCACTGCCGCACCTCAGTGGATACGGGCGCGGAGTCGGGCAGCACCGGAACCTCCGACTGCGCCTCGGCCAGGCCGCTGAAAAAGCCTGACACATAGAGCGTTTCCTGATCGGTGAGCGTCGGGGAGGCAACGGGCTGCAGGTTGACCGCGCAGACCTTGAATTCGGGCTGCAGCGAGTCGGGGTCGACGGCGTCGTTGGTCAACGCGTTGATTGTGAGGTTTCCGCCGTGCTCGTCGTTCCAGTGGAACGGCACGAAACAACTGCCGGGGCGGACGCGCTCGGTGACGGCGGCGGGCAACACCGCGCGCCCCCGTCGCGTCGTGAGTTCGACCGGTCGTCCGTTCTCGATGCCCAGCTGCAGCGCGTCCTCGGGATGCACCTCGACGAACGGCTCACCGGTCAACTTGTTGAGCGACTCGACGCGTCCCGTCTTGGTCATGGTGTGCCACTGGTGTTGTAGCCGGCCGGTGTTCAGGATCAGCGGGTACTCGTCGTCGGGCAGTTCCCGCGCGTCCATGTGCGGGCGGGCGTGGAAGACCGCCCGCCGCGACGGGGTCGGGAAGGCCAGCCGCGGTGCGCGACCGTGCCCGTCGACGAAGAACTCTTGGCTCACACCGTCGTTGAGGTAGCGGATGGGATGGCGATCCTGCGGATCGTCGGGTGGGCATGGCCACTGCACCGGTGTTTCCCGTAGCCGCGCATAGCTGACGCCGCGAAGGTCGTAGCCGGTCTTCGGATTCCAGAATCGCCGGATCTCGTCGAAGACCTGCTCGCTGGAGGTGTAGGCGAAGTGCTCGCCGAAACCCATGTGGGCTGCGACCTGGCAGATCAGCTGCCAGTCGGGCCTGGCCTGTCCGGGCGCCGGGATGGACTGCTGCAGCAGGGTGAGGTTGCGCTCGGAGTTGACCATCACCGCATCGGATTCCGCCCACATGGTCGCGGGTAGCACGATGTCGGCGTAGGCGTTGGTGGCGGTCGCGCTGTAGGTGTCCTGGGTGATGACGAGCTCCGCGGACCGCAGCCCTTCGATGACCGTCGACCGGTTGGCCACGCTGGCAACGGGATTGGTGCAGATGATCCAGCACGCCTTGATGTCGCCGTCGGCGAGCTGCCGGAACATGTCGATGGTGCCCGGTCCGACGTCCGCGCGGATCGTGCCGGGCGCCACGCCCCACTGCTCCTCGACGAATGCGCGGTCCTGCGCCGAGGTCACCGAGCGCTGCCCCGGCAATCCCGGTCCCATGTAGCCCATCTCGCGTCCGCCCATCGCGTTGGGCTGACCGGTCAGCGACATCGGTCCGCTGCCCGGTCGGCAGATCGCGCCCGTGGCCAGGTGCAGGTTGCAGATCGCGTTCGTGTTCCAGGTGCCGTGCGTGCTCTGGTTGAGCCCCATCGTCCAGCAGCTCAGCCACTCCCCCGCGTCGGCGATCATCCGCGCGGCGAGCCGGATGTCGGCCTCCGCCAGACCCGTGACCTGAGCGACGCTTTCGGGCGTGTAGTCGGCGAGGAATGCCGGCATCGCCTCCCAGCCCTCGGTGTGTGCGTCGATGAATTCCTGGTCGATGTCGCCGTTTTCGACGAGCAGATGCAGCAGCCCGTTCAGCAGTGCGAGATCGGTGCCGGGTCTGATCTGCAGGAAGAGGTCGGCGCGTTCGGCGGTTGTGGTGCGGCGCGGATCGACGACGATCAGCTTGGCGCCCGCCTTGAGTCGGTCGGCCATGCGCAGGTAGAGGATGGGGTGGCAGTCGGCCATGTTGGAGCCGATGACGAAAAACAGATCGCTGCAATCGAAATCGGCGTACGACCCCGGCGGGCCGTCGGCACCCAGTGATTGTTTGAAACCGGTTCCCGCGCTGGCCATGCACAGCCGTGAGTTCGACTCGATGTGCACCGTGCGCAGGAACCCCTTGGCCAGCTTCGTGGCGAGATACTGCGCCTCGATGGACATCTGGCCCGAGACGTAGAGCGCGACCGCGTCGGGACCGTGCTGCTCGACGATCTCCCGCAATCGTCGACCCGCCTCGGCGACGGCGTCGTCGACCGGGGTCGGGACCAGTTCCTCGTCACGGCTGGGCCGCAGCATTGCCGAGGTCAGCCGGCCGTCTGCGGCGCGCATCAACTCGGCGTGGGTGGCGCCCTTGGTGCACAGCCTGCCGAAATTGGCTGGATGCAGCTTGTCCCCGGAGACCCGCGCGATGACCGGGTTGCCGGTCTCGCGGTCGGTGGCGGTGTGCACCTCGATACCGCAGCCCACGCCGCAGTACGAGCACGCCGTCCGAGTCACCATCGGCGTCAAGCGGGCACCGGTGAAGCGGCGCGGCCGACCTGCTCGCCGGCGCCGGACCGCGAGGTCTGCATGCGCAGGAACACGAACCACGTGACGATCGCGCAGATCACGTAGAACCCGAGGAACACCCAGAACGCGTTGGTGGCCGACTTGGCGTCGCTGACGTACGAGGCGCGCAGGACGACGTTGATGAAGACGCCGCCGAGGGCGCCGACCGCACCGGCGAAGCCGATCAGCGCGCCGGACATGCTGCGCGACCAGGCGGCCTTGTCCTCGCGGCTCCATTCGTCGCGGCCCTGGGCCTTGGCCTCGAAGATCGAGGGGATCATCTTGTAGGTCGAGCCGTTGCCGATACCCGACAGGATGAACAGCAGGATGAATCCGGTCACGTAGGCGGCCATCTGCCCGCCGGTGGCCGCGCCTGCCATGCCGTCGTCGAGCACGCCCGCCGCCACCAGGATTCCGGCGGCGAAGATCATCGCGATGAAGGTGTAGAGGGTGACCCTGCCGCCACCGACCCGGTCGGACAGCTTGCCGCCGAAGGGGCGCGAGATAGAACCGAGCAGCGGGCCGATGAACGCGATCTGGGCGGCGTGCAGCGAGGCCTGCGCGGGGGTGTCGCCGCCGGCGAGGAAGTTGATCTGCAGCACCTGTCCGAAGGCGAATGAGAAGCCGATGAACGAGCCGAAGGTGCCGATGTAGAGGAAGCTCATCACCCAGGAGTGCTTGAACCGCAACGCCTCTACCATGGCGCCGAGGTTGGACCGCTGGTTGCCGAGGTTGTCCATGAACAGGGCAGCCCCAAGCGCGGCCAACGCGATCAGGACAAGGTAGATGGCGCAGACGATTTCGGGTGCGGTGTTGCTGACGGTGGCGATCACCAGCAGGCCGACCAGCTGGATCACCGGTACGCCGATGTTGCCGCCGCCGGCGTTCAGGCCGAGCGCCCAGCCCTTGAGCCGCTGCGGGTAGAACGCGTTGATATTGGTCATCGAGGAGGCGAAGTTGCCGCCGCCCACTCCCGCGACGGCGGCCACGATCATGAACGTGGTGTAGGTCGTGTCGGGGTTGCTCATCGCCCACAGCGTCAGCACGGTGGGGATCAGCAGCAGCAGGGCGCTGACGATGGTCCAGTTGCGCCCGCCGAATCGCGCGGGTGCGATGGTGTACGGGATCCGCATGAACGCGCCGACCAGGGTGGGCATGGCGACGAGGTAGAACTTGCCCGCCGCGTCGATGCCGTAGACGTCCTGGGGCATGAACAGCACCATCACCGACCAGATCGACCACACCGAGAATCCGACGTGCTCGGCGAAGATCGACCAGATCAGGTTCCGCTTGGCGATCTTCTTGCCACCGGATTCCCAGGCCTCGACGTCCTCGGCGTCCCAATCTTCGATGGTGCGGCTGCGGCTCAGAGTCTTCACGGGCACCAGAGTCGCCCGAACCCATTCCGCATCCGTTGCGTCATCGTGACGTAAACGTCAACTCCAGCTCACATACGTAACGGATACGCGTGCGGGGTGCACGAAACCGAGCCGAAACAAATGTGGCCGGGGCCACTCCGCGGCATCTTCAAAGGGGCATCTTCACAGGGGCCGCCGCACCTCGGCGAAAGCGGCGCAGGTTTCAGAACGGCGCCGGTCGCCGGTTCCTCGCGCGTTCGGCCTTGATTCGCGCGGCGTATTCGGCGGCGCGGCTACGCCGTCGCAGCGGCATCATCAGCCCGCGGTCGCAGACTGTCGGCGGCGAGGTCGGTGGCGGAGGAAGGTCAGCGGTTGTCGTATCCCACGTCGGAAAGAACAGCCTGCTGCCGGGTTTGGTGGTGTAATTCCGACCGCTCGGCGAGGTCCAGATCACCGTGCCGTCTGGCAGCTGAACATCGTCCCATCCACCAAATGTCTTGGCTAGATGATGTTTTCGACACAGGCACTTGAGATTTGACGCATGTGTCGGACCGAACGGATACGGGGCGGTGTGGTCGATGTCGCAACGATCGGCTGGCGCGCTGCAGCCGGGGGCCCGGCAGTGCAGATCTCGCATGCGCACGAACTGGGCCAAGTCCGCCGACGGGCGGTAACGCGGCTCGGGCTCGTCGCTGGGCAGTTTGATCGGACGGATCTTCGCGCCATCGCGGATCAGTTGGGCCAGCAACGGTGCAGGCAGGATGTCCTCGCCGAGGAGGAGTGCTGTGGGCGGCTTGGCCTTCGACTCGCCGGCTGTCGGGGCAGGCCCCTGAGACTCGCGGGCCGTCGGGGCAGGCCCCTTCGACTCGCGGGCCGTTGGCTGCTGTAATGCCGCTTCGGCCGCTGACCGCTCGGCGAAAACGTTGACGACGACGTTCGACGACCGCGGCACGTCAGCCGACGGACACGTATCGGATCCGCAGCGGCACGCGAGGCGGTCATTGCCCGAGATCATCGCACCGACCGCGTCCGATCGGCGCTCCCCGGCGGATCGAGGATCGGCATCGCACAGGCCCTGCACCATTGCAGCGATGCGACGTTTGAGAACCGCCCCATCCGTGGCCAGCAGCCGGCCCCACACCGACGTGGTTCCTGCCGGATCGTCGATGTCGCCGACCGAGAAGTCTCTGCTGCGCATAGTTGTCTCGCTGTGGCGCAAGGCTTCTGGATCGTACCGCTCGACCCACGCGTCAATTGCCCTCTCGAGCTTGTCATCGGACAGCCGACCCCATTTCGTCGCGCCTTCTGCAAGGGCAGCGTCGATCAAGGCCAGCGCCTCATCGTCGTAGACGAGCTGTGTGCGCCACGTGAGCGCCGAGACGACCCGGGAGTTGATGGCGCCCTGCAGATACAGCGCCGCAACGCGCGGAAGCCGGTCCCGAAGTGCGATCGCTATCCGCATCTGTGCCGAGGCCCGCCTGTGGCCGACGGTCATAGCGGCCGCGACTTCGGCGGCGGCCGCATCCCAACCGTCGAATGCTGCTCGGTCGTCATCGTCGACTCGGCGGCGGGCGAGTTCGGCGATGGCCGCCAGCCGTCGGGCTCCCGCCCTTGCTTCGGCCCGCGTGCTCTCCTCGATCGCAGCGACGACGGCCGCGTCGTCAGCCTCCGAGAACTCCGAGTCGAACATGTGTTCGAGTGTGCCACGGCCCACCGACACGTTGACTCATCAGAAATGCGCGCGAACGGCTGAGCCGACACGACCGTCAGTCAGCGGCGGTCTCCCAGAAGCGCGTGAGCACCTCGGCCCCGAGCGCCGGATCCTGGACCATCCACCAGTGTCCGAGCCCCTCGAGAACTTCGGTCCGCGCGCCGGCACGCTCGGCCGCCCGGCGGCGCATGTCCTCGGTTCCGACGTACGGATCCTCGGTGGCGAGTATCGACAGGCCGGGCCGCGAGGCGGCGGTGCCCAACCCGCGCCCGGCTTCGCGGAGAACCGGCTGGGCGGCCGATCGGTACAGCACCAGGATCGCGCGCCCCATCTCCGGGCCTTGGGCCTTCGCCAGCGATGTCGCGATGTCGGTCGGGAGCCCGAGATCGGCCATCTGCGCCGTCCTGTCCTCGACCGTGCCGCCCATCATCGCCTCGACCAGTTCCTCGCCGGCTTCGGGCGTCTGCCACACCTGCGCGAGGTCATGCCAGACGTAGTCGGCATCGAACAGCCCCACGAGGTCACTGGCCCAGGTGCGCAGGAGTTCGGGACGGTGCATCGCCACGTTGACGACGTGGCCGCCGCCCCAGTCGTGTCCCACCAGATCGACCGGCTCGTCGAATCGCTCCAGTTGGCGCTCGAGCCAGTCGCGATAATCGAGATAAGTCGCCGAGAAGTCGTCCGGCAACGGTGCACCGAATCCGGGCGGGGAGAGCCGCACCACGTCATCGCGGCCGAGCGCGTCGACCAGCGGACCCCAGATCGCATCCGTCTCCGGATTGCCATGCACCAGAACGACTGTCATACGGCGATCCTAAGCGTGCCGCGCGGCCTCCTGAGCCAGCTGCACCCGCGACGCCAGTCCGAGCTTCGTGTAAACGTGGGTCAGGTGCGTCTGCACCGTGCGATGCGACACGAAGAGCCGTGCGGCGATGTCCTTGTTGCCGAGTCCCTCGGCGACCAATCGGACCACGCCGAGTTCGGTCGGAGTCAATGAGGCCCAGCCTGTCGACGGGCGCTTGCGCTCACCACGTCCGCGCTGCGCATACGCGATGGCCTCTTCGATGGACAACGCGGTCCCTTCGTCCCACAGCGCCTCGAAGTCGTTCTTTCCGAGGGACTCCGTGAGTAGCGACACCGATTCCGCGTACGTCGCGTCGTGCACCCGGAGCCGGACCAGTCCCATGCGTGCCCGCATGGCGTCGGCGGCACCGAGGAACCGCGCAGCATTGCGCTGATCGCCGGCCACACCTGTCAACTCACCGAGCACCTCGAAGGCATCGGGCGCGATTTGATAGGTCTGATGGGCGGCAATGCAGTCGAGCGCTCGGCGCAGATCTTCGAAGGCCTGCGCCGGTTCACCCTGCGCCATCGCGACGCGAGCACGGATCACCAGGGCACGCGCCAGATGCCACCCATGCATCAGCGACACGTCAACGTCCGCGTACTCTCTGGCAGCGCGCAAATCACCTTTGGCGAGTTCGAGCTCGGCCAGTGGATTGACGTTCGTTATCGCCGTTTCGGGCTGTGCATTGATGCGCTGCGACGCCAAATCACACGCCCGCGCAGCCGCTTTCAGATCGCCCTCGGCGAGGGCAGCGTAAGCCAGCGGCGCGTACGCCCATGGTTCGAGGTAGGGACCGACCGTGGATGCGGTTTCAATGGCCGCCTCGGCCAAACTTCGACCCGCGGCGGGGTCGCCCGTCAATACAGATACGTGCGCAAGACCGATACGCGCAAGGAGGCCGTGCAGCACGTCCCCTGATGCGTCGGCCTCAGCGAGAAGTCCCTGCAATGACTCTGTGCCGTACTTCAGATCGCCGTGCTGGAACGCCGCCAGCGCCGGGCCCCAGTAACGGTTCATGCGCGCCATGAACACGTCTCCGACTTCCTCGGCCAGCGATTGGCCCTCCTCGCCGGCCGTCCGGGCCGCCACCGGATCTCCGAGAAGGATGGCGATGAGCGCCTTCCACGCGAGGATCTGGCACAGTCGCCACCGATCGCCCAATAGCCGTGCCAACTCGAGAGCTTCGTCGATATACGGGTAGGCCGCCTGCGCGTCGAACGTGGCCGCCCCGACACACGACACCAGCACCCGAAGCAACAATGCGGGGTCGTCGAGTTCCCTCGCCGTCGCCAGGGCCTGTTCGAGGTCATCGGTGACGCCGACCGTGACCGCCCACGCGTGGAGCACCGCCCGATCGGCAATCGCGCTGAGCCGGGCTGCAACATCGGACGCCCCCTCTAGCGCCGGGTCGCTCAGCACGGCGTTGAACCAGGACAATCCCTCTTTGACCCGTCCGCGCATGAGCCACAGCGGTTGCAGCGAGCTTGCGAGGCGCAATGCCGCGTCGACGTCCTGACGCTCCCTGCTCCACGCGAAAGCGGCACGGAGGTTGTCGATTTCGAGTTCGGCCTGTGAGACGAGGCGGTCATACTCGGCGCATCCCGGCACCTCGAGTTGAGCGGTCATCGAGTTGTAGTGATCCCGGTGGCGGCCGCGCACCGTGTCGGCTTCACCGGACTCCCCGAGTTTGTCCAGCGCGTACTGGCGGACCGTTTCCAGTAACCGGTATCGCACTCGCCCACTGGAGCTTTCGGCCAACACCAGTGACTTGTCCACCAGGAGCATCAGCAGATCGAGCACCTGGAAGCGCTCGACCTCTCCGCCCGTGGCCACCGCCTGCGCGGCTTCGAGGTCGAAGTCTCCGGCGAATGCCGCCAGCCGCCGGAAGACGACTCGTTCGGGTTCGGTCAACATCTGATGCGACCAGTCCACGGATGCTTTGAGGGTCTGCTGGCGACGCACCGCTTTTCGTGATCCGCCCGTCAACAGGCGGAACCTGTCGTGCAGGCCGTCGAGGATCTCCCGTACGGACAGGGCGCGGACCCGGGCGGCCGCCAGCTCGATGGCCAGCGGCATGCCGTCCAGACGCCTGCAGATCTCGCTGACGATCGCGAGTTCCTCGTCCGAGGGAGTGAAATCCGACTGGACATGGCGGGCGCGGTCGACGAACAACTCGACGGCTTCGTCGTCGATCGCCAGCGATGCCACCCGCCACACGAGCTCACCTTCGACGCCGATCGGTTCTCGGCTGGTGGCCAGCAACCGCAGCGCAGAACACCGCTCCAGCAGAGTGGTGATCAGCTCGGCACTGACGTCGAGCAGATGCTCGCAGTTGTCGAGCACCGCCAGTCCCGCATGCTGGCCGATGAATTCGACGATGCTGTCCAACGTCGAGCGACCCGGCTGATCCGGTACCCCGAGCGCTCGCAGCACGGCGACGGGCACGAGATCCGGATCGCTGATCGGAGCAAGGTCCACATACCAGACCGACGGCAGATCGGTGCGGTCAGCGATCTGCACGGCCAGCCGCGTCTTGCCCACCCCGCCCGCACCGGTGAGCGTCACCAGCCGGCGGCCGGTCAGCAGCTCACCGATCTCGCCGATCTGCTTGCGGCGTCCGATGAATCGCGTCAGCTGCGCGGGCAGGTCGTGTCTCAGCGCGGCGTCGGCCGTGCGCAGGGGCGGGAAGTCGTTGCGGATGTCGGGATGGCACAGCTGTACAACCCGTTCGGGTCGGGGCAGGTCCCGTAGCGGATGCGATCCGAGGTCGGAAAGCCACGCCCCCTCGGGCAGATAGTCGACGACCATGGATTCGGTCGCACCCGTCAGCACCGTCTGCCCGCCGTGTGCGAGATCGCGCAGCCGCGCCGTGCGGTTGATCGTCGTCCCGATGTAGTTGCCTTCGTCGCGTAGTTGGATCTCACCGGTGTGCACGCCGATGCGCAGCCGGATCGGGGCCAGCGGCGCCCGCTGCAACGCCAGCGCGCAGGCCACCGCATCGCTGGCGCGCGCGAACGCCAGCACGAAGCTGTCGCCCTCGCCCTGCTCGACGGGGCGGGCACCGTTGTTCATGATCACGAGATCGGCCAGCGTCGCGTCGAGCCGCCGGATGGCCGCGCGCATCTCCTCGGGCTGCGAGTCCCACAACCGTGTCGACCCCTCGACGTCGGCCAGCAGCAACGTCACGGTTCCGGTCGGCAGTCCGCTCACACCAAGTTCGCTCCACTCGAGTGCGCTCATGCTAGCCAGCATGCGACCCGCGTATCGGCAAAACATCAGCGCAAACGCGTAGATCTCTCCCCGGGCGCCGGGTTCACAGCTTGCGCCGGAGCCTGTCCCGATACGACCGCCCGTCCGGGTCGTACATGAACCGGTACACGGGCTCGGCCCACAACCGCGTCAGCAGCCCGAGCCGCTCGGCCTTGTGCGGGCGCAACCGGCCCGGCGGTCGCGGTCCCCTACGACCGGAGGCGTACCACGCCTCCAACGCCTCGGTGGCCTCGACGATCTCGGACACCGCGGTGACCGGATCGACCAGTCCGCCGTCCTCGCTGCCGTCCCCGGCCCGGTCCAGGTGCTCGCGCATCAGCCGCAGCCTGAAGTCGCGGGCGAACACACCGTCGGAATCCAGTACGGCGCAGGATAACTCGCTGTCGTGCGTCCATGATCGTCGGTTGAAGTTGTCACTACCCGAACACGCCCACACGTCGTCGATCACGCACACCTTTGCGTGCACGTACACCGGTGTGCCCTCATGGTTCTCGACATCGAATACATGCACCCGGTCCGGTGCGGCGCGGTGACACGTCTCGATGGCCTGCCAACGGCCGACCTGGTTGGGCGGCAACGCCAGCCGGCCGTCGACGTCGGGGTAGCGCGGCACCACCGCGACCAGATGCAGATCGGGATTGTCCCGTAGGGCGGCGGCGAACAGGTCGGCCACCCGCTTCGACCACAGGTACTGGTCTTCCAGGTAGATCAGCCGGCGGGCACGCGGAACCGCCTTGCTGTACGCGCGTGCGATGCTGCGCTCGCCGTGCGGTGCGAAGTCGTACGCGAAGTGGGCATCCGGATAGGTCCGCAGCACCTGCACGCTGTGCGGACCACACCGTGGCGGGTCCGGCGGTTGCTCCGGCAGCGCGTCGGCCGTCATGTCCGCGCCACTGAACTTGTCCCGCAGCCACGCCAGGGGGTTCAGCATGTCCAGCGACGCCGGATCGTTCCACCGCTCGCGAAACGTCATGTCCAACGCGCCGACGACAGGCCCCTGCAGCCGCAATTGGACGTCGTGCCACGGCGGACGGTCGCCGTAGCGCGGCGACATCTCGATCGCCTGCGGGTCGCCGCGATGCGAGGCGTCATCCCTGCGCGAGTGACACAGATCGATGCCTCCCGCGAACGCCACATCGCGCTCGGGCTCACCGGGATGCCGGATCACGACCAGCTTCTGGTGGTGCGAACCGCCGATCCGCACCCGCTGGTCCAACAGGACCTCACCGCCGGCCTTCTCGATGTGCTCACCGAGATGGCGGTTCTCTTCTTCACTGTAGGACAGTTCGTCCAGATGCGACCGCCACACCAGGCCCTTGACCACCACACCGCGTTCGGCTGCGCGGCAGAACATTTCGCGAACAGTGGGACCGTCGTCGCGCATCTTCTGATCCGGGTCGCCACGCCAGTCGGTGAAGAACACATAGTCACCCGGCCCGAGCGCCTCCACCTCGGTGGCGAGCTGGTCGAAGTAGGTCGAGCCGTGCACGAGCGGTTCGACGCGGTTGCCGTCGCACCACGGCGGGATGTCCGATGCGGGGTTGCCGCGCTCCTGCGCGGTCAGGAACCACTCCTCGACGTTCACGGGCGCCGCCGCAACAACCGGTCGCGGTATGAGCGACCATCAGGGTCGAAGATCATCCGGTAGGCGGGTTCGGCCCACAACCGCGTCAGCGGATCGACCCGTTCGCTCTCGTGTGGCCGCAGCCGCCCGGGTGGTCGCGGGCCGGAGCGGCCCGACCGATGCCACTTTTCCAAAGTCTCTGCACAGGCGATGATCTCGTCGACGGCGGTCGCCGCGTCGACCAGACCCTCGTCTTGGCTACCGTCCTCCGCCCGATCGAGGTGCTCGCGCAGCAACCGCAGCCGCAGATCGCGCGCGAACCTGTCGTCGGCGTCGAGCACCGCGCACGACAGTTCGCTGTCATGCGTCCACGACCGGCGATTGAAGTTGTCGCTGCCGATGCAGGCCCAGGTGTCGTCGATGACGCACACCTTGGAGTGCACGTAAACCGGTGTCCCCTCGTGATTTTCGACGTCGAACACGTGCACCCGGTCAGGCGCGGCGCGTCGGCACGCGTCGAGTGCCAGCTGGCGCCCGACCAGCGTCGGTGGCCGACCCAAACCACCCTCGAGATCGAAATACCGTGGCACGACGGCCACCAGCTGCAGTTCGGGGTTCTCGGTCAGCGCGCCGACGAGCAGGTTGGCGACCTCTTCGGACCACAGATACTGATCCTCCAGATAGATCAGGCGCCGGGCGCGCCGGATCGCCTTTGTGTAACCGCGCGCGATGCTGCGTTCGCCCTCCTTGGCGAACTCGTACTCGATCAACGCGTCACCGTAGGTGCGAAGCACCTGCACCGCGTGCGGCCCGCAGGCCGGCGGATCCGGTGGCTGGTCCGGCAACGGGCGTCGTCGCGAATCGCCACCGAACCTGTCGCGCAGCCACGCGAGCGGGTTGAACAGATCCAACGGCGCCCGCGCCGTCCACCGCTCCCGAAACGTGACGTCCAGCGCGCCGATGACCGGACCGCGCACCTGTAGTTGCACGTCGTGCCACGGCGGCCGCTCCCCGTACCGGCTCGACATCTGCACCGCCTGCGGATCACCGCGATGCGACGCGTCGTCACGGCGCGAGTGGCTCAGGTCGATGCCTCCGATGAACGCGACGTCGCGATCCGGTTCTTCCGGGTGACGCAGCAGTACCAGTCGCTGATGATGTGATCCGCCCACCAGTACCCGTTGATCGAGCAACACCTCCCCGCCCGCGCGCTCGATGGTCTCGGCCAGATGGCGGTTCTGCTCCTCGTTGAACTGCAAGCGATTCGGATACGACCGCCACATCAGGCCCTTGACGAGCACGCCGCGTTCGGCCGCCGCGCGGAACAGTTCGGCGACGGTCGGGCCGTTGTCGCGCAACCTCTGGTCGGCGTCGCCACGCCAGTCGGCGAAGAACAGGTGATCTCCCGCGCCGAGCGCCTCGACCTCCGTAACGAGCCGATCGAAATACGACGCGCCGTGAATCAACGCCTCGGCCTGATTACCCTCACTCCACGCGGGCAGTTCCCAATCGGGATTGCCGCGTTCACCGGCGGTGAGAAACCATTCGGCCAGGACTGACACCCCGTGGGATGCCCACTCGACACGGGATCTACGCGCGAAATAATGGGGCGCGTGACGGCAAAAGCCCTGTTCCTCTACAACGACCCCATCGCGACCGAGGCGCTGCTGGGCGAGGCGTTCGTCGACGCGGGTTTCGACGTGCACACCTTCGAGGTGGTGCCCGCCGGACGCGCGCACTCCCCGGCCGGCCACGTCACTTTCCCCGACCCGACCAACTACGACGTGCTCGTGCCCCTGGGTGCGCGCTGGCCCGTCTACGACGACGCGCTGGGCCGCACCTGGGTCGGCGAACAGATGACGATGATGCGCTGCGCCGCCGACGCCGGGATCGCGATCCTCGGCGTCTGCTTCGGCGGACAATTGCTGGCGCAGACCTTCGGCGGAACGGTCACACGAGCGCCGTCGCCCGAGATCGGTTGGTATGACGTCGAGTCCACCGATCCCCTGCTGGTGCCCGGCGGCCGGTGGTTTCAGTGGCACTACGACCGCTGGACACTGCCGCCCGGTGCCACCGAACTGGCCCGCACCGCGACCGCTTCCCAGGCGTTCCTGCTCGGCCGCACGCTCGCCCTGCAATTCCACCCCGAGGTCGACCTCGAGCTGCTGGACCGATGGTTGGGCGACGACGACGTCGGCGAGGTCGCCGCGTTCGGTCTCACCCACGACGAATTACGTTCCCAGACAACCGCGTTGGCTGACGATGCGGCCAAAAGGGTGCGACGTCTCGTGCACGGTTTCGTGACGCGCGTGGTCGGTCAACCGTGCCCGAGCTCGTGAGCGAGCGCACCGTCGAGCGACGGATGGCGGAAGCGATGCCCCAGCGCCTGCAACGCGGCGGGCAGCACCCGTTGATCCGCCTCGGCGAGTTCGCGGGCCCCCTGCTCACCGAGCAGTAGCCGCGGCCCGAACGACGGCACCGGCACGACGGCGGGACGACGCAGCACCCGCGCCAGCGTCCGGGTGTAGTCGGCGTTGCGCACCGGATGCGGGGCCACGGCGTTGACCGGACCGGCCATCCGATCGTCGTAGAGCGCGCGCAGGTACACGTCGAGCAGATCATCGAGCGCGATCCACGCCAGCCACTGCCTGCCGCCGCCCAGCCGACCACCCAGGCCGGCGGCGAACAGCGGCCGCATCAGCCGCAGCGTGCCGCCACGCGCGGACTGCACGATCCCCGTCCGGACGGTGACGACCCGCAGCCCCGCCTCGGCGGCCGGAGCCGTCGCCGCCTCCCACTCCCGGACCACCTCGGCCAGGAAGCCGTCACCAGCCACGCTCTCCTCGGTCAGCGCCGCATCACCGCGGTCGAACCCGTAGATGCCGACCGCCGACGCGCTGATGAACATCCGGGGGCCGTCGTCGGTCCGCGCCGCCGCCTCGGCGAGCCGACGGGTCGGTTCGACGCGGCTGGCGCGGACCGCGTCCTTGTGGGCGTCGGTGAACCGGCCGGCGATCGACGCGCCCGCCAGGTGCACGACCGCGTCGACCCCGGTCAACAGCCCGGGGTCCGGCCGATCGGGGTTCCACCGCCGCTCGTCAGGACCCGTCGCCGCCCGTCGCACCAACCGGATCACCCGGTGCCCTCCGGTGCTCAGAAACGCGGTCAACGCCGAGCCGACCAGGCCCGACGCACCCGTGACCGCGACGGTCAGCGGTGCCAGCCCGGCGTCGGCGGCGTCGCGGTGGGCGGCCAGATCGTCGGCCAGCTGGCGGTGGCGGTAGACGAACATTTTCCGCAACGCCGCCGCCGGCACCGGCGCCTCGACGCGGTCGTACACCCGGGTGCCGCCGGAGGCCTCGCCGAACTCGTGAATGTGGGTCCACCGACCGACCAGGCGCGGCGGCCACGACGCCGGCCCGTCCGAGGACAGCACGTCGACGAAGCGATGCGGCGGGTCGTAGCGGTCCGGATCGTGCTGGGCGATCCAGCGCAGACCGCCCGGCAATCCGAGCACCGCGCGCCCGTCGGCCAGCGATCCCGCTTCGGCGATCACCTTCATCGGCTGCCACGGCGGGACCAGGCGCCTCATCGCGCCGGGTCGTGCGTACCAGGCGAACACCTCGTCGCGCGGATGCTCGACGACACTCTCGTATTCGATTCCCATGTGTCGATATTCGTCGCCGTCGTGCCGATGGATTGCGTCCGGGTGGGGTACCCACGGTCGTAGTCTGACAACGTCCCACATCGAAGCGGCTGTCATGAACGGATGGAGCGGGCTCGCCCGCCGAAGCGGCAAACGCCTGTATCAGGATCGCCGGGAGGCCGGCGAGGTTCTGGCCGGCGAGTTGTCGTCCTACCGCGGTCACGATGTGGTGGTGTTGGGTCTCGCGCGCGGCGGCGTTCCGGTCGCCTGGCAGGTGGCCCGCTCGCTGGCGGCTCCCCTCGACGTCTTTCTGGTCCGCAAGCTCGGGGTGCCGCAGTGGGAAGAGCTGGCCATGGGTGCGCTGGCCAGCGGGGGCGGCGTGGTGATCAACGACAACCTCGTCCGCAGTCTCGGGATCGGTGACGAGGCGATACAAGCCGCGATCGCTCGCGAGACCGACGAGTTGCGTCGCCGTGAGCGGGCCTACCGGGGCGACCGGCCACCGCCGCAACTGGCGGGGCGGACGGTGATCCTCGTCGACGACGGGATCGCCACCGGAGCCAGCATGCTCGCTGCGGTGCGGGCCGTGCGGGCCCAGAACCCGGCTCGGGTCGTGGTCGCCGTCCCGGTCGGACCGCCGTCGGCGTGCCGGGAGCTGGCCAGGGAAGCCGACGACGTGGTCTGCGCGAGCATGCCCCCGGGCTTCGAGGCCGTCGGCCAGGTGTTCGCCGACTTCCATCAGGTCAGCGACGACGAGGTCCGCGAACTGTTAACCGACGGGAATTAGCAACAGCCCCAACGGATTAGCGGCGGTCTTCGCCGGAGTCGGCTTGTTCGACGACCGTGGTCTCGTCGTCCGCGCCGGGCTCGCCCGCGTACTCGGGTTGCTCCGCGACGGTCTGGTCGTCGGGATAGTCCTCGTAGTACTCCGGGTCGGCATCGGTCTGCGCGTCGGCGGCGGTGTCGGCCTTGCGGCCCGACCGCTCTCGCACCGCGTCGACGATCAGCAGCACCACACCGATCACGCTGGCCGCGATACAGACCCAGGCGATCAGTTCATTGCTGGTGACAACGGCGGTCACCAGCGCCGCGAGGCCGATGACAGCGAGGACGAGCGCAACGATCAGCATTGATCAACCCTAGGCCAGACCGGGGTTCAGTTGTTTCCCCGGTTGAACTGATTGAAGCCGCCACCGTCGTTTCCGGCGCTGGAGTCGACGGGCGCGGCCGAACCGCGCTGGCCGAGCTCCTCGAGCTGGGACTCCAGATAGGTCTTGAGCCGGGTGCGGTATTCGCGCTCGAAGGTGCGCAACTGTTCGAGGCGGCCCTCCAGCACCGTGCGCTGCTGGTTGATGGTGCCCATGATCTCGGAGTGCTTGCGCTCCGCGTCGGCCTGCAGGGCGTCGGCCTTCTCCTGCGCCTGGCGCAGCTGCGCCTCCGACCGGGTCTGGGCGTCGGCCAGCATCGCGTCGGCGCGCTGGCGAGCATCCGCCACGGTGGTCTCGGCCGTCTGCCGGGCCTCGCTCACCAGTGCGTCGGCCTGCGCCCGCGCATCGGCGAGCAGCTTCTCCGACTCCGCCTTGGCGGTGCTGGTCAACCGGTCCGCCGTGTCCTGGGCCAGGCTCAACACCTTGGCCGCCTTCAACGCCTGGTCCTCACTGGCCTGCGCCGAGGGCGCCTCGTAGGCCGGTTGCGGCGTCGGAGCGGGCTCGGGGGCGGGCTGCTCGTAGACGGGTATGGCCTGTGTCGACTGGCCACCGCCGGAACCGCCGGAAGCCAACTCCTGCTCCAGCTCGGCGACACGCTGCCGGAGGTCGGTGTTCTCCTCGATGAGGCGCGTCAGCTCGTTCTCGACCAGATCGAGGAAGGCGTCAACCTCGTCCTCGTTGTAGCCGCGCTTGCCAATGGGTGGCTTGCTGAACGCGACGTTGTGAACGTCGGCGGGTGTGAGCGGCATTGTCGCCCCCTATGAAGTCTGGACAGTCAACCGGTCTCAAAGTGTAAAGCGTGGGTGGAACGTAACTGGCGTCCATCCTGTCACACCAGCCGCGGCCGTAGCAGAAGAGGATGAAATTAAGAGCGAATTTCAAACACGGCCGGTGACCCGACGACCATTTCGCCGCTCAATTTCTTCTGGGCAAACGTCCGCTGCGTGCGCGGTCTCAGGCCGCCGCGCCGAAGGCCAGTTGCATACCGATGAACGCGACCAGCAGCAGCACCATGATCGACAGGTCGAACCGCACCGCACCTATCGTGAGCTGGGGAATGAGGCGCCGCAGCAGCTTCACCGGCGGATCGGTCAAGGTCATGATGATCTCGAGGATCACCACGGTGGCACCCTTCGGATGCCAGTCCCGCGAGAACGACCGGATGAACTCGACCACGACCCGCGCGATCAACAACAGCCAGAAGACGAACAGGGCGAAGCCCAGGATTTCAAAGAAGAGCGACAACGCCGACGGTCCTCACTACGGGCACAGATGTGACTTTTCATACGGGCTTGATACAGGCAAGTCGCCAAAGAGACCGCTCAAGCCCGCACGCGACGCCAGCCTACCCGTCGGTGAGACGTCCTATTGATAGGAGTAGAAGCCGGCCTCGGCGATGCGGCGCCGCTCCTCGGCCGTCACGTCGATGTCGGCCGGCGACAGCAGGAACACCTTCGTGGCGACCTTGTCGAAGGACCCCCTCAGCGCGAAAGCCAGGCCCGCGGCGAAGTCGACGAGGCGCTTGGCATCGGCGTTGTCCATCGAGACCAGGTCCATGATCACCGGGGTTCCGTCGCGGAACCGTTCGCCGATCGTGCGGGCCTCGCTGTAGTCCTTCGGCCGCAGCGTGGTGATCTTCGCCAGAGGACTGCCCGCCTCGAACAGCTCGGCCATCCGGCGCGGGTCCATGGCCAGCGCGCCGCGGGTGGCACCGCGCATCGGGGCGAAACGTGGTGCGGGACGCTCGAATTCGCGCGGTGCGCGCAGTCTCGGCTCGAAGCGGTCCTCGTAACCGCGGTAACCGCCGGGCGCATCGTCGTAGTCGCGGTCGTCGTAGCCGCGGTGCTCCGGGCCGTAACCGTCGTCGTCGAAATGGTCGTCTCGACCACGGCGCGAATACCCACGGGAGGCGCCGCGGTCGTCGTCCTCGTAGTACTCGTCGTCGTAATCGTCCATCGGGGCCATACCGAAGTAGGCCTTGACCTTGTGAAGTGTGCTCATCGTTCGACCCTTCTCATGCCCTGGACTCTGGTGTCTGTGATGAAGATGTGACTGGAGTGACTACTTCTGGTGACGGTAAAGGACGTTGTCCCAATAACGCGGTACCGACACGCACACATGTGGAGCCGTGTTTGACCGCCGCTTCGAGATCGTTCGACATCCCGGCCGACAGCTCGAGGCGCTGCGGGTAGGCGGCCTGGACCCGCCTGTACTCGGTGTTCACCCGCGCGAACGCCGCGTCCGCGTCCTCGTCGAGCGGAGGGATCGCCATCAGACCGGCGAACGCCAACCCGGATGCGGCGTGCGCCGCGGCGCACAACTCATCGACCGCGTCGGGCCTGTTGATGTCGACACCGCCGCGCTTTTCGTCCCCGTCGAGGCTCACCTGGATGAAGACGCGCAGCGGTTCGGCGCGTCGGCGCTCCTCGAGCGCGGTGGACGCCGCGCGGCTCAGGGCGTCGACCAACTTGCGGGTGTCGACCGAGTGCGCCGCATACGCCCAGCCGGCAATGGACCGCGCTTTATTGCGCTGTATCCGTCCGACCATGTGCCAGCGAATGGGTCCGATATCCGGAATCGAAGCGATTTCTGAGACCTTATTCGACGCTTCCTGTTCCCGTGATTCGCCGAAAGCCTCACAACCCAAGCGGCGAAGAATTGCGACATCGCCGGCGGGAAAGAATTTGGTTACCGGTAACAATTCAATTTCGCCGATATCGCGTCCCGCGGCCTCGGCGGCGGCGGCGAGCCTGGTGCGCACGGCCACCAGCGCTTCGCTCAGCTCGACTTCGCGGGATGACGGCACGGTGTCGCTCACTCCATCCACACCAGTGAGGCGAGCCGCCCGGTCGGGGCGTCGCGCCGATGGCTGAACAGGTTGGGGTCCTCGATCGTGCAGCGAGGGTCGACGTCGATGGCCTTGACGCCCAAATTCGTTAACTGCCGGTGGATTCCGGCTCGCAGGTCCAGCGCGGGCGTGTTCTTCGAACTCGTCGTGCGGCTGCCCGGCAACGCGGTCTCGACCTCGGCGGCCATCGCGGCCGGGACCTCGTAGTTGCGCCCGCTGGCCGCGGGCCCGAGCAGCGCCGAGATGTCCTCGGCGTGCGCGCCCAGCGACAGCATCACCTCCACGGTGCGCGACACGACGCCCTTCTGCGCACCGACGCGCCCGGCGTGCACGGCGGCCACCACACCGGCGCGCGCGTCACCCAATAAAACGGGAACGCAATCGGCGGTAACCACCGCCAAAGCCAATCGCGGTGTGGCGGTGACCAATGCGTCAGTTTCATCGACGGCGTGAACCGTGGCGCCGTCGACCACGACGACGTGATCGCCGTGCACCTGATTCATCCACACGATCGCGTCGTCGCCCAATCCGATGGCGTCGCCGAGCCGTTTACGGTTGGCGGCCACGGCCTGCGGATCATCGCCGACGTGGTCGCCGAGGTTGAAGGTGTCGAACGGCGGCGCGGAGACGCCGCCGGCCCGTGTCGTGGTCACGCGCCGTATGCGAACCGTCACGGTCGCCAGTATTGCCGGATCAGTGGCGCATGAACGGCGGCACGTCGACGTCGTCGTCATCGTCCCCGCCGATACTGACCGTCGCGCCGTTGGTGTGCACCGGCACGCTCGCCGGGTCCGCGGGCTCGAACAGCGATGTGCTCACCTTGCCGGCCTTACCCGGGGTGATGCCCTGCCCTTCGGCCGGGCTGACCACGGGTTTGCGTCCGGGGCCGGCCGAGTCGAAGCCCGCGGCGATCACGGTGACCCGTACCTCGTCGCCGAGCGAGTCATCGATGACCGTGCCGAAGATGATGTTGGCGTCGGGGTGAGCGGCGTCCTGCACCAGCGACGCGGCTTCGTTGATCTCGAACAGGCCCAGATCGCTGCCGCCCGCGACCGAGAGCAGCACACCCTGGGCCCCCTCCATCGAGGCCTCCAGCAGCGGCGAGTTGATCGCGATCTCGGCGGCTTTGAGCGCACGGCCGTCACCCCGCGCCGAGCCGATGCCCATCAGCGCGGTGCCTGCCCCGCTCATCACGCCCTTGACGTCGGCGAAGTCGACATTGATCAGGCCGGGCGTGGTGATCAGGTCGGTGATGCCCTGCACGCCGTTGAGCAGCACCTCGTCGGCGCTGCGGAACGCGTCCATCAGCGAAACCGCGGCATCGCCCATCTGCAGCAGGCGGTCGTTGGGAATCACGATGAGCGTGTCGCAGCTCTCCCGCAGCGCCTGGATACCGTTCTCGGCCTGGTTGCTGCGCCGCTTGCCCTCGAACGAGAAGGGCCGCGTCACCACGCCGACGGTCAGTGCGCCCAGCTTGCGCGCGATCGACGCCACGACGGGCGCGCCGCCCGTGCCGGTGCCGCCGCCCTCGCCCGCCGTGACGAACACCATGTCGGCGCCGCGCAGCAGTTCCTCGATGTCGTCCTTGGCGTCCTCGGCGGCCTTGCGCCCCACCTCGGGATCGGCGCCCGCGCCGAGGCCGCGCGTGGAGTCGCGACCGACGTCGAGCTTGACGTCGGCGTCGCTCATCAACAACGCCTGCGCGTCGGTGTTGATGGCGATGAACTCCACGCCCTTGAGGCCCTGTTCGATCATCCGGTTGACGGCGTTGACTCCGCCGCCCCCGATGCCGACCACCTTGATGACGGCGAGGTAGTTGTGTGGGGGGGTCATCGCGATCCCTTCCTCCCAAGTTGTCCGACGACACGCCGAGTCTTTGGCAAACCCTAAACCTCAACCAGAGGGTTATAGTTATGTCAAGTTGTTCCGCGCAACCAGAACGGTAGGGCGAGGTCGCGACCCAGCGATGCAGGCGCGCCGACACGCGCGACAAATTTTTCGTGCAACTTCGCGGCTGGACGCGCGCCGACTCACTTCACGGTGGGCAGGTCCGGACTCGACACGTCATAGGTCTTGCCGGGCTGGGTGAGCAACGCCCCGAGTTTGAGCGCCTTCTCCTCGGTTCGGTCGGTGGTCCCCCACACCACCTCCCTGCCGTCGATGAGCTGCAGGGTGATGGCCGCGACCGAGGGCGCCGCGACGCGGGCGACCTGCGCGGCGACCTCCGGACGCAGCGACGTCATCACCTGCAGGGCCGCCTTGGTCGGTTCGTCGTTGGGACCGGGATTCTCGGTGTCGAGATAGGGCACCCCGGGCGGCGGTGGGCCGATCGCGAAGTCGACGCCGTCGCGGTCGAACAGGTGTGGTCCGTCCGGGTAGTCCTTGACCACCACCGGCACCCGCTCGACGACGGTGATCCGCAAGGTGGACGGGTACTGGCGCTGAACACGCGCACTGGCGATCCGCCGGATCGCGGCCACCCGTTCGGCGACGCTGTCGGTGTTCACCTGCAGCAGCGGCGTGCCCGGTGCGACGGCCGCCGCCGCGACGATCTCCTCCTGCGTCACCGCGCCCACACCGGTGACCACCGTGTTGCGCACCGCCATCACCGGCGTGAAGTACAGCAGCAGCCCCAGCCCGACGACGATGACGCTGATGAGCGCCGACCACATCAGCACCTTCAGTCCGCGGACCGTTCCCCGGCGCAGTTTGCGGGTGTCGGAGGCGGGCTTGCCCAGCGCACGCCGTTTGGCCTCCCTGCGGGCCTCCTCGATCGCCATGGCGCGGGCCTGCGCCGCGCGGCGCTCCTCACGCTCGCGGCGCGCCCGCCGGCGCGGGCCCTCGAAATCCGTTGTCTCAACGGGTGTTTCGGTGTCTTGGGGCGTCTCCTGCGGCTGCGGCGCCTCCTCCTGCGGCTCGGGCTCCGCCGAGGGTTCCGGGAACTCCGGGGACTGCGGGTCACGGTCGATCGGCCCGGTCATCGCGACCCCGGCGTGCTCCGGTTGGCCTTGACGCGCAGCGCGGTCAGGATCTCCGGGCCGAGCATCGTGACGTCACCGGCCCCCATCGTGACGACGACGTCGCCCGGTGCGGCGGCCGCGGCCACCCTCTCGGCGACGGCGGCGAAATCGGGCACATAGGTGACCGGCACGGTGACGTGCTCGGCGACGGTGGCGCCGCTCACGCCGACGATGGGCTGCTCACGAGCGGCATAGACGTCGAGCACGAACACCTCGTCGGCCGCACTCAACGCTGCGCCGAACTCGCGAGCGAAAGCCTCTGTGCGCGAGTACAAGTGCGGTTGGAACACGACGATCGAGCGGCCCAATGACTCCTTGGCCAGCGCGCACACCGCGGTCAGCGCGGCGGCGACCTTGGTCGGATGGTGGGCGTAGTCGTCGAACACCTTCACCCCCGCGGCGGTGCCGACCAACTCGAACCGGCGGCGCACGCCCTCGAAGTCGGCCAGCGCGTCGAGCACCGCGTCGATGGGCGCGTCGACCTGCAACGCGGCCAGCAGCGCCCCGAGCGCGTTGAGGGCCATGTGGCGTCCGGGCACCGACAGCCGCATCACCCGCGGGTGGGCCTCGCCGGCCAGTTGCATGTGGGCGACGGCGGACGTGCCCTGCTGCTCCCAGCTGAGCAGGGTGGCGTCCAAGGATTGGGCCGGGTCGCTGCCGTAGCGCAGCACCCGGATACCCAGCCGCGCGGTGCGCTCGGCCAGCGCGGCGGCGCCCGGGTCGTCGAGGCAGGCCACCAGTGCGCCACCGGGTTTGATGCGCTCCATGAACGCGTCGAACACGTCGACGTAGGCCTGTTCGCTGCCGAAGAAGTCGAGGTGGTCGACTTCGACGTTGGTCACGATCGCGATGTCGGGCTCGTACTGCACCAACGATCCGTCGCTCTCGTCGGCCTCGGCCACGAAGTACGCGCCGCTGCCGTGGTGGGCGTTCGTGCCGGCCTCGCCGAGGTCGCCGCCCACGGCGAAGGACGGATCGAAGCCGCTGTGCTGCAACGCCACGATGAGCATCGAGGTGGTCGTCGTCTTGCCCGCGGTGCCGGTCACCATCAACGTGGTGTCCTCAGCCATCAGCTTGGCCAGCACCACCGGCCGCAGTATCACCGGGACACCGCGGCGACGGGCCTCGACCAGTTCGGGATTGGTCTTGGGGATGGCGGCGTGGGTGGTGACGACGGCGGTCGGCCCGTCGGGCAACAGGTCCAGCGAGGAGGCGTCGTGCCCGATCCGGATCGAGGCGCCGCGGGCCCGCAATGCGGCCACCGCCCGCGACTCCTTGGCGTCGGAGCCCGACACCAACCCGCCGCGGTCGAGCAGGATGCGCGCGATGCCCGACATGCCGGCACCGCCGATGCCCACCATGTGCACCCGCTGCAGCTCCTCGGGCAACGACTTCGGTTTCACCGCATACCCTTTCGGGGCTCGGCTCGGGCCACCTCGATGGCGATCTCGGCGACCCTCCTGGCCGCGTCGCGGTGACCGGCCAGCGCCGCGCCTGCCGTCATCGTCTGCAACCGGCCGGTGTCGGTGAGCAGATCGACGACGGTCTCGGCGACGAAACTCGGCGACAGGTCGGCGTCGTCGACGATCAGCCCGCCACCCGCGTCGACCACGGGAAGCGCGTTGAGCCGTTGTTCGCCGTTGCCGATCGGCAGCGGAACGTACACCGCAGGCAACCCGACCGCGGTCAGCTCGGCGACCGTCATCGCACCCGACCGGCACATCGCCACGTCGGCCGCGGCGTATGCGAGATCCATCCGGTTCAGATACGGCACAGCAACATACGGCGGGTCACCGTCGGCGGGTTCGCGCAACTCGAGGGTGTTTTTGGGGCCGTGCGCATGGAGCACCGAAATGCCAGCCGCGGCAAGGTCTTTGGCTGCGCCCGATACCGCGCGGTTCAGCGACTGCGCGCCTTGGGACCCCCCGAACACCAACAACACCCGGGCGTCGGGGGTGAACCCGAAATGTGCGCGGGCCTCGGCCCGCAACGCCGCGCGGTCCAGGGAGGTGATCGCCGCGCGCACCGGCACCCCGACCACCTCGGTGGTCCGGCCCAGCCCGGGGTCGGGAACGGCCGAGAGCACCCGCCGCGCCGAACGCGCGCCGACCCGGTTGGCCCAGCCCGCGCTGGCGTTGGCCTCGTGCACCACCACCGGCACGCGCCTGCTTCGGCGCACACTGCGCGCGGCCAGATAGGCGGGCAGCGCGACGTAGCCGCCGAAGCCGATCACCACGTCGGCCTCGACCTCGTCGAGCAGCGCCCGCGTCTGCCGTACCGCCCGCCGCACCCGAAGGGGTAGGCGCAGGAGGTCACCGGAGGGTTTGCGCGGAAGCGGCACCGGCGTGATCAGCTCGAGGTGGTAGCCGCGTTCGGGGACCAGCCTGGTTTCCAGGCCGCGCTCGGTACCCAGAGCGGTGATCCGCACGTCGGGCACGAGTTCGGTCAGCGCGTCGGCCACCGCCATCGCCGGTTCGACGTGTCCCGCGGTACCGCCGCCCGCGAGGACCACGGAGACTCCCCGGTCGTCCCCCGGCCGCCGAGGGACGGGACCCGTGTCGTTCACCCGTAACGCTGACCTTCCAGTGCGCGCCGCCGGCTGGTGTCCGTGCGGCCGCCTCCATGATGCCTTGCCGCCCGGGCCGGCTTACCGGCCGTCTGACGTTTACGGGCGGGCTTGGGCGGCTGTTTGGCCGCGGGCTTGGGCGCCCGGGTGCGCTTTGGCGCCGGCGGTTTGCCTGATCGTTTCGGGCTGCGCTTGTTGAGCCGGTCGCGCACCGCCTCGGTCCGCGACGGCACGTAGGGCGCGGGCAGCGGCAGCCGGAGCAGCCTGTTGACCCGGTCGTCGCGCCCGGCCCGCAACGCCGCCACCGCCTCCGGTTCGTGCCGTGCCGCGCTCGCCATGATGCCGATCATCAGAAGCGTTGTCGCCGTTGAGGTTCCACCTGCGGAGATGAGGGGCAGCTGCAACCCGGTCACGGGTAGCAGGCCGACCACATACCCGACGTTGATGAACACCTGGCCCATGATCCACAGCGTCGCGGTGGCGGTGAGCAGGCGCAGGAACGGGTCCGCGGAGCGCCGCGCGATGCGCATCCCGGTGTAGGCGAACAAGCCGAACAGGCACAGCAGGCCACCGGCGCCGATGAATCCGAGTTCCTCGCCGATGATCGCGAAGATGAAGTCGTTGTGCGCGTTGGGCAGGTAGTTCCACTTGGCCGCGCCCTGGCCGAGGCCGTCGCCGAACACGCCGCCGTTGGCCAGCGCGAACCGTGCCTGGCGGGCCTGATAGCCCGACCCCTGCGTGTCGGCGCCCGGGTTCAGCCAGGACTGCACCCTCGCCGAGCGGTACCCCTCGGCCATGGCCAGCACGACGGCCGACACCACGACCATGAGCAGCGACGACACGAACACCCGCAGCGGCAGCCCGGCGTACCAGAGCAGGCCCAACAGGATGATGCCCAGCGACACCGTCTGCCCGAGGTCGGGCTGGGCGACGATGAGCGCCAGCGCGACGAAGGCGGCGGGCACCAGCGGGATCAGCATCTCGCGCAGCGACGCCTGCTCCATGCGGCGCGCGGCCAGCAGGTGCGCGCCCCAGATGGCGAACGCGATCTTGGCCAGCTCGGAGGGCTGCATCGAGAACCCCGCGACCACGAACCACCCGCGCGAACCGTTGGCCACGGTGCCGATGCCCGGGATGAGCACCAGGATCAGCAGGACGATGGTGAGCGCGAAGCTGGAGAAGGCCATGCGCCGCATCAGTTGCACCGGGATCCGCATCGCGACGTAGAACGCGAACAGCCCGACGACCGTCCACATCACCTGCTTGGCGAATACGACCCACGGCGAGCCGTCCTGGTCGTAGGAGTACACCCCGGACGCCGACAGCACCATCGTCAGACCCAGCGTGGTCAGCAGCGCGGCCACCGCGATGATGAGGTGAAACGACGTCATCGGGCGGCCGAGCCACGCACCGACCCGGGTCCGATGCCCGGCGGTTACCGGCTCGGCCGGTTTGTCTTCGGCGCCCGTCCTGCGAAGCCGCAGCCGGGTCAGGATGGTGGCCATCGGCGACTATCGGGTCAGGGCGCGCACGGCGTCGGCGAACGCGTCGCCACGGTGGCTGTAGCCGCTGAACTGGTCGAAGGAGGCGCCGGCGGGGGCCAGCAGCACGGTGTCGCCGGACCGGGCCAGCCCGCGGGCGGCGTCGACCACCGCGGCCATGATCGCGTCACCGGATGGCGCACCGCCCAGCCTGATCACATTAGTAACAGGACTAACATCCGACCCATTTGTCCCTTGCACCCCAAAATCCTCCCCCGTCACAACCTCGATGACGGGGACATCCGGGGCGTGTCGCGATAACGCCTCGGCGATCAGGGCCCGGTCGCGGCCGATCAACACCGCCCCGACCAGCCGATTCGCCATCGAAGTGACCAGCTCGTCGACCGAGGCGCCTTTGAGCAGACCGCCGGCCACCCACACCACCCGCGGGTAGGCGGCGATCGACGCACCCGCGGCGTGCGGGTTGGTGGCCTTCGAGTCGTCGACATAGGTGACGCCGTCGACGGTGGCCACCACCTCCGCGCGGTGTCTGCCGACCCGGAACCCGGTGAGGGCGTCGGCGATGGCCGCCGGTGGCACGTCGACCGCGCGGGCCAGCGCGGCGGCGGCGAGCGCGTCGAGCACCCCGACCGGGCCGGCCACCGGGATCGACGCAACCTCGGCCAGCGTCCAGCCGCCTTCGGGCGGATCGCCGAACGCGTTGTCCACCAGCGTGCCGTCGACGACACCCAGTTCGCCCGGGCCGGGCTCCCCCAGCCGGAACCCGACGCGGGTCGGGGCGGCGGCCGTGCCGAGCAGACCCGCGGCCACCGGGTCGTCGAGTCCGACCACGGCGACGCGGCCGTCGAGCACGCGGGCCTTGGCGGCGGCGTAGGCGGCCATTGACCCGTGCCAGTCGAGGTGGTCCTCGGCGACGTTGAGCACCACGCCGGCGTCCGGTCGCAGCGAGGGCGACCAATGCAGCTGGAAGCTGGACAGCTCCACCGCGAGCAGGTCGGACGGTTCGGCGAGGACGTCGAGCACGGGGTTGCCGATGTTGCCGCACAGCACCGCGTGTCGCCCGGCGGCGACGAGCATGGCGTGCAGCATCGACGTGGTCGTGGTCTTGCCGTTGGTCCCGGTGACGACGAGCCAGCGCCGCGACGGCCCGAACCAGCCCGCCCGGTCCAGCCGCCAGGCCAGCTCCACGTCGCCCCAGACCGGCACGCCCGCTTCCGCCGCGGCGGCCAGCACGGGCGCGGTCGGCGCGAACCCGGGACTGGTGATCACCAGCGCGTACTCGCCGATCGTGGCCCGGGCCTCGGCGGTCGTGACGACCTTGGCGGGAGTGATCAAGCGCTGCAGCGCCAACGGATCGTCGTCGCAGATCGTCAACCGCACGCCGGTGGGCTCCAGCACGGCGCTGACCGAACGGCCGGTCAGGCCCGCGCCGGTCACCAGCACCCGGGCGCCGGGGACCAGCGGCTCGAGCTGCGTCATGTCAGGCACCGACGGTCGTCAACCACTCGCTGTAGAACAACGCGACCCCGAGCCCGCACGCGATCGCGGTGAGCAACCAGAACCGGATGATCACGGTGGTCTCGGCCCACCCCACCAGCTCGAAGTGATGGTGGAACGGCGCCATCCGGAACACCCTGCGGCCGGTCGTGCGGAACGCCAGGATTTGCACGACGACCGACACCACCTCGGCGACGAACAGGGCGCCGAGCACCACGGCCAGCATCTCGGTGCGGCTGGCCACCGAGAGCCCGGCGATGATGCCGCCGAGGGCGAGCGAGCCGGTGTCGCCCATGAAGATCTTGGCGGGCGCGGCGTTCCACCACAGGAATCCGATACAGGCACCCGCGGTGGCAGCGGCGATGATCGCCAGGTCGAGAGGGTCGCGCACGTTGTAACAGCCCAGGCCCGGACTCGTCGCGCAGGCATTGCGGAACTGCCAGAAGGTGATCAGCACGTAGGCCGCGCACACCATCGCCATCGCGCCCGCGGCCAGCCCGTCCAGCCCGTCGGTGAAGTTCACCGCGTTCGACCACGCGCTGACCACCACGATGCAGAACAACACGAACAGCGCGGGCGGCAGTGTGACCGTGGCGATCTCGCGCACATAGGACAGTTCGGCGCTGCCGGGTGTGAGCCCGTCGGCGTTGCGGAACTGCAGGGCCAGCACACCGAAGATCACGGCGGCGGCCAGGATGCCGACGGTTTTGGCGGTCTTGTTGAGCCCGAGGTTGCGCGAGCGCCGGATCTTGATCAGGTCGTCGACGAATCCGACGACGGCCAGGGCGCTGGCCAAGAACAGCACGAGCAGGCCCGAAGCCGACGGGCCCCGGCCGTCGATCACGACGCCGACGAGGTGGGTGCCCAGGTAGCTGGCCCAGATACCCGCGACGATCGCGACGCCGCCCATCGAGGGGGTCCCGCGCTTCTTGGCGTGGGTGGGCGGTCCGTCCTCGCGGATCTCGTGGCCGAACCCCTGTCGGGTGAACAGTCGGATCAGCACCGGGGTGAGCAGGATCGACACCGTCAGCGCGATGCCGACGGCGATGAGGATCTGCCTCATGCGTTCAGGTCCCGGATGTCGGCGGGCCGTAGATCGAGCAGAGCTTCGGCCAGCGCGCCGAGTCCGGCCGCGTTCGACGCCTTCACCAGCACGACGTCGGACGGTTGCAGTTCGGCGCGCAGGAGTTCCAGCGCCGCGTCGGCGTCGGCGACCATGGTGGCCTCAGCCCCCCACGATCCCTCCATCACCGCGCCGTGGTGCATGGCGCTCATAGTCCTCCCGGTTCCGACGACGATGAGTCGTGACACATCTAAGCGCACGGCCAGTCGGCCGATGCGGTCATGCTCGGATATCGCGTCGTCGCCGAGTTCGGCCATCTCGCCCAGCACGGCCCAGCTCCGCCGGCGCCCCCCGCCTTCGCGGGCCATCCACGCCAGCGCCTTGAGGCCCGCGCCCATCGAGTCCGGGTTGGCGTTGTAGGCGTCGTTGATCACCGTGACGCCATCGCTGCGGGTGGCGACCTGCATGCGGTGTTTGGACACCGGGCCCGCGGTCGCCAGCGCAGCGGCCACCTGCTCGAGGGAGGCGCCGCACTCCAGCGCCACAGCCGCCGCGCACAGGGCGTTGGAGACCTGGTGGTCCCCGTGCACGGCCAGTGCGACGTCGGCGGACCCGGCGCCGGCGTGCAGGGTGAACCGCGGCCTGGCCAGCTCGTCGAGGGTGATCGCGTCGGCCCACACATCCACGTCGCGGCCGCCCGGCTCCCGTGACACCGCCACGATGCGCGCGGCGGTCTTTGCCGCCATCGCCGCCACCGCCGCGTCGTCGACATTGAGTACGACGGCTCCTGACGCTGAAACCGCTTGTGGCAGTTCGGATTTGGTCTCGGCGATGGCCTCCCGCGAACCGAATTCGCCGAGGTGCGCGGTGCCCACATTGAGCACCACCGCGATCGAGGGCGGGGCGATCGCGGCCAGCGCGGCGATGTTGCCGCGATGCCGAGCCGACATCTCCAACACCAGAAAGTCGGTGGAACGTGTCGCGCGCAGCACCGTCCACGGATGCCCGAGTTCGTTGTTGAACGAGCCCGGGGGTGCGATCACCTCGCCGAGCGGGGCCAGCACCGCGGCGACGAGGTCCTTGGTCGAGGTCTTACCCGATGATCCGGTGATGCCGATGATCGTGAGCCCGGCCGCGACGAGTTCGGCGGCGACCGCCGCGGCCAGCTTCGCCAGCGCCGCGAGCACGGCTGCCCCCGAACCGTCGACGTCGTGTTCGAGCACGCCCGCTGCCCGGTCGGATGTCTCCGGTGTCGGGTCGACGACGATCGCCGGCACGCCGACCGGGCGGGCGGCCAGCACCGCCGCGGCCCCGGCCTGCACCGCGGCGGCGGCGAAGTCGTGTCCGTCCGATCGGGCTCCAGGCAGCGCGAGGAACAGACCGCCCGCCGTGACGGCCCGCGAGTCGAACTCGACGGTGCCGGTGATCCGGGTGGTCGCGGCGTCGGCTTCGGAGATGTCGGCGAGGCGGCCGCCGACGATTTCGGCGACCCGGGCCAGGGTCAGGTCGATCACGGCAGTAGTCCCCGTGCCTCGAGGGCGCGTGCCAACTCCTCGCGGTCGTCGAAGGGCCGGGTGACCCCGGCGCTGGTCTGCCCCGCCTCGTGGCCCTTCCCCGCGATGAGCACGACATCGCCGGGTCGCGCCCACGCCACCGCGTGCTCGATCGCGGCGCGTCGATCGCCGATCTCGACGATCTCGGCGCGGCCCACCGCGCCGGCCACGATCGCCGCGCGGATCTCGGCGGGATCCTCGTCGCGCGGATTGTCGTCGGTCACCACCACCAGATCGGCCAGTTCGGCGGCGACACCGCCCATCGGCCCCCGCTTGCCGGGGTCGCGGTTTCCGCCCGCCCCGAACACGACCGCCAACCGGCCGTCGCTCTGTGCCCGCAACGTCTCCAACACGGCCTGCAGGGCGCCCGGCTTGTGCGCGTAGTCGACCAACGCGAGGAAATCCTGCCCGCACTCGACGGGCTCCATCCGCCCCGGCACGGTCGCGGTGCGCAGGCCGGGCACGGCCTGTTCGGGTGACACACCGACCGCGTCGAGCAGCGCGATCGCGAGCAGGCAGTTGGCCACGTTGTAGCGCCCGGGCAGCCCGATCTGCAGATGGTGGTGCACCCCCGCCGGATCGACCGCGAAGAACTCCTGCGCGTTGCGTCCGACCGTGCGGACATCCTCGACACGCCAATCGGCGACGCGGCCCGTCGCGCTGACCGTCACCGGTTCGCGGGCCAGCCTGGCCATCTCGCGGCCGGCGTCGTCGTCGACGCACAGCACGGAAAGCTCTGCGCGGTTGGGGGATTCGGGAGCGAACAGTCGCGCCTTGGCCTCGAAGTAGTCCCGCATCGTCGGATGGAAGTCGAGATGGTCGCGGGACAGGTTGGTGAACCCGCCGACCGCGAAGCGCACACCGTCGACGCGGCCGAGGGTGAGCGCGTGGCTCGACACCTCCATCACGACCGTGTCGACGCCCTGCTCGACCATCACCGCGAGCAGCGCCTGCAGATCGGGCGCCTCGGGCGTGGTGAGGACGCTGGCCTGATCGCGTCCGTCGATCCGGATGCCGACGGTGCCGACGAGTCCGGCCACCCGCTCCGCCGATCGCAGGCCCGCCTCCACCAGGTAGGTGGTGGTGGTCTTGCCGGAGGTGCCGGTGACCCCGATGACCCGCAGCCTCTCGGACGGCTGCCCGTACACCTCGGCGGCCAGTGCGCCGAGCACCGAGCGCGGAGCCGGGTGGACCACGACCGGTATCTGTACGTCCGATCCCAACAGTGCCAGCCCGTCGGGGTCGGTGAGGACCGCCACCGCACCGCGGGTGATCGCCTCGGCGGCGTAGCGGGCGCCGTGCGACGAGGCCCCCGGCAGCGCCGCGAACAGGTCACCCGGTTCGACGTCCCGGCTGCGCAGCGTGACGCCGGTGACGCGGACGTCCGGTACGGCACCGCCCGCGGGCACCGCCTGGACCTGCCCGGCCAGCGGCCCGAGCGCCGCGCCGGCGGGATGGCTGGGTCGCAGGTTCATGGCGTTGTCACAGTACCGAGTCGCCTGTGCGGCCCCCGCGACATATCGGGGCCGCCCCCGTCAGTCGGCTACCAGGGTCAGCCGCGAGTCGGGATCCGGCGACAGCGGCACGTTCTCGCGCTGCAGCAGCCAGGAGGCGATGTTGTGGAACAGGGGCGCCGATGTGGTGCCGGGCTGTCCGTCGGCCGTGCGCTGCGGGTGGTCCATCATGATGGCGACGACGTAGCGCGGGTCGTCGGTGGTGGCGATGCCGGCGAAGGTGATCCAGTAGACGTCGCTGTAGTAGCACCCGCAGGCCGGGTTGATCTGCTGTGCGGTGCCGGTCTTCCCGGAGATCTGATATCCCTCGACGGCCGCTTGCGAGCCCGTCCCCTGCTGCACCCCGGTGGGGTCGCGCTGCACCGTGGCCCGCAACATGTGCCGTACCGTCTTCGCGGTCTCCGGGGAGACCACCCGAATGCCCTCGGGGCGGGGTTCCTCGGTGCGGGTTCCGTCGGGGGCGATGGTGGTCTTGACGATGCGCGGCGGGACGCGCACACCGTCGTTGGCGATGGTCTGATACATGCCGGCCATCTGCAGCAGGGTCATCGAAAGGCCCTGTCCGATGGGCAGGTTGGCGAATGTGCTGCCCGACCACTGGTCGATCGGCGGGACCAGGCCCGCGCTCTCGCCGGGCAGCCCCACCCCGGTGCGCTGACCGAGGCCGAACTTGCGGACCATCTCGAAGAAGCGCTCCGGGCCGAGTCGCTGCGCCAGCATCAGCGTGCCGACGTTGGAGGACTTACCGAAGATGCCCGTCGTGGTGTACGGCATCGTCCCGTGCTCCCAGGCGTCGCCGACGGTGACGCCGCCCATGTGGATCGAACCCGGTACCTGCAGCACCTCGTCGGGGTTCGACAGCCCGTACTCGATGACCGACGCGGCGGTGATGATCTTGTTGACCGAACCGGGTTCATACGGCGAGGACACCGCGGGGTTGCCGAGTTGGCGGTGCTCCTGCCTGCCGATGTCCTGACTCGGGTCGAACGTGTTGTCGTTCGCCATCGCCAGCACCTCAGCCGTTTTCGCGTCCAGGACGACCGCCGAGACGTTCTTGGCACCGGACAGGTTCTTGGCCTGCTGCACCTGCTGCTGGACATAGAACTGGATGTCGTCGTCGATGGTCAGCATGACCGTGGAACCGTCGACCGCATCGTGTCGGTTGCGGTAACTGCCCGGGATGACAACGCCGTCGGAGCCCCGGTCATAGGTGATCGACCCGTCCGTGCCCGCGAGCACGGCATCGAGCGAATCCTCCAGCCCCAGCAGACCGTGTCCATCCCAGTCGATGCCGCCGACAATGTTGGCCGCCAGCGAGCCGCCCGGATACTGACGCAGGTCCTGGCGTTCCGAACCGACCTCGGGAAACTTCTTGGTGATCGCCTCGGCGATGGCGGGATCGACCGCCCGCGCGAGATAGACGAAAGTCTCGTTGCTCTTGAGCTTCTTGAGAACGGTCGCCGAGTCCGGCTTGTTGCTCAGCCGCAACGCCACCTCGGCGGCGATGTCGCGAAGCCTGCGGTCGGGTTCGGGCGCCTCCGTGCTTTTCGCCCTGGCCTCCTCCAACTGCTTGCGGACCTTTTGCGGCTGGAAGGTCAGCGCGCGCGCCTCGATGGTGAAGGCGAGCTTGTCGTTGTTGCGGTCGACGATCGCCCCGCGCACGGCCTTGTCGACGTCGGTGACCTTGAGCTGGCTCGCCGCCTCGGCCCGCAACCCATCGGCGCGGGGCACCTGGAGGTGGAACAGCTGTCCCGCCGCGACGATCAGCACGAGGAAGATCGCCGCGTTGCCCACTCGATGCCGGAAGACGAAAGACGCGCTGCGCAGCCCGGTTTCGGTGATCGGAGCGCGAGTCCGCCTGGCCCTGGCCGAGCGCTCCTGAGAACCGGCCGCCGGTGCGGCCTTGCGGGTCCGACGCTCGCCGCGGGTCATGCGACGGGACCCGCCGGAGGCAGGGCCGCGGGAGGCACGACAGCCGGCGGTACGACCGCGGGGCTGAACTGTTCGGCACCCGGCATGGGGCCGGGCAGCACCTGCGGGTTCGGGATGTGCAGCGCATCGGGCGGCGCCATCGGCACCGCCGGCGGGACCATCGGCCCCGGTGCGGCACCGGGCACCGGCGGCTGGCCCGGAAGTGACTGCGGCACCGGGGTGGGCGTCGTACGCGTCGGCATCCGCACGGTGACCTCGCGGGGATCGACGACCCGCGGTGCAGGCGGTCGCGGCCCGGGTGGCGGCGCCTGCGGGGTCGCGTCGGGCAGCGGTGTGTTCAGCGGCGGCGGCGGAACGCCCTCTGCTGGTTTGGGTGTGCCGACCACCACCCAGTTACCCGCCGGGTCCTGCACGAGGTGTGCGGTGTCTCGGGACGGGATCATCCCCAGCTCGCGCGCGGCTTCGGCCAATGCCGGGGCCGCCTGGGCCTCCAGCACGTCGCGCTCGAGGGCTTCCTTCTGTTGCAGCAGAGCCTGATTCGTCTCGCGGGCGTTGCCCAGCTGATAGGACCGCTCGGCGGCGTCGGTGGACAACCACAGCGTGGTGCCCAGGCCCATCCCCAGCGAGCCGATCACCAACACCACGAACGGCACCCTGGCCACGAGGGCCCGTGGGCTGAGCTCCACCGAGGCCAGCTTGACGATGATGCGCTGTCGTAGTGGTGTGCGAACGACCTTGGGCGCTTTGGCCTTTCGTGCCTTGGCTCGCGCCTTGGCCTGGCTGGCGCTCTTGGGCCTGCCCGGTGCGCCGGTCGGACGCGGAATGGGGTTGGTCTGGGGCGCTGACCGCTGCGGTCGCTGATCGCGGGTCGGCTTGCGCCGTGCCTGCGCGTCCACCGTGCGCCGCGCAGCGCCGGTGCGCCGGCGTTCGTCGGCGCCGCGCACCCCCTTCGCGCGCTTGGTCTTTTTGGCCTGCTTGGCCTGCTTGGCCTGTTTGGCGTTCACCTGGGTGCCCCCACCTTCTCCAGTGCTCGTAGCCGCACAGGCGCGCTACGCGGGTTTCGTTCGATCTCCTCGGGAGCTGCACGCTCGGCACCGCGAGTCAGTGCGACGAACTCCGGCTCGTGACCCGGGAGTTCCACCGGTAAGCCGGGCGGCGTCCTGGACGCCGTTGCGGAGGCGAAGGCCGCCTTGACGATGCGGTCCTCCAGGGACTGGTAGGCCATCACGACGATGCGCCCGCCGGGAGCCAGAGCGTTCAGCGCCGCGGGTAACGCGTCGCGCAGCGAGTCCAGTTCGCCGTTGACCGCAATCCGAAGCGCCTGGAACGTGCGCTTGGCCGGGTGCCCGCCGGTGCGGCGCGCCGGCGCGGGAATCGCCTGGTAAAGCAGCTCGACCAGCTCCCCGGTGGTCCGGAACGGCTGGCGGGCGCGCCTGCGGATGAGCTGGGTCGCGATCCGGCTCGCGAAACGTTCCTCACCGAACTCGCGGAGCACCCGGGTCAGCGATTTCTGGTCGTAGGTGTTGACCACGTCCGCGGCGGTCAGCTCCGCGTCGGGGTCCATGCGCATGTCCAGCGGCGCGTCGGCGGCGTACGAGAAGCCGCGGTCGGTGCGGTCGAGCTGCATCGAGGACACGCCGAGGTCGAACAGGATGCCGTCGGCCTGGCTCGCCCAGTACCCGTCGTCGCCGAGCACGCCGCCGATGCCGTCATAGCGCGTGCGGACCAGCATCACCCGGTCACCGAACCGCGACAGGCGCTCACCGGCGATCCACAACGCATCGGGGTCGCGATCCAAGCCGATCAGCCGCAGACCGGGCAGTTCGGTCAGGAAGCGCTCGGCATGGCCGCCGGCCCCGAGGGTGCCGTCGACGAGAACCGCACCCTCACCGTCGGGACTCCGCCGCGTCAGTGCCGGTGTGAGCAGTTCGACGCAGCGGTCCAGCAGGACGGGGACGTGTCCGTGGTCGCCGCTGCTCCGTGCCATCGCCGTGCCTCCCTCACCTCCACCAGAAGCCCCTGCACCGGGGTCCCTGTCCGAGAGCACGGACCTGGCGTCGGGGAAGTACGCCAGGGCCGGTTCGGGCAGAGGCCGCGATGCACGGGCTTGATGCCGGTCGACCGCCGAATCAGATGATGTCGTGCAGAGCTTCATCGGTGGCCGCGGAGAAGTTCTCTTCGTGGGTCTGCTGGTACTCCTGCCATGCCGTGGAGTCCCAGATTTCCAGGTAGTCGACCGATCCGATCACCACGCAGTCCTTCGACAGGTTCGCGTAGCGGCGGTGATCGGCCGACAGGGTGATTCGGCCTTGTGCGTCGGGGTGCTGTTCGTCGGTGGCGGCGGCGAGGTTACGCAGGAACGCGCGTGCTTCCGGGTTGCTACGCGATGCCTGCGACGCCCGTCGGGCCAGCTTCTCGAACTCCGCGCGCGGGTAGACGGCAAGGCTGTGATCTTGGCTTTTGGTGACCATCAACCCTCCTGCCAGCGCGTCGCGGAACTTGGCGGGCAGTGTGAGCCGCCCTTTGTCGTCGAGCTTCGGCGTGTAGGTACCGAGAAACATCTCGAACCTCCCCGCCAGTCAACAGAGCCCCGGTCGCTCCGTTGTCCGCCACTTTACTCCACAATCCCCCACTATCCACCATTTGCGTGCCGAATTTCCTGGTGAGTCCCCACCCTGCGCCCCACACCGGGCGTCGTCGGTGATGTTTCGCCCCGTCCTCGGGCGCAGCCGGCAAGAAAAGCGCAGGTGAGAGGCCTATAGGGCGGCGGTGGGGCGTCGTGGGGCGTTCAGCCACCGAACACACGAAAAAGGGGCAGCCCGCCGTGCGGGCTACCCCTGTGTCGTGTCAGTTCCTATTCGTCGAAGCGGCGACGGAAGCGATCCTCCATGCGACTGGCGAACGAACCACCCGAGCCCTTGCCCCGCTTCTGCCGCGGAGCGCCCGGTTCGGCGACCGACCGGTCGCGTCCGCCGGGGACCCGCGGGCCGGTGATCGCGAACACCACGCCGCCGAACATCACGATGAACCCGAGTACCGAGAGCACCGGGAAACCGCCGATCTGGGTGGCTGGGATCGCGACACCGGACACCAGCATCGCGAGCCCGAGCACGAAGAGCGCGGCGCCCTGCAGGCGACGCCGGGTCGAGGGTGCGCGCAGGGTTCCGCCGCGGACACTCGAAGCGAATTTCGGGTCCTCGGCATAGAGCGCGCTCTCGATCTGGTCGAGCATGCGCTGCTCATGATCGGAGAGTGGCATTCGTCCCTCCCTCGGAACCCAGGGGCCCACCGCGGCCAACTCATTGTTCAAAGTCATGTGTGCCCGCGTTCACGGGCATCTAACAGTCATGATACGAGGTCGATCTGAGCCGTACCACCTTGTTCGACGCCCGATTGTATGACGGACACCGCCGCGTGGGAGGCGCAGGCCGATCCACTCGATAATGGTTGAGACGACACCGCCCCGACCCGCGGAGAGGCAGACACAGTTGGCGACATTTCTCATCGATCTGTCGCCGGGCGATATGCAGCGTCGGCTCGGTGACGCACTCGCGGTCTACGTCGACGCGATGCGCTATCCGCGGGGCACCGAGGCCCAGCGGGCGTCGATGTGGCTCGAGCACACCCGCAGGCCGGGGTGGAAGGCCGTCGCGGCGGTGACCATCGGCGAATCCGAGGACACTTCGGTCGGCGAGGCCGAGCTGTCCTCCGCCCCGATGGTCGGCATCGCCTACGGCTACTGCGGCGCCCCCGACCAGTGGTGGCAGCAGCAGGTGGTGGCCGGGCTGCAGCGGGTGGGCGCCGACCGCAACCGCATCGCCGCGTTGATGACGAGCTACTTCGAGCTCACCGAACTGCACATCCACCCCCGCGCCCAGGGGCAGGGCCTCGGTGAGGCGTTGGCTCGCCGCCTGCTCTCGGGCCGCCGGGAGGCCCACGTGTTGCTGTCGACACCGGAGATCAACGGTGAGGCGAACCGGGCATGGCGGCTGTACCGCAGGCTCGGATTCACCGACATCATCCGCGGCTACCATTTCGCGGGCGATCCGCGGGCTTTCGCGATCCTGGGCCGGTCCTTGCCGCTGTGACACGGATTTGATGTCGTCGACGCCTCGGCTCGGCTCGGTCTGGCACGATGACCACGTGCCGGCCCGCCACCGCAGCAGAACCCGCCTGCTCGCACTCGTGATGCTGCTCCTCGTCGTGCTTCCGACCGCCGTTGGCTGCGTCCGGGTGCGGGCCTCGATCACGGTCTCCCCCGACGACCGGGTGTCGGGTCAGATCGTCGCGGCGGCAAAGCCGCGAAACGCCGACGACAAGGGCCCGCAGCTGCTGAACAACCTGCCGTTCGCCAACAAGGTGGCGGTCTCGGAGTACAGCCGAGACGACTACGTCGGATCCCAGGCGGTGTTCTCCGACCTCACCTTCGCCGAACTGCCTCAGCTGGCCAACATGAACCGCGACGCCGCCGGTGTCGACTTGTCGTTGCGCCGGGCAGGTGACCTTGTCATCCTCGAGGGCCGCGCCGACCTCACCTCCCTCAGCGACTCGGAGGCCGACGTGTCGCTGACCGTGTCGTTCCCGGGCGAAGTCACCTCGACCAACGGCGATCAGGTGTCGGCCGAGATCGTCGAATGGAAGTTGCGGCCGGGCGTGGTCAGCACCATGAACGCGCAAGCCCGCTACACCGACCCCAGCGCACGGTCCTTCACCGGCGCCGCGATCTGGCTCGGCCTCGGCTCCTTCGTGGTGGCGGCCATCATCGGCGCCTTGGCGTACATGAGCCGTGACCAATCGCCGAAAGTGGGCGAAGCTCGCGATTGACGGTCGGGTCCTCCCGTCCTCCCTGCTCGGACCACGCACGCAGGCTCTACTCTGAAGGCGTTCGGGGCAGGGTGGTCGCACAGAGAAAGGGGCGCCCGCTGAGCGTGCATGCCACGGCACCGTCAGCCGTCCAGCTGGCCGGCGCCGTCACCGATCAGCTGCGGGACTATCTGCAGCAGCGTCGCAACGAATGCGCCTACATGGGCGACGACTACGCCGAAATGACCGCCGCCCTGGAGGAATTCGTGTTGCGCGGCGGTAAGCGGCTGCGGCCCGCGTTCGCCTACTGGGGCTGGCGCGCGGTCGCCGACCGACCCGAGAACCCGCTGGACCCGGACGTGCTGCGGCTGTGTTCGGCCCTTGAACTGCTGCATGCCTGCGCGCTGGTCCACGACGACGTCATCGACGCCTCCGCGACCCGCCGCGGGCTGCCGACCGTGCACCGGCTGTTCACCGAGCGGCACCGCACGCACGGCTGGCACGGCTCGCCGGAGCAGTTCGGCATGTCGGCGGCGATCCTGCTCGGCGACCTGGCGCTGGTCTGGGCCGACGACGTCGTCGCCACGGCCGACCTGCCCCCCGACGCTGCCGTGCGGGTCCGCCGGGTGTGGAGCGCGATTCGCACCGAGGTGCTCGGCGGGCAGTACCTCGACATCGTCGCCGAGGCCAGCGGAGCCGACTCGGTGGCTTCGGCGCTGACGGTCAACATCTACAAGACGGCGTCGTACACGATCACCCGACCGCTGCAGCTCGGCGCCGCCGCGGCCGCCGACCGGCCCGACGTCCAGGCCGCCTTTGGAGAGTTCGGCACCGACCTCGGTGTGGCGTTCCAGCTGCGCGACGACGTGCTCGGGGTGTTCGGCGATCCCGCGGTCACGGGCAAGCCGTCCGGCGACGACCTGCGGGCAGGCAAGCGCACCGTGTTGTTGGCCGAGGCGGTCGAGCTGGCGGAAGAGGCCGACCCGGCGGCGGCCAAGCTGCTGCGCACCTCCATCGGATCGGAGCTCTCCGACGCCCAGGTCAAGGAACTGTGCACGGTGATCGAGTCCGTCGGCGCGCTGGCCGAGGTGGAGAACCGCATCTCCGAGCTCACCCGCCGCGCACTCGACACCCTCGAATCCGCCGCCATCGACACCCATGCCAAAGCCGGGTTGTCCGAGCTCGCCCGATTGGCCGCGAATCGAACCGCATAACGATGACGACCTCCCCATCGACCTCCCCATCGACACGGCCGTCGAAAGTCGGCTTTGCAGAGCATGTTTCGCGGCTGACCTCGTTCGCTACATCGCCACAGGGCCAACCCGCCCGGCTGGGCTTCGTCGGCGCCGTCCTGATCACCGCCGGAGGGTTGGGCGCGGGCAGCACGCGACTGCACGACCCGCTGCTGGAGTCACTACACCTGTCGTGGCTGCGGTTCGGGCACGGTCTGGTGCTGTCGTCGATCCTGTTGTGGGGCGGCGTGACACTGATGCTGGCGGCATGGCTGTGGCTGGGGCGCCGGGTGGTCGACCGCACCGCGAACCAGTACACGATGGTCGCCACGACCGGCTTCTGGCTGGCGCCGCTGCTCTTGAGCGTTCCGCTGTTCAGCCGCGACACCTACTCCTACCTCGCGCAGGGGGCACTGCTGCGCGACGGCTTCGACCCGTACGCCGTCGGACCCGTCGAGAACCCGAACTCGTTGCTGGACAACGTCAGTCCGATCTGGACCACCACCACCGCACCGTACGGACCGGGTTTCATCCTGATCGCCAAGTTCGTGACGATGCTCGTCGGCGAGGACGTCGTCGCAGGCACGATGTTGTTGCGGTTGTGCATGCTTCCCGGCTTGGCGCTGCTGATCTGGGCCGCACCGCGCGTGGCCAGGCACATCGGCGCCGACGGTGCGACCGCGCTGTGGATCTGCGTGCTCAACCCGCTGGTCATCATCCATCTGATGGGCGGGGTGCACAACGAGATGCTGATGGTCGGCCTGATGATGGCCGGCATCGCGCTGGCGTTCTCCGGCCGCCATCTGTGGGGCGTGAGCCTGATCGCCGCGGCGGTCGCGGTGAAAGCGACCGCGGGACTGGCGCTTCCGTTCATGGTCTGGGTGTGGGCGCGGGACCTGCGAAACCGGCGCGACTTCTCACCGGTCAAGGCGTTTGTGACGGCGTCGGCCGCGTCGGCGCTGATCTTCACCGCGGTCTTCGCCGTGCTGTCATTGGCCGCGGGGGTCGGACTTGGCTGGCTCACCGCCTTGGCCGGTTCGGTGAAGATCATCAACTGGCTGACCCTGCCCACCGCGGCGGCCAACGTCATCAACGCCGTCGGCGGCCTGTTCCTGCCGGTGAACTTCTACGCGGTGCTCGACGTCGCCAGGATCATCGGTATCGCGCTCATCGCGTTGTCACTTCCGTTCGTGTGGTGGCGGTTTCGCCACACCGACCGCGACGCGTTGACCGGCATCGCGGTGGTGATGGTGATCGTGGTGCTCCTCGTGCCCGCGGCGCTGCCCTGGTACTACACCTGGCCGCTGGCGGTGGTGGCCGCGCTGGCCCAGAGTCGGCGGTCGATCGCGATCATCGCGGGCCTGTCGACGTGGATCACCGTGATCTGGAAACCCGATGGGGCACACGGGATGTACTCGTGGCCACACGTGCTGCTGTCGCTGGCGTGCGCCGCGGTGGCGTGGTACTCGCTGAAGAACGCGCCGGAGTGTGCGGTCGATAGGCCACGCCCTGCGGTCAATAAGCCATCGCCTGGGCCCGGCGCACCACCTCACGGGCCTGATGCGAGTGAAGAGCATCAACCGGCCGAGCATTAGGCAGGTCGGCGGTCGCGCCGTCGCGCCTGATCGTCAGGGACCCGTCGGGCGTGAACAGCCAGCGTACGATCTCGGTCTCGTGGTAACCGCCGTCGCGCAGCACGACGAGTAACCCGGGCAAGCTCTTGACGACATGGCCGGTGTCGTCGAAGAACGCCTTCGGAACCACCACGACACCGTCGCGCCGGACGCCGATCAGGTGGCCGTCCCGCAGCTGTTGATGCACTTTCGTCACCGCGACGCCGAGCATCTCGGCGACGGTGGGGAGGTCGTAGACGTCTTCGGCGGGATCGAGGACATCCTCTGCGGCCGGAATGCTGCTCACCGCACCGAGTCTAAATCCGGTAACCGTCGGTCGTTGCCGCAAAGCCGCCGGTGTCGCGCTCCGTAACATGTCTCCGGTGGATGCCTACCCGATGACGGACCCCCTGCTGGGAACCGTGCTCGACGGTCGGTACCGCGTCGACGTGATGATCGCGACCGGCGGAATGTCCGCCGTGTACCGCGGGCTCGATCTGCGGCTGGATCGTCCGGTCGCGCTGAAGGTGATGGACGGCCGCTATGCGGGTGACTCACAGTTCCTGACCCGGTTCCAGCGCGAGGCGCGCGCGGTGGCCCGGCTGACCGACCCCGGTCTGGTCGCGGTGTACGACCAGGGCGGTGGACGCATCGGCGGCCCTCCCCCCTTCCTGGTGATGGAACTCGTCGAGGGCGGCACGCTGCGCGAACTGCTGCGGGAGCGCGGGCCGATGCCCCCGCACGCCGCCGCCGCGGTGCTCGGCCCGGTCCTCGGCGGGCTGGCCGCAGCGCACCGCGCCGGCCTGGTGCACCGCGACGTCAAACCCGAGAACGTGCTGATCTCCGAGGACGGTGACGTCAAGATCGCCGACTTCGGACTGGTGCGGGCGGTGGCCGAAGCGAAGATCACCTCGACCAGCGTCATCCTGGGCACCGCGGCGTATCTGTCACCCGAACAGGTCAGCACCGGCGACGCCGATCCCCGCAGCGACGTCTATTCGGCGGGCATCCTGACCTACGAACTGCTGACCGGCCGCACCCCGTTCGCGGGCGACTCGGCGCTTGCCGTGGCGTATCAGCGGATGGACAACGACGTCCCGGCACCGAGCACGGTGATCACGGGCGTCCCCGCGCAGTTCGACGACCTGGTGCTACGAGCCACCGCCCGGGATCCGGCTCAGCGCTACGCCGACGCCCGCGAAATGGGTGACGACCTGGACGCGATCATCGACGAACTCGGGCTGCCGCCGTTCCGGGTGCCGACGCCGCGCAACTCCGCCCAGCACGCCTCGGCTCCTCTTCCCCCTCCTCCGGCGCCCCCGGCCGCAGCCGCACCCGCGCCGCGGCAGGCGACGCGGACGCTTCCGCGCGACGACTGGCAAGCCCCCGAAGCCGAATACCAGCCGGTGTCGGGACGGTTCGCCGGAATCGAGCTCGAAGAGTTCTACTGGGCGCGGCAGCGCGCCAGGCGCGCACTGCTGTTCTGGGTGGTCACCGTCATCACGCTGACGGCGCTCATCGCCGCGGCCGCGTGGACGGCGGGCAGCAACCTGACCAACCTGATTTAGTCGCGCAGCATCTCGGCGACCAGGAACGCGAGCTCCAGGCTCTGCTGGGTGTTCAGCCGCGGGTCGCACGCGGTTTCGTAGCGCCCGGCCAGGTCGGCGTCCGAGATGTCCTGCGCCCCGCCGAGGCATTCGGTGACGTTCTCGCCGGTGATCTCGACGTGGATGCCGCCGGGATGGGTGCCCAACGCCCTGTGCACCTCGAAATAGCCCTGCACCTCGTCGACGACCCGGTCGAAGTGGCGGGTCTTGTAACCGGTGGACGACTCATGGGTGTTGCCGTGCATCGGGTCGCACTGCCAGATCACCTGATGGCCGGTGGCCTGCACCTTCTCGATGATCGGCGGCAGCAGGTCGCGCACCTTGTTGTTACCCATGCGGGTGACCAGCGTCAGCCGGCCGGGCTCGTTGTTGGGGTCGAGGCGTTCGACGTACTCGACGGCCAGCTCCGGTGTCATGGTCGGGCCGAGCTTGACCCCGATCGGGTTCGCGATCACCTCGGCGAACGCGATGTGCGCGCCGTCGAGCTGACGGGTGCGCTCGCCGATCCACACGTAGTGCGCGGACAGGTCGTAGAGCTTGGAGCCCTGCTCGGTCTCCGAGAGCCGCAGCATCGCACGCTCGTAGTCGAGCACCAGCGCCTCGTGGCTGGCGTAGATCTCGGCGGTCTCCAGGTTGCGGTTGTCGACGCCGCACGCGCTCATGAACGTCAGCGCCCGGTCGATCTCACCGGCCAGCGCCTCGTACCGGGCACCCGCGGGCGACGTGCGGACGAACTCGCGGTTCCAGTCGTGCACCAGGTGCAGCGACGCGAGGCCCGAGCCGGTCAGGGCCCGCACCAGGTTCATCGCGGCGCTCGCATTGGCGTACGCGCGGACCAGCCGCGACGGGTCGTGCTCACGGACCGCGGGGTCGGGCGCGAAACCGTTGATCATGTCGCCGCGGTAAGACCGCAGGCCGAGCGCGTCGATGTCGGCCGAGCGCGGTTTGGCGTACTGGCCCGCGATGCGGGCCACCTTGACCACCGGCACGCTGGCGCCGTAGGTCAACACCACGGCCATCTGCAGCAACGCGCGCAGGTTGGCCCGGATATGCGGTTCAGTGTTGTTGACGAAGGTCTCGGCGCAGTCGCCGCCCTGCAGCAGGAACGCCTCGCCGCGGGCCACGGCGGCCAGCAGGCTCTTGAGCCGCTCCACCTCGGCGGGCACCGTCACCGGCGGAACACTTTCGAGGACGGTGCGCATGTTCTTCGCCGCTTCGACATCCCAGGTCGGCTGCTGCACCGCGGGCTTGGCGAGCGCGGCGTCGAGCCGCTGCCGCAGCTCATCGGGCAGCGGCGGCAACGAGGGCAGCTGTTCGATGGGTACGTCGACGGTCCAGTTCACCCGTTCATGGTAACGGCCCGCGACATGTGCTTTTCACCGCTGGCCCGGTGTTTCACCGGTGGTCATCAGCTGGAACCGCCGCAAATTGTGGCGAGCGTCGACCAATGCGTCGTGGGCGTCGCGCGGGCGCGGCGGCATGCGCGGTGAACCGCGCTCCTCCCAGAACTGCCGCAACTCGCGGGTGAAGCGCGGTATCGCCGGTGGAAGGTCGGTCATCGGACCCCAGAGCTGACACAACACGACATGGTCGTAGGCGCCGACCCACGCCCACAGCTCGATCGGCTCGTCCCCGTCGATTCCGAAGAAGTCCTCCAGCTCCGCGCGGATCTGGCGGCGCGAGCGCCACAGCTGCGACGCCGGTGGCGGGAGCTTGGGCAACACATGCTTGCGGACCCAGCTCCCTGCCCGCTCGGGGTTGAATTCCGTTGACACCGCGTAATATTCGCGACCATCCTCGGCGGCGACGCCGATCGAGATCAGGTCGATGGTGCGCCCGTTGTCGATGAATTCCGTGTCGTAGAAGTAGCGCACTACGCGGGTTCCTTCTCGGGCTCGGCCGAGACCGACCGATCCTTGGGGGCGGGCGCGGCGTGGATCTCGCGGTCGAGCTGCTCGTCGACCAACGCGTCGTCGGGAAACTTGGGCATACCCGCGATCGCGTCCTGCAGCCACAGCTTGGCCTGGACCACCGGTCGCCGCAGCCAGCGCTCCCGCTCCAGCGCCCGATGCATTTTGCGCGGGCGGTTGGTGTAGCGCCAACGCGCCCACGGCGCGTGCGGCCTGGACAACCGGATCGCCCCGACGAACAGCAGCGGGGTCACGAACATCCCCACGAGCCCGGTCCACACCTTGCCCTTGAGCAGCACGATGACGGCCAGCATCAACGTCAGCACGGCCGCCACGACCACACCGGCGCGCGCGAGCAGCGAGTGGTCGTTACGCCAGATGTCGATGTCGAAGAACGACAGCGGGTTGAAGCCCAGGATCAGCAGGCCCGCGACGGCGACGGCGGCAAAGACCGCATCGACCGAGGTCCTGCCGTCCTCGGCCCAGTACACGTCCTGCAGATGCAGGATCAACGCGAACTCGTCGAGCACCAACGCTGCACCGATTCCGAAAAAGATTGCCGCCGCCGTGAATTCGGGTACTCCCCCGTCGACACCCAACGTCACCATCGTCACACCGGAGATCATGACCAGGACCACGCCGATCACCACGTGGTGGATGTGCAGCCCACTACCAGTGCCGATGTTGCGCGGCTGCCACCACTTGCGCGGCGCATCGCTGTCGGCGTGCCTGCGGATGTACCGCACGATCGTGCGGGTGACGAAGAACGTCAGGATGAACGCGATCAGGCAGTACATGAGCGGCACCCGCGCGTGCGGGACGCCGAAGACGAGGTGTAAGTCCGCGAGCACCCAGAAAACTTACGCCGACCGCCGCGGACGCGAGGAGCAGAATGACCAGCGCGTGTCGCGCCCGGTATACCGGCCGACCCGGCGGGGCGCCCGGATAGTCTGGTCAGCGACATGAGTACGTGGCGGTCGCCCGGCGGGGCTGGTTGGGGGCCAACGCTCGCCTGGCGACTGTTCCAGTTGCTGACCCTGGCGGCGTTGGCCTGGGCCGGCTGGCGTGTGCTCGGGCGCGTGCCCTACCGCATCGACGTGGACGTCTACCGGATGGGCGGTCAGGCCTGGCTGGACGGCCGGCCCCTTTACGCCGACGGAGCGATGTTCCACACCCGGGGCGGCCTCGATCTGCCGTTCACCTATCCGCCCCTGGCCGCCGTGGTGTTTGCCCCGTTCGCACTGCTGTCGCTGGAAGCGGCCAGCGTCGCGATCACGGTGACGACCCTGGTGCTGCTCATTGTCGCGGTGACGCTCGTGCTGCACCGGTGCGATGTCTGGGCCCAGACGTCGGTGACGGCCGAGCCCGCGTGGCTGCGCCAGGCGTGGCTGGCCGCGGCGATCGTGGCCCCGGCGGTGGTCTACCTGGAGCCGATCCGGTCGAACTTCGACTTCGGCCAGATCAACGTCGTGCTGATGACGCTGGTGATCGCCGACTGTGTGCCGCGGCGGACACCGTGGCCGCGGGGCATGCTCCTGGGGCTGGCGATCGCGCTGAAGCTCACCCCGGCGGTCTTCCTGCTGTATTTCCTGCTGCGGCGCGATGTTCGCGCGGTCGTCGTCACCGCGGTGTCCGCCGTCGTCGCCACACTGATCGGGGTGGCGTTCGCCTGGCGCGACTCGCTGGAGTACTGGACCGAAACCGTGCGCAACACCGATCGCATCGGTACCGCGACGCTGAACACTAACCAGAACATCGCCGGCGCCCTGGCTCGGCTGGGGCTGAGCGAAGGCCCGCGGTTCGTGTTGTGGACCGCGGCCTGTCTCGCTGTGCTGGCGATCACCGTGTGGGCGGTTCGGCGCGTGCTCAGGGCCGATCAACCGGTGCTGGCGCTGATCTGCGTGGCGATGTTCGGGTTGGTGGTGTCGCCGGTGTCGTGGTCGCACCACTGGGTGTGGGCGCTGCCCACGCTGTTGGTCACGGCACTGGTCGCCTATCGGAAGCGGCACGCGGCGCTGGGCGTGGTGGCGGCCGCGGGCTTCGCGTTGATGGTCTGGACCCCGATCACGCTGATGCCCGAACACCAGGAGACCGCCGCGTCGCTGTGGCGCCAGCTGGCGGGCGGTTCGTATGTGTGGTGGGCGCTCGCGGTGATCGTGGTCGCCGGCACCGTCGCGGGGACGGCCGCACCCGCGACACGCAGCACACCGGTCGTCGACGCGTCGCCGGTGCCGGCGGTCAACTAACCGGGCTCAGCCGGCGGCCACCTCCGGCATGCGGGCCGACGGCTTTGTCGAGTCGTCGGCCCTGCCCTCCTTGATGTCGGCGGCGTAGAGGTCGACGTACTCCTGACCGGACAGCCGCATCAGCTCGTACATCACCTCGTCGATAACGGCGCGCTCGATGAAGCGGTTGCCCGCCAGCCCCTCGAACCGGCTGAAATCCATCGGCGCGCCGAACTTCACCTGGACTCGGCCGAAGCGCCACATTTTGCTGCCGGGCGGGTTGACGACGTCGGTTCCGATCATCGCGACGGGAATGACCGGCATTCCGGTCTCCAGCGCCAACCGGGCCAGACCGGTCTTACCCTTGTAGAGCCGGCCGTCCGGTGAGCGGGTGCCCTCGGGGTACATCCCGAGCAACTTGCCTTCGCCGAGGATCCGCGCCGCGGTGTTCAACGCGCTCTGCGCACTGTCGGCGTCTGTGCGGTCGATCGGCACCTGACCGGCGACGGTGTAGAACCAGCGGGTGAACCAGCCCTTCAGCCCGGTGCCGGTGAAGTACTCGGCCTTGGCCAGGAAGGTGATCCTGCGGCTCACCACCAGAGGCAGATAGAAACTGTCCGCGACCGCGAGGTGGTTACTGGCCAGAATCGCCGCGCCGGACGACGGAACATGGTCCAGCCCTTCAACTTTCGGCCGTCCGAGCAATGACAGCAGGGGGCCCATGAAGATGTACTTGAACAGCCAATACCACATGGGCCCTCCCGGTGATCGAACACCGGCCGGTGTTCTGCGACAACTTTACCCACGCACTGTGGATGCGACCACAGCGCGCAAGACTACTCCTCGACAGTTACCGGAATGTGCTGATAGCGCCCCGGCGCGGGCGGCGGAGCCGAGCCGTTCGGTCCCGGATCGTGCGGTGGCCCGGGCGGCCCGTCCGGGGGCACGTCCGGCCCCGTCGGGCCTTGGCCTGCCTGGTCGAGAATGGCCCGGACCACGGTGAGCAGGGCGACGCTGTGCTCGGCGACAACGGTGAGCAACGGATGCTGTTCGCCCGCCGCCAGGGCAGCGAGCGCACACACCGGGCACCAGACCTGCTGGCATTTGCCCGCGGTACCGGTCGTCGCACGGGCCGCGGCCAGACGCACCGCGGGGTCGAGCCTGTCGAGGATGGCCTGCGCGAGCGCCCGCAACTCCGGTCCGAGATCGCCGTGTGGTGTCGTCACTTCGGCCACACCTCCGGATTCGGTCGGAACCGCACGGTCAACTCACACCCTCGCAGTTGGGCGTCCACGACGACGCATCTTCGCAACACGGACGCCAATCGGACCCGGCGCCGCAATCCCCCCGCGCCGACAATCAGATCGTCGTCGACCCGGCCCAGCGTCAGCGCCGAGGAGTCGACCTGCGGCAACTCTAGCCGTAACCGGTACACCGATTCGAGGCCGGAGCCCGACTCGCGGTCGACGATCGGACGCAACGGCCCCGGCGGGGGTGACCCGTCGCGGCGCCGTGCGCTGTCGAGCAGCTCCCCGAGCGCCTTCGCACCTATCGGCTCGCCGGCCAGATGCGGAACCAAGACGAGTTGGACATCGCCGATGGTCGCATCGAGCTGATCGAGCACGGCCCGCTGTTCGGATATCCGTTCGGCATACCAGTCGAAGGCGGGATGTTCGGGCAGGTTGCGGTACTCGTACGAATCGTCTTGTACGAGTATCTGGTTGACGATCAGCTCGGCAACCTGCACGCCCATCAGCGCCAACGAACCCAGCGTGCGGGCGGCCTCGGCGGCCACCACCCGCTCGGCGGTCATCACCAGATGGGCGCTGACCACCGAGCCGTCGATGAGCATCGCGCCCAGCGATTCGGTGCCCGCGCTGATGCGTTCGAACAGTGCGACGACGGCCGCGGAGTGCGGATCGTCGAATCCGGTGGACAGCCGCCGGTGCCGCGGCCAAGCCCGCTCCAAGTACAGGCCGAACGTAGCAGGCAGGGTGAGCATGCGCAGCGCGTCGGCGGTCGACGCGCAGTCGACCACGATCCGGTCCCAGTTCCCCGAGGCCGCCAGTTCACCCACCTCATAGAGCCCGAGCACCTCCTGAACACCGGGTAGCGCCGAAAGTTCTTCGGGGGCAACGCTTCCCAACTCGGACTCCGGAAACCGGTCGGACAGCAGGCCCGCGATCTCGCGCCACCGCGCCTCCAGAAGGGCCAGCGTGTCCAACGCCAGCGCGTCCAGCGCTCCGCCGCCGGCGTCGGCGTCATCGGTGAACACCCGGGTGGGCCGACGCAGGCCGGTCGGTGTCACCGTCACCCCGAGCACGTCGCCGATGGAGTGCGCCTGATCGGTCGAGACGATCAGTACCCGCAGGCCCGCGCGTGCGTCACGCACGGCGGTGGCGGTCGCCAACGTCGACTTGCCGACCCCGCCCTTACCGACGAACAGACCGATCTTGGCGACAGGCGGGCCGGTGGCATTGGCGCTCACTCAGCCTCGACTCGTTTCTTGAGGTCCTTCAACGCGGTGTCCGTGAGGCGCCGTTCGGCTTTGCGCTTCAACAGCCCGATCATCGGAATGATCAAATCGACAGACAGTTCGTAGGTGACGTCGGTCCCTGATCCCTTGGGCGACAAGCGATATGCGCCTTCCAGCGACCTCAGCAGCGAGCTGGACACCAGCGACCACGTCACGGACTGGCGATCAGGCGGCCAGTTGTAAGACAACACCATGGTGTCCTTGAGGACGGCCGCATCCAGCACCAACCGGGCGGTCTTCGGATAACCGTCGGCGTCGGCCTCGAGTACCTCGGTCTCCTTGTACTCGGCCACCCAGTCCGGATAGGACCCGATGTCCGCGATGACGTCCATGACCGTCGAGGGATCGGCATCGATGTAGATGGTCTGCGCCGTCTTGTCCGCCACGTTGAAAATCTACCCTCCCCTGTCGTCGACGGCCGAAGCCTCAGGCCAACGGCGACACACCCACCGGGCGCGTGGCCTCCAGCCGCTGCTTCACCTCGAATGCCATGTTCTTACCCGCGACCCGGCGCCGGTGGTTCATCTTCGCCAGATTCATCTTGGCCAGCTGCCACGCCGCCACCCCCGCCGGTTCGGCGTGCAGAAAGTAGTGCAGCACGACGCCGTCGAGCACCGGTTCCAGCCAGATCTCCATCGTCCCGACGAGCGCCCCGGTGACGGTCCAGCGGTGGCCCTTGTCGCCGCGGTCCTCCACCACGGTCAGCCGCAGGTCTGGCCACCAACGACGCCAGCTCGCAGGATCGGCGACGTAGCGGCCGACCTCGGCGGGGTCCGCCGCGACGAACGTGTCGTCCGCGATCTGAATGCTGTTCATGGCATACCAGCTTCACATACGAGCCTGCCCGGCCCCATCCCGGCCGACTAGGGTGGATGCGGCAAGAGCAGCCGTATCGAGAGGCCAAGACCGTGCGTGAGTTCAGTGTGCCCGCGTCCTTCACGGTGGAAGAGCACGACAGTGTCGTGCGCGCCGTGTTCGACCATGAGCGCGACGATCCCGACCATGTGATCTTCCAGCGCCTCGTGGACGGTTCGTGGACCGATGTGACGAGCAAGCAGGCCGCCGACCAGATTCGCTCCGCCGCGCTCGGACTGATCGCCAAGGGCGTGCAGCCCGGTGACCGCGTGGCGCTGATGTCGGCCACCCGCTACGAATGGCCCATCCTGGACTTCGCGATCCTGGCCACCGGCGCGCTCACCGTGCCGATCTACGAGACCAACTCGCCCGAGCAGGTGAAGTTCGTGCTCTCGGACTCCGAAGCCGTGCTGCTGATCGTCGAGACCGACCAGCACGCCGACAGCATCGAGCACCTCGAGGACGAACTGCCCGGGCTCCGGGAAGTGTTGCGCATCGAAAGCGCGGGCACATCGGTGCTCGACGAACTCGCCGAGGCGGGGAAGTCGGTCGACGCCAAACAACTCGACGACCGGTTGGCCGGTCTGGCCTCCGCCGATCCCGCGACGCTGATCTACACGTCGGGCACCACGGGTCAGCCGAAGGGGTGCCAGCTGACCCACTCGAACCTGGTCCACGAGATCCGCGGCGCGAAGGAGTGCTTCCCGACACTGCTCGACAAGGGCGAGCGCATGCTGGTGTTTTTGCCGCTGGCACACGTGCTCGCGAGGGCGATCACGCTCGCCGCGTTCACCTACAAAGTCACCTTGGGCTTCACCAGCGACATCAAGAACCTGGTGCCGACGTTCGCGGTGTTCAAGCCGACGCTCGTGGTGTCGGTGCCGCGCGTGTTCGAGAAGGTTTACAACACCGCCGAGCAGAACGCCCGCAACGACGGCAAGGGCCGAATCTTCGAGATGGCCGCCGACACCGCGATCGAGTGGAGCAAGTCACTGGACACCGGCAAGGCCGGCCTGCTGCTGCGCGCCAAGCACGCGGTGTTCGACCGCCTGGTGTACGGCAAACTACGTGCGGCGCTGGGCGGCGACTGCCGCGCCGCCATCTCCGGCGGTGCTCCGCTGGGCGCACGGCTCGGCCACTTCTACCGCGGCGTGGGGCTGACGATCTACGAGGGCTACGGCCTCACCGAGACCAGCGCCGCGATCACGGTCAACCGAATCGACGACATCAAGGTGGGTTCGGTCGGGAAACTGTTGCCTGGCAACAGCATGCGCCTCAACGACGACGACGAACTGCTGGTCAAGGGTGGCGTCGTGTTCGCAGGGTATTGGAACAACGACGAGGAGACCAACGCCGTGTTCTCCGACGGCTGGTTCCACACCGGCGACCTCGGCGCGATCGACGAGGACGGCTTCCTGACCATCATCGGCCGCAAGAAGGAGATCATCGTCACCGCGGGCGGCAAGAACGTCGCGCCGGCGATACTCGAAGACCGGTTGCGCGCCCACCCGCTGATCAGCCAGGCGATGGCCGTCGGCGACGCCAAGCCGTTCATCGGCGCGCTGATCACGATCGATCCCGAGGCGATCGAGGGGTGGAAGGAACGAAACGGCAAGGGCGCAGGCACGTCGGTCGGCGACCTGGCGACCGACCCCGACCTGGTCGCCGAGATCGACCTCGCGGTCAAGGAGGCCAATCAGGCGGTGTCGAAGGCCGAGGCGATCCGCAAGTTCCGCATCCTGTCCGTCGACTTCACCGAGGACACCGGCGAGCTGACCCCGACGTTGAAGGTCAAGCGAAAGGTGGTGGCGCAGAAGTTCGCCGACGACATCGAGGCGATCTACACCGGATAGAGCAGGTTCGACAACCGCTTCGCCTGGGTGTGCCACTGCCAGTTGTCGACCACCCAGCGCCTGCCCGCCGCGCCCATCCGGACCGCCCGGTCGGGATCGGCCAGCAGATCGCCGACCGCCGCCGCGATCGCGCCGACATCCCAACCGTCGACCACCACTCCGGTCTGCCCGTCGCGCACGGTCTCCGGCGCCCCGCCGGAGCGTCCGGCCACCACCGGAACCCCCGTCGCCGACGCCTCGAGGTAGACGATGCCCAGACCCTCGACGTCCAGTCCGGCGCCGCGGGTGCGGCACGGCATCGCGAACACGTCGGCCATGGCGTGGTGGGCGGGCAACTCGTCGCCGGGAACGGCGTCGGTGAACACGACGTCGTCGGCCACCCCGAAGCTGTGCGCCAGCTTGTGCAGGGTCGACCGGTAGGGCCCGCCGCCGACGATCACCAGCGCCGCATCGGGCACACGTTGCCGGATGGCGGGCATGGCCCGGATCAACATGTCCTGTCCCTTGCGCGGAACCAGGCGCGACAGACAGACGACGACGGGCCGGTTGCCGAGCCGGTAGCGGGCCCGTAGTTGCGCTCGCGCGACCTCGTCGGGGGTGAACCGGTCGGTGTCGACGCCCGGCGGCAGGTGTTCGAGCGCGGCATGTGGGCCGAACGCCGACGCGAACCGGCGCCGGGTGTACTGGCTGACGTAGGTGACTGCGTCCGTGCCCGACCCGATGCGCCGCAGTGCATTTCGCGCCAGGGGCAACATCGACCAGCCGACTTCGTGACCGTGTGTACTGGCGATCACCCGGCGCGCGCCTGCGCCGCGGGCCAGCGGCGCCATCAACGCCAGCGGGGCCGCCGCACCGAACCAGACCGTCTCGGCGGCGGTCTGTTCGATGAGGCGCCGCATTCGGCTGCTCACCGACGGCTCGGGCAGCATGAGGGTGGTCGGGTGCCGCACGACCCGATACGGCGCGTCCCGGTCGAACTCGTCGGCGCCCTTCCACTTCGGCGCGTACACCGTCAGCGTGTGCCGCCCGTCGGCGACGAGGTGGTCGACGAGCGCCTGCAGATAGGACTGGATGCCACCGCGCCGCGGCGGAAAGTCGTTGGTGACCAATAGAACCCGGCTCACGTCAGCGGCTCGCCCACTGCCGCCACTCGGTGAGCACGGCGTCGAGGTCCATACCCAGGGTGTCGCGCACCGCCGTTGCGACGGCGGGGTGACCGGGTCCGCACGCCCGGTGGTACAGCGCGAGTAGCCTGCCCGCGCCGTACTGGTCGGCGACGAACCGGCTGAACCACCAGGCCCGGTCGTAGGCCAGCGAACGCTCCGGCCCGGAAAGCTCGGCGTCGGCGGGCAGCGTGAGAAGCGAGGCGTCGGGCACCGGGGTCGCGGGCCGGGCAACGAAGTCGGCCACCCCCTCGGTGAGCCAGCGGGGTGCCTCAGATGCTGTTCGGTCGCGGGCCCCGTAGTGAAAAAGTTCGTGGCGCAACACGATTCGCAACGCGGCGTCGCTCAGGTCGGCGGCGCCGGGGGCGAACGTGATCCGCTCGGGCGTTGTGGTGGCCGCGGTGTGGATGTCACCGCCGCCGATCGCCGCGAACTGCGCGTCGGTGCCCGCGACGGCGATCACGATCTCGCGCGGCCACTGCGGGCCCCAGAACCCGGTGACCGCCGCGGCGGCGCCGTCCATCTCGGCCGCGATGCGGGACAGCAGCCGATCGGTGCGCGCCCCGCCGAGGTTCGTCAGTCGGACCACGCGGCCGTCGGCCAGTGTGTGGACGCGCGACGCCGCGACGGGCGTAGTCAGCGACGCCGGAGCAGCGGGTGTGGCCACCGCGGGCCCGGACGGGGCCTCGGAGCGGCCGACGATCAGCAGCGCGAAGATGAGTTCGGCGATGAGCAGCGCCGCGAGCCGAGACCTACTCCTCGCGTGCGCGACACCCCGGCGGTCAGTAACGGCGGACGTTGTAGATCGGCGCATTGTCCACCGGGGCGACTCGCACCGGCGTGCCGTAGGTCGAGGCGTGCACCATCATTCCGTCACCGATGTAGATGGCCGAGTGTGACGCGTCGGAGTAGTAGTTGACGACGTCACCGGGCTGCATCTGGTCCTGAGAGACCGGCTGACCGCCGCGGGCCAGCGCCTGGCTGGAGTGCGGCAGCGAGATGCCGGCCTGTTGGAACGCCCACATCACCAGCCCCGAGCAGTCGAATGCGCTCGGTCCGGATCCGCCCCACGAGTACGGCGAGCCGATACGGCTCAGCGCGGCCTGGATCACGGTGGCGGAGTGTCCGCTGCCCGGGGCCGCGACGTCTCCGGGCGGGATGGCTCCGGGCGCCGGCGGCGCGGCCAGGACCGCGGGGTCACCGCCGGGGGGCGCCGGCGCGGGCGCGGGCACCGGAGGCATGGGCGGAATGGCGGCAAGCGCCTCGCGCTGGTTCGGTGTCAACGCCTCGTACTGCGACTTCACGACGGCGATCTGCACCTGCAGCCTGCTCTGCTTGGACTGCAGGTCGGCCCGGACGGCGGCGGCCTGCTCGGCGGCGGTCTTGGCTGCGGCGGCCGACGTCGCGGAGGCCTCTTCGGCCAGAGCGGCCTGCCTGCCGATCTCGCGGTAGCTCTTCATCTGCGCCGACATCTCGGCGGCCATCACACGTTGCACCGACAACTGGTCGATGAGGCCCTGCGGCGAGCCCGCGGTCAGGATCGCGTCCAGTCCATCGGTTCTGCCGCCCATGTACTGGGCCGCGGCAACCCTGTCGACGGCGTTCTGAAAGTTTGCCAACTGTTCGCGGGCCGCCTTCGCCGCTGCCGCATCGGCGGCGTGCTTGGCCTCGGCGTCCCGCTGGATGGCCAGCTTGTTGTCGAGATCGAGCTGCGCCGAGTGCATCGCCTCGGTGGTCTGCTCGGCCTGTCGCGACAGTTCGTTGAGCTTCGCCAGCGCGTCATCGGCCGGATCGGCCTGCACACTGACGGCGAAGAAACTCGCGAAAAACGTGATACCGACTATCGCGCTGACGAGGGGGCGAAGGAACCCACGAATGGTCAAGCGCGTGTGGTCGAGCCTCAAGATTTTGCGTCCTTCAACTTCCGGAACGAAGCCGTGTCGAATAGCCCTTAGGTCTCAGACAGGTTACGAAACGGCATCGGGGATTGTCCAACAGAAGACGCAAATTTAACAGGCAGCTCATATTTCGTTCCGTCGCCCGCCACGCCGCGTGTCATCAGGCGACACCCGAACTGCCCTCCCGGCGGATGGGTACCAGCCGCAGTCGCGGCGCCAGGCCCACATCGGCGAGCACCTCCAGCGCTCGACGTTCGTCGTCCAGCAAGGTGTCGGGTACGCCCAGCAGAACACTCACGACGCAGTCCTGACAGCCTGGTCCGCGGACCGCGCAGTCGTCGCAATCGATCTTCACCGTGCCCACGAATGGCTCCTCTCGGTCGGTGCGGTCCGCACGCTATCGGGGGGTACCGACAAGTTCTTGCGGCCCGCGTGGCAACCCGAAGGTGTCGGTGGGGTTTCCTACCGTCGAGCCGTGAGCCAGCTCAGCTTCGCCGACGTCGATCGGCAGGCTGACGTCTCCCTGCACGACACCACGTTCGTCGTCGTCGACCTCGAGACCACCGGAGGCCGCGCCGGCGGCGACCACCACGACGAGATCACCGAGATCGGGGCGGTCAAGGTGCGCGGCGGCGTCGTGCTCGGCGAACTGGCCACCCTGGTGGACCCGGGCCGCAGCATCCCGCCGCAGATCGTGGCGCTGACCGGGATCACCACCGCGATGGTGTGCAACGCGCCCAGGATCGAGTCGGTGCTGCCGGCATTTCTGGAGTTCTCGCGCGGGGCGGTGCTGGTCGCCCACAACGCCGGGTTCGACATCGGGTTCCTGCGGGCCGCCGCCGAACGCGCTCAGATCGCCTGGCCGCGGCCGCCGGTGCTGTGCACGGTCAAACTGGCGCGCCGGGTCCTCACCCGCGACGAGGCCCCCAGCGTGCGCCTCTCCGCGCTGGCCCGCTTGTTCGGCGCGAGCACCACGCCGACGCACCGCGCACTCGACGACGCCCGCGCCACCGTCGACGTCCTGCACGGGCTGATCGAGCGCGTCGGCAACCAGGGCGTGCACACCTACACCGAGTTGCGGTCCTACCTGCCCGACGTCACCCCGGCGCAGCGGCGCAACCGCCACCTCGCCGCTGCTCTGCCGCACCGGCCCGGCGTCTACCTGTTTCGCGGCCCCGGCGCTGAGGTCCTCTACGTCGGCACGGCAGTCAACCTCCGGCGACGCGTCGGGCAGTACTTCAACGGCTCCGACTCGCGCACCCGCATCAAGGAGATGGCCTCCCTGGCCACCGCGGTCGACCACGTCGAATGCGCGCACGATCTCGAGGCAGGCGTGCGCGAGCTACGCCTGCTGGCCGCGCACGCCCCGCCCTACAACCGCCGGTCGAAGTTCCCGCACCGATGGTGGTGGATCACGTTGACCGACGAGGCCTTTCCCCGCTTCTCGATCGTGCGCACCCCCAAGCACGACGCGGTGATCGGCCCGTTCCGTGCGCGCGCCGACGCCGTCGACACCGCCGCGCTTCTGGCCCGGTTCACCGGGGTGCGCACGTGCACCAAGAAGCTGGGGCGCGGCGCGGTGCACGGCCCGGCCTGCCCCGACCGGGAGTTGTCACCGTGCCCGGCGCCGCGCGACGTGAGCGCCGACCAGTACGCCGAGACGGTCGCGCGGGCGGCCGACCTGATGGCCGGCCGCGACGGCCGGGCGCTGGCCGCGGTGCTGGCCCACGTCGCCGACCTCGCCGACCGGGGCCGCTACGAGACCGCTGCCCGCCTACGCGATCACGCCGCCGCCGCGATCGACGGATTGTGGCGAGGCCAGCGACTTCGGGCCCTGACCGCCGTCACCGAGTTGGTGGCCGCACGCCCCGACGGCGACGGCGGATGGCACCTCGCGGTGATCCGCAACGGCCAACTGGCCGCCGCGGGAAACGCGCCGCGCGGCGTGCCGCCGATGCCGGTGGTCGACGCGATCTGCGCTGGCGCACAAGCCGTTCTGCCCTCGGCAGCCCCGCTGGGCGGCGCGCTGGTCGAGGAGACGGCCCTGATCGCGCGGTGGCTGCACCAACCCGGGGTGCGCATCGTGCGCGCCGACGACGGCTACTGCTCACCGGTGCATGCGGCGGGCCGGTGGGCGGCCTGGGTCGCGTCGGCGCGCTCGGCGCGCCTGGCCGCAGAACAGATCGAGAAGACAACCCGCTCAGGCTTTTTGAGTGAACCGCACCCAACGCGCGAGGAGCTGTTCGGCCGCCCCGGAGTCGATGGCCTCGGCCGCCTTGGCCAGCCCGCTCTCCCAGGCCGGCAACCATTTGGCGTCGCTGGCTAGCCCCGCGTGCGCCACCAGCGCGCCCGCGGCGTTGAGGACCACCGCGTCGCGCACCGCCCCCGGCGCACCGCCGAGCACCGCGCGCACCGACGCCGCGTTGGCCTCGGCGTCGCCGCCGACCAGTTCGGAGATCTCGGCGCGCTTGAAACCGAACGCGGCGGGGTCGAACTTCAGCCGCTCGACCGTGCCCGCCTGTACCCGCCAGATGGTGCTGGTCGTGGTGGTGGTGAGCTCGTCGAGACCGTCGTCGCCGTGGACCACCAGCACGCTGGACCCGCGGGCCGCGAACACGCCGGCCATCACCTCAGCCAGTTCCCCCCACGCGCAGCCGACCAGCCCGGCGCGCGGCGAGGCCGGATTGGTCAGCGGACCGAGCAGGTTGAACACCGTCGGCACCCCGATCTCGCGGCGCACCACGCCGGCGTGCCGGTACGACGGGTGGAAGTGCGGCGCGAACGCGAACCCGATGCCTATCTCGGCGACGCTGCGCGCGACGTCGTCGGGACCGAGGTCGATGCGCACCCCGAGCGCCTCGAGCGTGTCGGCGCCCCCGGACAGCGAGGACGCGGCGCGGTTCCCGTGCTTGATCACCGGCACCCCGGCGGCCGCGACGACGATGGCCGCCATCGTGGACAGGTTCTGGGTGTTGGCGCCGTCCCCGCCGGTGCCCACCACGTCGACGGTTGCGGTGCCGATCACGTCGGTGGGGACGCGGCGCGCGTGTTCGAGCATGGTGTCGGCCAGCTCGGTGACCTCCGCCGACGTCGGGCGCTTCATCCGCATCGACACCCCGAAGCTGGCGATCTGGGCAGGGGTGGCCACACCGGTCATGATCTGGTCCATCGCCCACGCCGCCTGCCCGTTCTCCAGCGACTGACCGGTGGTGAGGCGGCCGAGGATCCGGGGCCACGTGAAGGAATCGGGGTTTTTGGGAGAAGCCACCACGCGATTATGACGAAACGCCGACCCGGGTGGAGATCGACAACTACAAAGCGTCATACTTGCTCCTGTGACGAGCGCTGTAGGGACCTCGGGAACCGCAATCACGTCGCGAGTACATTCGCTGAACCGGCCGAACATGGTCAGTGTCGGCACCATCGTCTGGCTGTCCAGCGAGCTGATGTTCTTCGCTGGCCTGTTCGCGATGTACTTCACCGCGCGTTCGCAAGCGGCGGGCGAATGGCCGCCGCCACCGACAGAGCTGAACCTCATGCAGGCGGTGCCGGTGACGCTGGTGCTGATCGCGTCGTCGTTCACCTGCCAGATGGGCGTGTTCGCCGCCGAACGCGGTGACGTGTTCGGGCTGCGCCGCTGGTACACCCTCACCTTCGCGATGGGGCTGTTCTTCGTCCTCGGCCAGGGCTACGAGTACATCGAACTGGTCAAGCACGGCACCACCATCTCCAGCAGCGCCTACGGTTCGGTGTTCTATCTGGCCACCGGTTTCCACGGCCTGCACGTGATCGGCGGCCTCGTCGCCTTCCTCATCCTGTTGGCCCGAACCCGGATGAGTAAGTTCACTCCGGCGCAGGCCACCGCCGCGATCGTGGTGTCGTACTACTGGCACTTCGTCGACATCGTCTGGATCGCCCTGTTCGCCGTCATTTACTTCGTAAGATGATCGGCTCGCCGATGTGTCCGTTGATCGGCTTGTCGTGCCGATCGATCCGATGAGAAGGAGTTCGATGACCGACAAGTCGCGCCGTCGGCTACGCCGGCGCCTGTCAGGTGCTGTGCTGCTGCTGCTCGGATTGGGCGTCGCCGGTGGTCTGGCCGCCACGCTGACGCCCACACCGCAGGTCGCGGTCGCCGACGAATCGCAGTCGGCGCTGTTGCGCACGGGTAAGCAGCTGTTCGACACCTCCTGCGTGACCTGCCACGGCGTCAACCTCCAAGGTGTGCCGGACCGCGGCCCCAGCCTGATCGGCGTCGGCGAGGCGGCGGTCTACTTCCAGGTCTCCACCGGCCGCATGCCCGCGATGCGCGGTGAGGCCCAGGCCCCGGACAAGCCCCCGCTGTTCGACGAGGCGCAGACCGACGCGCTCGGCGCCTACGTGCAGGCCAACGGCGGCGGCCCGGTCGTTCCGCGCGACGACAACGGACGCGTCGCACAGGAGTCGCTGCTGGGCGATAACGTCGCCCGTGGTGGTGACCTGTTCCGGTTGAACTGCGCGTCGTGTCACAACTTCACCGGCAAGGGCGGCGCCCTGTCGTCGGGCAAGTACGCGCCCGACCTCGGCGACGCCACGCCCGCGCAGATCTACACCGCGATGCTCACCGGCCCGCAGAACATGCCGAAGTTCTCGGACCGGCAGCTGTCGCCGGATGAGAAGCGCGACATCGTGGCCTACGTCCGCGAGTCGGCGGAGGCACCGAGCTACGGCGGCTACGGCCTCGGCGGGTTCGGCCCGGCGCCCGAGGGCATGGCGGCCTGGATCATCGGCATGGTGGCCGTCATCGCCGCGGCCCTGTGGATCGGAGCGCGAGCATGAGCGAGCCGGGCAACGGCACCGAGAACACCCCCAAGGGCACCGACGCACCCGGCCAGGCCGGTGTACCGGGTCAGCCCACGGACGCCGAACTGGCGGCGATGTCACGCGAGGAGCTGGTCGAACTCGGCGGCAAACTCGACGGCGTCGAGATCGTCTACAAGGAGGACCGCTGGCCGGTCCCCGACACCAAGGCCGAGAAGCGTGCCAGCCGCGTGGTCTCGTATTGGCTTCTGCTGGGCGGTTTTTCGGGCCTGGCGCTGCTGTTGGTGTTCCTGTTCTGGCCGTGGGAGTACGTGCCCTACGGCTCCGAGGGCGAGTTCCTGTTCAGCCTGACCACGCCGCTGTACGGGTTGACGTTCGGGCTGTCGATCCTGGCGATCGGCATCGGCGCGGTGCTGTACCAGAAGAAGTTCATCCCCGAGGAGATCTCGATCCAGGAACGCCATGACGGCGCCTCCCCCGAGATCCACCGCAAGACGGTCGTGGCGAACCTGACCGACGCCCTCGAAGGCTCGACGATCAAGCGGCGCAAGCTGGTCGGCCTCTCGCTGGGCATCGGCCTCGGCGCATTCGGCCTCGGCACGCTGGTGGCGTTCGCGGGCGGTCTGATCAAGAACCCGTGGAAGCCGGTTGTGCAGACCGCCGACGGCAAGAAGGCCGTGCTGTGGACGTCGGGCTGGACGCCGCGATACCAGGGCGAGACGATCTTCTTGGCCCGTTCCACGGGCACCGGCACCTTCGTCAAGATGCGGCCCGAGGACATCGACGCCGGCGGCATGGAGACGGTGTTCCCGTGGCGCGAATCCGACGGTGACGGAACCACTGTCGAGTCGCACCACCACCTCGCCGAGATCGCGATGGGCGTGCGCAATCCCGTCATGCTGATCAGGATCAAGGCGCAGGACCTGCCGCGGGTGGTCAAGCGCAAGGGTCAGGAGAGCTTCAACTTCGGGGATCTGTTCGCCTACACGAAGGTCTGCTCTCACCTGGGCTGCCCCTCGTCGCTTTACGAGCAGCAGTCGTATCGCATCCTCTGCCCGTGCCACCAGTCTCAGTTCGACGCGTTGCACTTCGCCAAGCCCATATTCGGCCCGGCTGCGCGCGCGTTGGCGCAGCTGCCCATCACCATCGACCAGGACGGGTATCTCGTCGCCAACGGCGACTTCATCGAACCCGTCGGGCCGGCCTTCTGGGAACGGAAAACAGTATGAGTCCATCACTGCCGAAGCCGCCGAAGCTCGCCGAAATCGCTGCGGCACAGGGCAATGCCATCGATTCGCGCTATCACCCGTCGGCGGCGGTGCGGCGTCAGCTGAACAAGGTGTTCCCGACCCACTGGTCATTCCTGCTGGGTGAGATCGCGCTCTACAGCTTCATCGTCCTGCTGATCACCGGCGTGTACCTGACGCTGTTCTTCGACCCGTCGATGGCCGAGGTCACCTATAACGGCGTCTACCAGCCGCTGCGCGGGGTCCAGATGTCGAAGGCGTACGCGTCGACGCTCGACATCAGCTTCGAGGTCCGCGGCGGGTTGTTCGTCCGTCAGATACACCACTGGGCCGCACTGCTGTTCGCGGCGGCGATCATGGTGCACCTGGCCCGCATCTTCTTCACCGGCGCCTTCCGGCGCCCGCGTGAGGCGAACTGGGTGATCGGCGCCCTGCTGCTGATCCTGGCGATGTTCGAGGGCTACTTCGGCTACTCGTTGCCGGACGACCTGCTGTCGGGCATCGGGCTGCGGGCCGCGCTCTCATCGATCTCGCTCGGCATGCCGGTGATCGGCACCTGGTTGCACTGGGCCCTGTTCGGCGGCGACTTCCCCTGCGGCGGCGTCGGATACATGTGCAACGAAGACGGATACTGGATCCCCAGGATGTACGCACTGCACATCCTGCTGATCCCCGGAATCATGTTGGCGCTCATCGGGCTTCACCTGGCCCTGGTGTGGTTCCAGAAGCACACCCAGTTCCCCGGCCCGGGCCGCACCGAGACCAACGTCGTCGGCGTGCGCGTCATGCCGGTGTTCGCGGTGAAGTCGGGCGCCTTCTTCGCGATGACGGTCGGCATCCTCGGCCTGATGGGTGGGCTACTGACGATCAACCCGGTCTGGAACCTGGGGCCGTACAAGCCATCTCAAGTGTCGGCGGGTAGCCAGCCGGACTTCTACATGATGTGGACCGAGGGTGTGGCGCGTATCTTCCCGCCGTGGGAGCTCTACTTCGGCAACTACACCGTCCCGGCGTCCACCTGGGTGGCCCTGTTCATGGGCCTGGTGTTCACGCTGCTGATCGCCTACCCGTACATCGAGAAGAGGCTCACCGGCGACACCGCGCACCACAACCTGCTGCAGCGCCCGCGTGACGCCCCGGTGCGTACCGCGTTGGGGTCGGCGGCGATCGCGCTGTACATGCTGTTCACGCTGTGTGCGATGAACGACATCATCGCGCTGAAATTCCACATCTCGCTCAATGCGACGACGTGGATCGGCCGCATCGGCATGGTGGTGCTGCCCGCGATCGTCTACTACATCGCGTACCGGTGGGCCGTCGGCCTGCAGCGCAGCGACCGGGAGGTGCTCGAACACGGCATCGAGACCGGCATCATCAAGCGGCTGCCGCACGGTGCCTACATCGAGTTGCACCAGCCGCTCGGTCCGGTGGACGAGCACGGTCATCCGATTCCGTTGGAGTACCAGGGCGCTGCCATCCCGAAGCGGATGAACAAGCTGGGCTCGGCCGGAGCGCCGGGCACCGGCAGCTTCCTCACGGCCGATCCGATCGAAGAGCACGAGGCGCTCACCGCGGCCCTGCACGCCGGCGAGCGCAAGGCGCTCACCGCGCTGGCCGAGCACCAGGAGCGCAACAGCCCGTCGAACGGACACGGCTCGCGCGACGGCGACTCGTCCAACGGCCACCACTGAGGCGGCCGGCAAGAACCGAAGAAGGACTTACGCGCCCTGCTGATCGAGCAGGGCGCGTAGTTCTTTGAGGTAGAACCACGGCACGACGGGCATCGCGAGGGTGACCAGCGCGGTCAGCCCATAAAAGATCCAAGCCGCGACATTGCTGTCGACCGCCATCAGATAGGTCGCAACACCGATAGCCACCATGGCGATGCCGATCGCGCAGGCGATCGCCACCGCGCAGCGCAGCCACACCAGCTCCACCGCGGTGGACGCGGGCTCCGGCGCCTCGAGTGTGCGCTCCTGGCGCGGCGCCGCGTAGGGCAACTTCTCGGTGGGCGGTGTCGGGTCAATCGGCCGTGCCCGGCCGGGAGCCGGTGAGCCGGCCGGCGCGGGCCCGGCGGCCTGCGGCTGCGGTGATTCGGCCAGCGCGTCCCGTCGGGCGCGCAACAGCAGCGGGACCGCTCCGATGATCACCACCGCAGAGACCGCGATGACGGTGTAGAGCAGCCACGGCGTCCCGGTATCCCCGGACGACTCCGTCGGCCCCCGCCCGAGGTCCACCAGCGCCACCGTCGCGGCGACCCCGGTACCCAGGGCCACCAACCAGATCGCCGCGCATGAGCCGAGCAGAATGCGATCGGTGCGGTCGAGCTCGCTGGGGTCCAGGGCGGGGGTCAACCGCGAGCGCCCCGAAGCGTCGGTTTCGTATGTCATCAGCAGCTGGTCTGTGCGGCGTTGTTGGTGTTCGACGACAGCACGGTGCCGTCGCTCGTGGTGATCGAGCAGTTCAGCCTGCTGACCAGGAACAGGCTCGACGCCTGGACCGAGCCGACCTCGGACTGCGAGATCGGCGTCACGGTCAACGACCACGGGATGTAGACGTTGCGCTGGGTCCGGCTACGGCCCGAGGCGTCGATATAGGTCACGGTGATGATGTCTCCCGGTGCTTTGGTTCCCGTCACCGAATAGGTGACCTGGCGCGGGCCCGAACGGGTCGTCGTGGGTGGTGGCGGCGCCGGCGGCGGCGTGGTCTCCGGCGGCGGCGGTGGCGGTTCGACAGGTGCGGGCGGCGGAGGTGGCGGCTCCTGAGTCACCGTCACGGTCTCGGGCGGCGGGGGCGGTGGCTCTTCGGTCGGTGGAGGCGGCGGAGGCGGTGGCGGCGGCGTGGTGGTCGTGATCTCGTCCTGCACCGGGGGCGCCACGGTCGTGGTCGAGGTCTCCGGTACTGCGAGGCTGTCGGTGTCGGTGCGGGTCACCAACACCGAAACGGAGACCACCAGCGCGATGGCCGCGATGATCGCCGCGACGCCGACGACCCACGGCCACCGCGGCGGTGCGGGTTGGTCGACCGGCTCGGCCTGCTCGTAGTTGTCGTAGTCGTACAGCGATGAGTCGGCCGGCACGTACGGGCCCGCGGTGAACTGCTCGGACTCCGGCGCCGAGTACGCCCGCGAGTAGAAGTCCGTGTCGCTGCTGTCCGGCGCAGGCTGCTCACCGCCGGTCTGGCCCGGTTCCTGACCCGGCTCCCGACCCTGGATATCCGAACCTTCGTCATCCGGGGGATTCGGCCCGCTCATGTACGCCTATCCTTCTCGACTACTCAACCGGCGCGGCACGCCACAGACTCCCGGCTCAGCGGCGGCGACTGACCGTGCCTCGGCAACACTACCCAACCCCGTAACCGGGCGTGATCACCCGCCACGGTTCCCGACGCAAGTGGTGGTCCGATTGTGACCTTGGCTGAGGCCCTGTCCGCCCGCGCCGTTCGGCACGGCGGCAGATTCGACGGGTCAGTGCTTCTCGGGGCCGGTGTAGTACTCGAACGTCAGGCCCGCGACCGTCGTGATCACGAAGGCCGCACCGGCCACGATGAGCCACGGCAGCCACAGCGCCACACCGACCGCGGCGATCGAGGCCGACAGCGCGATCATGACCGGCCACCAGCTGTGCGGGCTGAAGAAGCCGAGCTCACCGGCGCCGTCGCTGATCTCGGCGTCCTCGTAGTCTTCGGGCCGGGTGTCCAGGCGCCGTGCCACAAACCGGAAGAAGGTGCCGGTGATCAGGGTCAGGCCGGCGGTCAACACCAGCGCGGTGGTGCCTGCCCATTCGATGCCGCCGTACTGGAACATCGCCGTCAGCACCGCGTAGACGATGGCGGCGAGGACGAAGAACGCGGTCAGGAACTCGAACAGCCGGGCTTCGATATGCATGTGGTGTCCCTACTTGCTGGCCTGCGTGAGCTGGGGCGCCAGTTCACCGCGACGAGTGTCGAACGGCTTCGTGGTGACCGCGGTCGGTGGCTGGTTGATGGCCTGCAGCGCCTGGGCGTTGGTCTTGCCGTCGATGCGCTGCTGGAGATACGCCTTGAAGTCGTTGGGCTCCACCACGCGCAGTTCGAAGTTCATCATCGCGTGGTAGGTGCCGCACATCTCGGTGCACCGCCCGACGAACGCCCCGGTCTGGGTGATCTCGCTGATCTGGAAGGTGTTGTCGGAGTTGTTCGCCCGCGGGTTGGGCATCACGTCGCGCTTGAACAGGAACTCCGGCACCCAGAATCCGTGGATGACGTCGGCCGAGGCGATCTGGAATTCGATGCGCTTGCCGGACGGCACCACCAGCACCGGGATCTCCGAGGACGAGCCGAGCGTCTCGACCTTGTCGAACGCCAGGTACGAGCGGTCCTGCGGGTGCTTGCCGGCGATCACGCCGAACGCCGGGTCGTGTGAACCTTCCTCGCCGCCGTGCTCACCCTCCAGGCCCTCGGGGCCGGACGCCACGGCGGCCGCGCGCTCGGGGTCGGCGCCCTCGTAGGTGAAGGTGCCGTCGGAGAAGTTCACGTTCTTGTAGCCGAACTTCCAGTTCCATTGGAAGGCGGTGACGCTGACCACGACTTCGGGGTTCGACTCCTCGTGCAGCATCCTCTCCTGCACCACCACGGTGAAGTAGAACAGCACCGAGATGATCAGGAACGGGATGACGGTCAGCACCAGTTCCAGCGGCATGTTGTAGCCGAACTGGCGCGGCAACTCGGTGTCGGTCTTCTTGGCCCGGTGAAACGCCGAGGACCAGAAGATGAGCCCCCACACGATCGCGCCCACGACCAGCGAGGCGATCACCGAACCGATCCACAGTTCGCGGTTGACGTGCGCTTCGGGGGTGATGCCCTTCGGCCATCCCAGGCCCAGCACCTCCGACCAGCTGCAACCGCTGAGCAGCAACGCCGTAGCACCCAGGACGATTGCCAGCGACGCGGTTCGCGCCACCGCCTTCAGCCCGCGAGGTGTCACGTTGGAGCCTCCTAGAAGTCAGTGACGCGCGACCGCGGTGCGGTCAATTTCCGGAGCGAATACTACGCAGCGTAGACCACGCCCGGGTGCAGGTCTCAACACACCTCGGGATTAGGCATACTGGCGCCGTGTGCGGACTGCTGGCCCTGGTACGTGACCCGTCCGCTGACGTCTCCCCCGCGCTGATCGACGCGGTGTCCGGTGCGTCGCACCTGATGCGTCATCGCGGCCCCGACGAGCCCGGGACGTGGTCCGACGACCGGGTCGTGCTCGGGTTCAACCGGTTGTCGATCATCGACATCGCCCACAGTCACCAACCGCTGCGGTGGGGTCCGCCGGACTCGCCGGACCGCTACGTGCTGGTATTCAACGGCGAGATCTACAACTACCTCGAGCTACGCGAGGAACTGACGGCCCGGCACGGCGTGACGTTTCACACCGACGGTGACGGCGAGACCATCATCGCGGCGTACCACCACTGGGGCACCGATGCGCTGACCCGGCTGCGCGGCATGTTCGCCTTCGCGCTGTGGGACACCGTCGGCGGTGAGCTGTTCTGTGCCCGCGACCCGTTCGGCATCAAACCGCTCTACCTGGCCACCGGCCCGGGCGGCACGGCGGTGGGCAGCGAGAAGAAGTGCCTGCTCGAACTCGCCGACGAACTGGGCCTCGACCTCGACATCGATCAGCGAGCCGTTCAGCACTACACGGTGCTGCAGTACGTTCCCGAACCAGAGACCCTGCACGTCGGGATCCGGAGGCTGGAGTCGGGTAGCTACGGGCGCGTGCGTCCGGGCGGTGAACTCGAGGTGACCCGCTACTTCCATCCGCGCTTCTCCGCTGTGCCATTCGCCGAAGGCCGTGAGCAGGACCGCTACGACGAGATCACCGCGGTGCTCGAGGATTCGGTCGCCAAGCACATGCGTGCCGACGTGACCGTGGGCGCGTTCCTGTCCGGCGGCATCGACTCGACGGCGATCGCCGCGCTGGCCATGCGGCACAATCCGCGGTTGATCACGTTCACCACCGGGTTCGAGCGGGAGGGCTTCTCCGAGGTCGACGTCGCGGTCGCCTCGGCCGAGGCCATCGGCGCCAGGCATGTGGCCAAGGTCGTCAGCCAGGCCGAGTTCGTCGCCGCGCTGCCCGAAATCGTCTGGTATCTGGACGAACCCGTCGCCGACCCGGCGCTGGTGCCATTGTTCTTCATCGCCCGGGAAGCCCGAAAACACGTCAAAGTGGTGCTCTCCGGCGAGGGCGCCGACGAATTGTTCGGCGGCTACACCATCTACCGGGAACCGTTGTCGCTCAAGCCATTCGAGTACCTGCCGCGGTCGGTGCGACGGTCACTGGGGCGGGCGTCGCGACCGCTGCCCGAGGGTATGCGGGGCAAGAGCCTGCTGCACCGCGGTTCGCTCACGCTCGAGGAGCGCTACTACGGCAACGCGCGCAGCTTCTCCGACGAGCAACTGCGCGCGGTGCTGCCCGGGTTCCGCCAGGAGTGGACACACACCGACGTGACCGCGCCGGTGTACGCCGCGTCGCAGGGCACCGACCCGGTCGCGCGTATGCAACACGTCGACCTGTTCACCTGGCTGCGCGGCGACATCCTGGTCAAGGCCGACAAGATGACCATGGCGAACTCGCTCGAACTGCGGGTGCCCTTCCTCGACCCCGAAGTTTTCGCCGTCGCGTCCCGGCTGCCGTATGACCAGAAAATCACAAGGGCCACAACGAAATTCGCATTACGGCGGGCCCTGGAGCCGATCGTTCCCGAGCACGTGCTCAACCGGCCCAAGCTGGGCTTCCCGGTGCCGATCCGGCACTGGCTGCGGGCCGGCGAACTCCAGGACTGGGCGTACTCGATGGTCAACTCGTCGCAGGCGGGCGAGTGGGTCGACCTCGCGACCGTCCGCACCATGCTCGACGAACACCGCGACGGCACAAGCGATCACAGCCGCCGGTTGTGGACGGTGCTGATCTTCATGCTGTGGCACGCGATCTTCGTCGAGCACAGCATCACCCCGCAGATCGGCGAGCCGACCTACCCGGTGCAGCTGTAGCTACTTGAGCGCCTGCGAGATCTCTTCGGCCGCTTCATCGCCGTAGGCGTCACCGAGCCGCTGGATCGCCTCGTCGCGGTTCCAGCTCCATTCCTGCGGGCCGGGCGCCTCGAACACGAGCACGGCCACCAGCGAGGCGAGCTGCGCCGAACGCTCCAGGCTCAGGCCGGCACTGCGACCGGTCAGGAAGCCGGCCCGGAACGCGTCCCCGATACCGGTCGGATCGGCCTGGTGCTTTTCCGGAACCACCCCGACGTGGATGAAGGTGCCGTCGGAGCTGACCACGTCGACGCCCTTGGGACCGAGCGTGGTGACGCGCAGCCCGATCTGGCTCATCACCTGGGCCTCGCTCCAGCCGGACTTCTGCAGCAGCAGATCCCATTCGTAGTCGTTGGTGAACAGGTAGGTGGCGCCGTCGATCAGCTTGCGGATCTCCTCCCCCGACAGCCGCGCCAGCTGCTGGGAGGGGTCGGCGGCGAAGGGCAGGCCGAGCTTGCGGCACTCCTCGGTGTGCAGGAACATCGCCTCGGGGTCGTTGGCGCCGATGATGACCAGCTCGGGCTCCCCGATCCGCTTGGCCAGCGCGGCCAGCGAGATGTTGCGCGCCTCCGACATCGCACCCGGATAGAACGACGCGATCTGCGCCATGGCCTCGTCGGTGGTGCAGACGAACCGCGCGGTGTAGGCGTCCTCGGAGATCAGCACGCTTTCGGTGTCGACGCCGACGGCCTCCAGCCAGCTGCGATAGTCGTCGAAGTCGCGGCCGACGGCGCCCACCAGCGCGACGTCACCACCGAGCACGCCGATGGCGAAAGCCATGTTGCCCGCGACGCCACCGCGGTGCACGACGAGGTCGTCGACGAGGAAGCTGAGCGAGACTTTCTGCAGGTGTTCGGGCAGCAACTGTTCGGAGAATTTCCCGGGGAACCGCATCAGGTGGTCGGTTGCAATCGATCCGGTCACCGCAATTGTCACGAACTACACCCTTCATTTGATTAAGTCGCCTAGATATTTAGCGTGCGCTAACCTGCCTACAAAGACATGCCAGTCTCGTAAGACAGCACTGTAGACAGGCACCTTCCTACCCACATCTCGGGGGAGCAAATTTATGACCGGTCCGTACCCGCCCGAATACGGCGCTGGACCGACCGGCCCGCAACTGTATCCGCAATCACTTCCGTATCCGGAGAATGTGCCGTCGGCGTACCCGGGCATGCTGCCGCCGCCGGTGCCGTACCGCAAGAAGAAGCGGTGGCCGATCCTCCTGGCGGCGGTGGTGGCGCTCGCGCTGGTCGCGGCGGTCGTCGCGGTCGTCGCGATGGCGGGTGGTGACGAGGAACCGGCCGGTTCGAACGCGCTGAGCGAATCCTCGGTCACGGCCGCCATCCAGGACTACCTGGACGCGCTGACCAACGGCGACGACGAGACCGTCGCCCGCCACACCCTATGTGGGCTCTTCGACGCGGTGAAGGAGAAGCGCTCGGACCTGGCGCTCGCGCGCCTCTCCGGCGACGCGTTCCGCAAGCAGTACAGGCAGGCCGAGGTGATATCGATCGACAAGATCGTCCAGCCCTCGCCCCACCAGGCTCAGGTGCTGTTCACCATGCGGGTGACGCCTGCGGGCGGATCACGCCGAGAACAGAGCGACACCCGCGAACAGCAGGCCGTCGCTCAGCTGTTGGCGGAAGGCAACGAAATCCTGGTGTGTTCCTACCTGCCGCGCACCTCGGGGCAGTACTGACCGACCGGGTCGGAAATCAGTTGAAGGAGTCGCCGCAGGCGCACGAGCCGGTGGCGTTGGGGTTGTCGATGGTGAACCCCTGCTTCTCGATCGTGTCGACGAAGTCGATGGTCGCGCCCTGCACATACGGTGCGCTCATCCGGTCCACCGTCAGGTTCACGCCGCCGAATTCCGCGGACAGGTCACCGTCGAGCGACCGGTCGTCGAAGAACAGGTTGTAGCGCAGTCCGGCGCACCCACCCGGCTGCACAGCGATGCGCAGGGCGAGGTCGTCGCGGCCCTCCTGGTCCAGCAACGCCTTGGCCTTCGCGGCAGCGGCATCGGTCAGGATCACACCGTGGGTGGCGGTCGCCGTCCCCGGGGTTCCTGCCGACTCTTCCTGAACTGTCATTACGTCTCCTGTAGGCCTCATTGTCGTGGCGCGTACAAATCAACGGTACCTCGTCTCGACGCTATTCCCGAGTTCTGTCCCCAGGCCTCCTCCCCAGGCAGTGCCACCCCTCGCGGCGGAAGTAACCTGGCAGGCGTGAAGCTGCTGGGCCGCAAGAAAGACGACAAGCCGACCGCCGACGCGTCGAGCGCCGAGGTGTCGGAGAACACCGCCGAGGGGGCACAGGACACCGCCAGGCCCGCGGGCACCACCCCACCCAAGGGCAGGCCCACGCCCAAGCGCACCCAGGCCGCCCGCAAGCGCGGCCCGGTGGCACCGGCCCCGCTGACGGCCGCCGAAGCGCGTCGCCGCCGCAAGGAGATGCGCAACAAGATGAGCCGTGAGGAGCGCCGCGAGGAGAAGGCGGCGCGCCGCGAGCAGATGAACGAGCGCCGCGAGCGGATGATGGCCGGCGAAGAGGCCTACCTGCTCCCCCGGGACCAGGGACCGGTGCGTCGTTATGTCCGTGACCTGGTGGACGCCCGCCGCAACGTTCTCGGGCTGTTCATGCCGTCGGCGCTCGGCCTGATCTTCGTGATGCTCGCGGTGCCCTCGGTGCAGGTGCAGCGCCTACTGTCCCCCGCGATGCTCGTGCTGGTGCTGATCATGGTGATCGACGGATTCGTCCTCGGCCGCCGGGTCAACCGGCTGGTCGACGAGAAGTTCCCGAACAACACCGAAGGCGGCTGGAAGCTCGGCTTCTACGCGGCCAGCCGCGCCTCGCAGCTGCGTCGCATGCGCGCACCGCGCCCGCAGGTGAACCGCGGCGACAAGGTCACCTGAGCCCGGTGCGCACCCTGGTGCTCGGCGGCATCCGGTCGGGGAAGTCGCAGTGGGCCGAAGCCGCGCTCGCCGAGGAGGCGACCGATGCGCAACCGGTGTGCTACCTGGCCACCGGACCCTCGCCCGCCGATGACCACGAGTGGGCGGCCCGGGTAGCCGCCCACCGATCGCGACGCCGGAATCGGTGGTCCACCGTCGAAACCACGGATGTCGCAAAGCAATTGCGCGCGCACCACGTCGCGACGCTGGTCGACGACATCGGTTCCTGGCTGACCGCGGCGATGGACCGGGCGGGCGCGTGGACCGGCGGCTCGGTCGCCGCGGACGTCGACGACCTGCTCGAGGCCGTCGGCGGGTTCCCCGCTCCGCTGGCGATCGTCAGCCCCGAGGTGGGGCTGACGGTCGTTCCGGTGACGACGGCAGGTCGCCGGTTCGCCGACGAGCTGGGATCGCTCAACCAGCGGCTCGCCGCGGCCTGCGATCGGGTCGTGCTCGTCGTCGCCGGACAGCCGCTGGCCGTGAAGGAGCCGGTGTGACCGACTTCCCCGCCGTCCAGCCACCCGCCGCCGAGGTCGCCGCCGCCGCCCGTGCACGCCAGGACCAACTCGCCAAGCCCGCCGGATCCCTGGGCAGGCTGGAAGAGCTCGCGGTGTGGATCGCGTCATGTCAGGGGGTGTGTCCCCCGCGGCCGCTTGCGCGCCCGCGGGTGGTGGTGTTCGCCGCAGACCACGGCGTCGCCTCGGCAGGGGTTTCGGCCTACCCGCCGGACGTCACCGCGCAGATGGTCGCCGCCTTCGACGCCGGCGGCGCGGCGATCAACGTGCTCGCCGAGGTCGCCGGCGCCACCGTGCGGGTCGTCGACATCGCGGTCGACACCGACGAACCGCACTCCCCGTCGATCGGCGCGCACAAGGTGCGTCGGGGCAGCGGCGACATCACGGTCGAAGACGCGTTGAGCGCCGATGAGGTCACCGCCGCACTCGAGGCCGGCAGGCGCATCGTCGACGACGAGGTCGACTCGGGTGCCGACCTGCTGATCGCCGGTGATATGGGCATCGGAAACACCACCCCGGCAACGACTTTGATCGCGGCGCTCACGGACACCGAGCCGGTCGTGTTGGTCGGGAGAGGCACCGGTGTCGACGACGCGGGTTGGGCGCGCAAGGCCGCCGCGGTCCGCGACGCGCTGTACCGGTGCCGCAACAGCCTCACCGATCCCGTTGCGCTGCTGCGTATCTGCGCCGGGGCCGATCTGGCCGCGATCGCCGGGTTCTGCGCGCAGGCGGCCGTGCGGCGGACGCCGGTGCTGCTCGACGGGCTGGTGGTGACGGCGGCGGCGCTGCTGGCCGAACGCCTGGCACCCGGCGCCCGCCAGTGGTGGCGGGCCGGGCACCTGTCCACCGAACCCGCCCACGAGGTGGCGCTGAACCGGCTGGGACTCGAGCCGATCGTCGATATGCGCATGCGCCTCGGCGAGGGCACCGGGGCAGCGGTCGCACTGCCGATCGTGCGGGCGGCGGTGGCCACGCTGGCGTCGATGGCGACGTTCGACGACGCCGGGATCACGCGTATGCACCGGGAGGACTAGCACGTGATCCGTTCGATCACAGGGGCTTTCGCGTTCGGCACCGTCGCACCGGTTCGGAATGGGGCGGCGGTCGGGCGCGGTGCTTTGACGGCGTTGCCGGTGGCCGGTGCGGCGATCGGCGGCCTGGCGGCGGCCACGGTGTGGGCGGCGTCGTGGGCATTCGGGCCCGGGGCGCTGGCCGGGCTGCTGGCGGTGGCGGTCGTCGTCGCGGTGACGCGTGCGCTGCACATCGACGGTCTCGCCGACACCGCCGACGGTTTGGGCTGTTACGGTCCGCCGCAACGCGCCCTGGAGGTGATGCGCGACGGCTCGGCAGGTCCGTTCGGTGTGGCCGCGGTGGTCTTGGCGATCCTGGCGCAGGCGTTCACGTTCGGCGGGTTGACCGCCCTAGGGCTGGTGGTGGCGCTCATGTGCGGGCGGGTCGCGGCGGTGCTGGCGTGCCGTCGAGGCGTGCCCGCCGCGGCGGGCAGCGCGCTGGGCGCGCGGGTCGCGGGCACCCAGTCCTGGGTCGTCATCGTCGCGTGGAGCGTCGCCGTCGCCGGGCTGGCCGCATTCGCGGGCCCCCGGCCCTGGCAGGGACCACTGGCCGTCGCGGCCGGACTCGCGTGCGGCGCGGCGCTCGTCGCGCACTGCGTGCGGCGCTTCGGCGGGATCACCGGCGACGTGCTCGGCGCCGCGATCGAGGTGGCTACGACGATCACGGCGTTAGGGCTCGCCATCGCCTGAGCCCCGCTCCAAGAAGTCGCCAAGAATCCGCCAAGGACGACGTCGGAGCCTTTCGGTACCCGCGAGGGACCCACCATCGAAAGGAACCGTGACATGTTCGATCTCAGCCGCATCACCGTTGCCGTCGCCGCCACCGTCGGCGCGCTGGGCACCGCCGCGGTCATGACCGCGGCAGCCGCACCGGCCAACACCGTCGACGACACGTTCATCGAGGTCATCAACCAACAGGGCATCAAGCCGCCCTCTGCCGCGGAGGCGATCAGCGTCGCGCATGACGCCTGCTCGGTGATCGACCACGGCGGCGACCTGAGCGCCGCGATCGACGCGGTGTCCGAGGCCACCAAGCTGGACTTCGAGGACTCGGCGTTCTTCGTCGGCGCGTCGATCGCGTCCTACTGCCCCGAGCACGAGAGCCTGATCGGCTGACGGCACGGTGCGGGTGGTCCGGCTCAGCCGAGTCGGGCCATCCAGCCGTGCGTATCGGCGAACGTGCCGCGCTGGATGCCGGTCAACGTGTCGCGCAGCGCCATCGTGATCTCGCCCGGCCCGCCGTCGGCGATGGTGAACTCGCCCTCGGCGTGCTTGACGGTGCCGACCGGGGTGATGACGGCCGCGGTCCCGCACGCGAACACCTCGGTGATCTCGCCCGCGGCCGCCTTCTTCTGCCACTCGTCGACGTCGATCTTGCGTTCCTCGACCGCGAATCCAGCATCGGATGCCAACTGCAACAACGAATCTCGGGTCACACCGGGCAGGATCGAGCCACTCAGCTCCGGGGTGACCAGCCGTGCCGACCCGCCGCTGCCGAAGACAAAGAACAGGTTCATCCCGCCCATCTCCTCGACGTAGCGGCGTTCGGCGGCGTCCAACCACACCACCTGGTCGCAGTCGTTGTCGGCGGCCTGGGCCTGGGCGAGCAGCGAAGCGGCGTAGTTCCCGCCGAACTTGGCGGCGCCGGTCCCGCCCGGGCAGGCCCGCACGTATTCGGTGGACAGCCACACGGAGACGGGTTTGATGCCGCCGGTGAAGTAGGCGCCGGCCGGTGAGGCGATGACCATGTAGCGGTATTCGGTCGCCGGCCGCACACCGAGTCCGGGCTCGGTGGCGAACACGAACGGCCGCAGATACAGCGACTCCTCACCCCCGGCGGGCGGGACCCATTGTTCGTCGACCGCGATGAGCTGGCGCAGCGACTCGATGAAGACATCGTCGGGCAGTTCCGGGATGGCCAGCCGCTGCGCCGACGTCCGCAGTCTGCGCGCGTTGGCCTCCGGCCGGAACGACACGACCGAGCCGTCCGCCCAGCGGTACGCCTTGAGGCCCTCGAAGATCTCCTGCGCATAGTGCAGCACGATCGCCGACGGGTCGAGTTCGATCGGGCCGTAGGGGATCACGCGCGCGTCGTGCCAGCCCAGGCCCTCCCGGTAGTGGATCGAGACCATGTGATCGGTGTGGTAGCGGCCGAATCCGGGCTCGGCCAGGATCGACCCCCGTACCTCGTCGCTCGCCCGGTTCGCGTTGCGCTCAACCGTGAACTCGAGGGGGCCGTCAGTCATGCAGCGATTGTATATCCGCGCGCTACCGGGTTTTTGCCGCGACGAACGGGGGCTTGACCACCTCGCACTCGACCGCGCGACCGCGGACGTCGACCGCGACGCGATCTCCGTCGGCGATGTCGGCCGCGGTGTCGATCAAGGCCAGTCCGATGCCGACTTTCAATGTGGGAGAGAAGGTTCCCGATGTCGTCACCCCCACGGGCCGGTCGCCGTCGAGGACGGTGAGATCGGCCCGCAGCACTCCCCGGCCGACGGCCTTGAGACCGCGCAGCAGCCGGGCCGGGCCGGCCTCCTTCTCGGCCAGCAACGCATCGCGCCCCCAGAACGCGTCCTTGCGCCAGCCGACGGCCCACCCGCAACGGGCCTGCAACGGCGAGAAGTCCGGCGACAGTTCGTGGCCGTGCAGCGGATACCCCATCTCGGTGCGCAGGGTGTCGCGGGCGCCCAGTCCGGCACACTCACCACGTGCGGCCGTGACGGCCTCGAGCAACGCGTCGAAGACCACGCCCGCGCGGTCCCACGGCGGCAGCAGCTCATAGCCGTGCTCGCCGGTGTAACCGGTGCGACAGACCCGCACGGGTACGCCGGCGAACTCGGCGTCGGCGTAGCCCATGTAGTCCATGTCGGTGGGCAGCCCCAACCCGCCGACCGTCTCGGCGGACTTCGGTCCCTGAACCGCGAGCACCGCGTACGACCGGTGTTCGTCGGTGATGGTGAGGCCTGCAGGCGCGCGCTCGCGCAGCGCTTCGACGACCGCGGCGGTGTTGGCGGCGTTGGGCACCAGGAAGATCTCGTCGTCGGAGACGTAGTAGGCGATCAGGTCGTCGATCACTCCGCCGGAGTCGTTGCAGCACAACGTGTATTGCGCCTTGCCGGGGCCGATCCGGCGCAGGTCGTTGGTGAACGCGGAATTGATGTACTCGGCGGCGCCGGGACCGCGCACCAACGCCTTGCCCAGATGGCTGACGTCGAACAGCCCGACGGAGTTGCGCGTCGCGTTGTGCTCGCTGACCGTTCCCGCGTACGAAACGGGCATCAGCCAGCCGCCGAACTCTGCGAAGCTCGCACCCAGTTCGCGGTGGCGGTCTTCCAGCGGGCCCTTCGACACGTCATTCATCTCACCGTGCGTCACGCCGATCCACCCTAATGGGGCCGTGAAGTTGGCACACTTGTGCAGGTGGTCGACCTCGACGCGCTGCAAGCCGCCGGGATCGCCGACGCCCATGCGCGGGCCGGGTTGATCGCCTACCTCGACTCGCTGGGCTTTTCCGCCGAGGACATGGTCGAGGCCGAACGCCGCGGCCGGCTCTTCGGCCTGGCCGGCGACGTCCTGCAGTGGTCTGGACCTCCCACCTACACGCTGCGGGCAGCCGCCGAGCACCTCGGCGTCCCGCTCGCCGACCTCGCCCACGCCTGGCAGGCGCTCGGTCTGCGCGTCGCCGGACCCGACGTGCCCGCGCTGAGCCGCGCCGACGTCGACGCGCTCGCGTCGTGGCAGACGGTCAGCGCGGTGACGGGCCCCGATGCCGCCCTCAACTTCCTGCGGATCGTCGGTGCGTCGATGGCGCGCCTGGCCGAGGCGAGCGGGACGATGATCCGACTCGCGCAGCCGGATCTGCTGATGACGCACACCCATGACGAATTGACCACCGCGCGCGCCTATCGTTCGGTCGCCGCGCTCGTGCCCGGCATCTCGGCGCTGATGGACTCGGTGTGGCGCCACCACATCACCAGCGCCAGGGCGTACTTCGAGGACGTCATCCACGATGCGTCGGCCATGGTGACCTGCGGCGTCGGGTTCGCCGACCTGTCGGGGTTCACGGTGCTGACCCAGCGGCTGAGCCCCACGGAGCTGTCGGATCTGTTGGTCGAGTTCAGCGGCGCGGTGAGCGATGTCGTGCACAGCGACGGCGGCCGGGTGGTCAAGTTCATCGGCGACGAGGTGATGTGGGTGAACTCGGACCCCGAGCAGCTCGTCGAGGTCGCGACCGACCTGGTCGAGTATCCGAGGGCCCGCGAGAGCGGGTTGGGAGTTCGGGCCGGCCTGGGGTACGGGTTAGTGCTCTCGATCGGAGGCGACTACTTCGGTACCCCCGTCAACCTGGCCGCGCGGCTGGTCAGCGCCGCGGCGCCCGGCCAGGTGCTGGCCGCGCGCGATGTGCGCGACGCGCTGCCCGACCAACCCGCGGCTCAGCTGGAACCGTTGACGCTCAAGGGGTTCCAGCATCCGGTCACGGCCTACGACCTGCACGCCAGCTGCTGAAGCTAGGGTTGGGATTCGTGAGCCCTGCAACCTCTGGATACCAGACCCCGACCGTCACCGTCAGCACGTCGCTGCCCAAACGCAAAGCCGACGGCTCGGTGCTGATCGTTCCCGTGGTGAACGGGGACGACGATTCAGCGGCGAAGGTGGTGCCCAGCTCGTTCCTGGACGCCGCGGCGGTCGCCGAGATCGAGTCCGCGCTGGCGGCGCTGGGCGCCAAGGGCGGCAACGAGCAGGTCACGCGCGTCGTGGCACCGTCGCTTCCGGTGGGCAGCGTGCTGGCCGTCGGGCTCGGTAAGTCACGCGACGGCTACCCGGCCGATGTCATCCGCCGCGCGGCGGGCGTGGCGGCCCGCTCGCTCAACGGCACCGAGTCGGTGCTGACGACACTGTCGGGCGTGGACCTGGCGGCCGCGGTCGAGGGCCTGATTCTCGGCGCATACCGGTTCAGCGACTTCCGCAGCGACAAGACCGCACCCAAGGACGCAGGCCTGCGCGAGATCACCGCATTGGCCCCCGACACCAAGTCCGCCACCAAGGAGGCCGCACAACGTGCTGCCGACATCGCGACCGCGGTGGCCACCGCCCGCGATTTCGTCAACACTCCGCCCAGCCACCTGTTCCCCGACGAGTTCGCCCGGCGCGCAAAGGCATTGGGTGAATCGGCCGGGTTGTCGGTCGAGGTCCTCGACGAGAAGGCGTTGGAGAAGGCCGGTTACGGCGGCATCATCGGCGTCGGCAAGGGTTCGTCGCGGCCGCCGAGGCTGGTCCGGCTGACGCACAAGGGCGCCAAGCGCAAGGGCAAGCGTGTCGCGCTGGTCGGCAAGGGCATCACCTTCGACACCGGCGGTATCTCGATCAAACCCGCGGCGAACATGCACCACATGACCTCCGACATGGGCGGCGCGGCGGCCGTCATCGCCACGGTGGTGCTGGCGGCCAAGCAGAAGCTGCCCATCGACGTGATCGCCACGGTGCCGATGGCCGAGAACATGCCGTCGGCGACCGCGCAGCGCCCCGGTGACGTGTTGACGCAATACGGCGGCATCACGGTCGAGGTGCTCAACACCGACGCCGAGGGCAGGCTGATCCTGGCCGACGCGATCGTGCGCGCCGGCGAGGACAAGCCGGACTACCTGATCGAGACGTCGACGTTGACCGGTGCCCAGACCGTCGCGCTCGGCGCCCGCACTCCGGGGGTCATGGGCAGTGACGAGTTCCGCGACCGGGTGGCGCGTCTTTCGCAGGCGGTCGGCGAGAACGCTTGGGCGATGCCGTTGCCCGAGGAACTCAAGGACGATCTGAAGTCGACGGTCGCCGACCTCGCCAACGTCAGCGGTTCGCGCTATGCCGGCATGCTCGTCGCGGGGACTTACCTGCGCGAGTTCGTGCCCGAGGGTGTGCAGTGGGCCCACATCGACATCGCCGGCCCGGCGTACAACACCGGAGGGCCGTGGGGTTACACGGGTAAGGGCGGCACGGGTGTGCCGACGCGGACGATGTTCGCGGTCCTGGAGGACATATCGGCGAGCGGGTAGGCCCCTCCGCCGGAGCGGCGAGCGGGTAGGCCCTTCCGCCGGGACCGACGCTTTGGCGGCTGTCACTCGCGAAAACCCGCCAAAGCGTCGGCTTCGGCGCTAGACGACCTTGCCGCGAGCGGTGCTGCGCATCACCTGCGGCAGAAGGTGTGCGACGCCGTAGACGATGTGGGCCTCCGGGGCGACCGGGCGGATCGGCTTGTTCTTCTTGACCGCCGACACGATCGCGTTCGCCACCTTGTCCGGGCCGTAGCGCCGCCGGGAGAACGCCTTCTCGAGCTGCGCGCGACGGGCTTCGACCTTGTCCCGCTTGGAGTCGGGGATGTCGAACCGGGTGGTGTGCACGATGTTGGTGTCGATTACACCGGGGCACACCGTGGTCAGGCCGACGCCCGCCTGGTCCAATTCCGCGCGCAGGCAGTCGCCGAACATGAACACCGCCGCCTTGCTGGTGGCATAGGCGTTCATCGACTGCTGCGGTGAGTACGCCGCCATCGAGGAGATGTTGACGACGTGCCCACCGAGCCCGCGGTCGACCATCCTGCGCCCAAAAGATCTGCAGCAGTTGACGACTCCACCGAAGTTGATGGACAGCACGCGGTCGTACTCCTCGCGCGGGGTGTCCAGGAACATGCCCGCGTGCCCGACGCCGGCGTTGTTGACCACGATGTCGGGCACCCCGTGTTCTGCGCACACCTTTTCGGCGAACCGTTCGACGGCGTCGGCGTCGGACACGTCGACGGTGTAAGCGTGCGCGATCCCGCCGCGCGCGGCGACCTGCGCCGCGGTCTCCTTCGCGGTGCCCTCGTCGACATCGCTGACCACGATCTCGGCGCCCTCGCGGGCGAATGCCAACGCCGTCGCACGGCCGATACCGCTTCCCGCACCCGTGATGGAAACCAGTGTGTCGCTGAAGTATTCGCGTGGCCTGCCGACCTGCGCGCGCAGCAGTTCACGCGCGGGCGGCTTACCGCCGAGGAAGTCGACGAGCTGCTCGACGGAGCGGGCGATGGCCTGCGGATGCGACATCGGCGACCAGTGCCCGGCGGAGATGTCGCGGCGCCACAGTCGCGCCACCCATCGGGCGGTGTCCTCGTAGACGTGGGGCCGCACGAACGGGTCCCTGGTGTTGACAATGAGCTGCACCGGGACATCGACGTAATGGTCCTTGCGCCCCGGCGCCATCGACCGCAGGTAGTTGGCGCCGTAGACCTTGACGCTCTTGGCGGCATCGGCCTTATAGGTCGCACCGTGGTGCAGTTGCTCATGCGGGATGCCGTCGCGCACCAACAGGAGCTGGCGCACCAGGTTCGCGACGAAGCCACGCACCGCCAGCGGTGCGAGCACCGGGATCGAGAAGAAGCCCATATAGGCGAAGGACAGGAACTGACTCAGTGCGCGCACGAATCGGCGCGGACGCCACGGGCGCACCAGGCTGCTGGTGATGAAGGCGTTGAGGTGGTCGATGCTGGGTCCGGAGATCGAGGTGAACGACGCGACCCGGTCGCCGGCCCCCGGCCGGGCCAGGTATTCCCACATGGCCGCCGAGCCCCAGTCGTGGGCGAGCACGTGCACCGGCTCGCCCGGGCTCACCTCGGCGATGACCGCTTCGAAGTCGTCCGCGTACCGAGACATGTGATAGGCCGAAACCCGTTTGGGCCCAGTCGATTTACCGACGCCGCGGTTGTCGTAGCGCACGATGCGGAACCGGTCGGACAGCAGCGGGACGACGCCGTCCCATAGCACGTGCGAGTCAGGCCACCCGTGCACGAGGACCAGGGTCGGACCCTCAGGATCGCCTTCTTCGTAGACCGCGATCCGCACGTCGTCCGTGCTGTCGACGAACCGCGCAGCGACGTCCCCCATCGCACCTCCCGTGACTTGGCGGAACCGCCGGTACCGTATCAGTGCGTTCGTCAGCGCTCGTCGAGTTCGCGGCGAGCAGCGCGTCGGCGCTCGATGCGACGCTTCTCGTCGTAGTCACGCATCCGCTGCGGGTAGCCGACTTTCTGCACGTCGTAGACCGGGATCTTCAGCCGTTCCGACAGCCGGCGTGCGCCGGCGTCTCCCCCGGCGCGCCGCCGCGTCCATTCCCCGTCGGCGGCGACCAGCACCACGGTGACGTCGGTGACGGTGGTCTTGGGTTCCACGAAAGCTTCCACGCCGGTGTGGGTGGCGACCCACTGCCGGAGATAGTTCAGATCCGCGGCGGGGTCGCCACCCGGACCCACGCCTTTGCGCTTACCGCGCCGAAACCTGTCGAGGACTCCCACTCGCGTCCGCGCTCCCTCCGATCGCCTCTTTCCGATAGTGCCAGAGGAGTGGGTCGGACGGTCTGCGGCGAACTGCGAGTCCGGACGTGACAGGATGGGTATGCAGACAATCACCCAGCACGACTGACGACCGTTCAAGGGAGCGAGGGAGTCAATCAATGGCCATCTCCGTTCAGATGCCCGCACTCGGTGAGAGCGTTACCGAGGGGACTGTCACCCGATGGCTCAAGCAAGAGGGTGACACGGTCGAACAGGATGAGCCTCTGCTCGAAGTCTCCACCGACAAGGTCGACACCGAGATCCCCGCGCCCGCTTCCGGTGTGCTGAAGAAGATCATCGCCCAGGAGGACGACACCGTCGAGGTGGGCGGCGAGTTGGCGGTCATCGGCGATGCCGACGAGGACGGCGACTCCGCAGGCTCCGATGACTCCGAGGACGACGCGTCGGACGGCGACGATGAAGGCTCGGAGGACCAGGAGCAGCCCGCCGAAGAGGAGAAGCCGGCCGAGGAACCGGCCGCGCAGCCCGAGCCCGCCGCCGAAGAGACGGAATCAGAACCCGAGCCCGAGGAGAAGGAGGACAAGCCCGCCGCGAAGTCCTCGGGTGGGGCCTCAGGTAAGTCCACGCCGGTGCTGATGCCCGAACTCGGCGAGTCGGTGACCGAAGGCACCGTGACCCGATGGCTGAAGAAGGTCGGCGACAGCGTGGAAGTCGACGAGCCGCTGCTCGAGGTGTCAACCGACAAGGTCGACACCGAGATTCCCTCGCCCGTGGCGGGCACCTTGATCTCGATCACCGCAGAAGAGGACGACACCGTCGAGGTGGGCGGCGAGCTGGCCAAGATCGGTGATGCCGACGCAGAAGCCGAGGCCGAGCCAGAACCCGAGCCAGAACCCGAGCCCGAGCCCGAACCCGAACCGGAACCCGAGCCCGAGGCCAAGGAAGACAAGAAGCCGGAACCGAAGCAGGAGTCCAAGCCCGAGCCCAAGGAAGACAAGAAGCCCGAGCCCAAACCGGAGCCCAAGCCCGAGCCGCAGCCGGCGAGCGATTCGGGGCCCTACGTCACCCCGTTGGTGCGAAAGCTGGCCGCGGAGAACAACGTTGACCTCGCCAGCGTGAAAGGCACCGGGGTCGGCGGCCGCATCCGTAAGCAGGACGTGCTCGCGGCCGCGGAGGCGGGCAAGGCGCCGGCGGAGTCGACCGACAAGGCGGCCGAGTCTCCGGGCAGGTCGGCTGCGGCGGCGACGGCGTCCGCGGATGCCAACGCGCCGGCCGCTTCGCTCGCACACCTGCGCGGCACCACGCAGAAGGCCACCCGGATCCGGCAGCTGACCGCAAAGAAGACACGCGAATCCCTGCAGGCGACAGCGCAATTGACGCAGACCCACGAGGTCGACATGACCAGGATCGTGTCGCTGCGGGCACGGGCGAAGGCCGGCTTCGCCGAACGCGAGGGCGTGAACCTGACGTACCTGCCGTTCATCGCCGTCGCCGTCATCGACGCGCTCAAGGCGCACCCCAACGTCAACGCCAGCTACAACGAGGAAACCAAGGAGATCACCTACTACGACGCCGAGCACCTCGGGATCGCGGTCGACACCGAGCAGGGTCTGCTTTCGCCGGTGATCAAGAACGCCGGTGATCTGTCGCTGGCCGGGCTGGCCCGCGCGATCGCTGACATCGCCACGCGCGCCCGGTCGGGTGACCTCAAGCCCGACGAACTGTCCGGCGGGACGTTCACCATCACCAACATCGGCAGCCAGGGCGCGCTGTTCGACACGCCGATCCTGGTCCCGCCGCAAGCGGCGATGCTGGGAACCGGGGCGATCGTCAAACGGCCGCGGGTGATCGCCGACGAGTTCGGCAACGAGTCGATCGGTGTGCGCTCGGTGTGTTACCTGCCGCTGACCTACGACCACCGGTTGATCGACGGCGCCGACGCCGGACGCTTCCTGACCACCATCAAGCGTCGCCTCGAAGAAGGCGCATTCGAGGCCGATCTGGGCCTCTAGAACGCCTCTAGAGAATCTCGTGTCCGAACCCGTCATCGCGATCGCGGGATCGTCCGGTCTGATCGGTACGGCTCTGGTCTACGCGTTGCGCGCCACCGACCATCGGGTGCTCCGCATCGTCCGGCGCGCGCCGTCCAACGCCGACGAGGTGTTCTGGAACCCCGACACGGGCGAATTCGACCCCGCGATGCTGGCCGGGGTGGACGCCGTGGTCAACCTGTGCGGGGTGAACGTCGGCGAGAAGCGGTGGTCGGGCGCCTTCAAGCAGAGCCTGCGCGACAGCCGCATCGGACCGACCGAGGTGCTGGCCACCGCGGTCGCCGAGGCCGGTGTGCCGGTGCTGATCAACGCCAGCGCGGTCGGCTACTACGGCGACACCGGATCCCAGATCACCGACGAGACGGCCCCGGCAGGCGACGGGTTCCTCGCCCACCTGTGCGTGGACTGGGAGGCCGCGACCTGGCCCGCCCGGCAGGACGGCGCCCGGGTGGTGCTCGTGCGGTCGGGGCTGGTGCTGGCGCAGGCCGGAGGGATGCTCGGCAGGCTCAAGCCGCTGTTCTCCCTGGGACTGGGCGCTCGGCTGAGCGACGGCCGCCAGTACATGCCGTGGATCAGCCTCGAGGACGAGATCCGCGCGCTGCTGTTCGCGATATCGCGCGACGAGCTGTCCGGTCCGGTGAACCTCACCGGCCCGGCGCCGGTAACCAACGCCGAGTTCACCACCGCGTTGGGCCGCGCGCTCAACCGCCCGACACCGCTGATGGTGCCCGGGTTCGCGCTGCGCGCCGCACTGGGCGAATTCGCCGACGAGGGTCTGCTCGGCGGTCAACGCGCCATCCCCGCCGCACTCGAGCGGGCCGGATTCGTCTTCCACCACAACACCATTGGTGAAGCGTTGGCGTTCGCCACCGCGCACCCGGAGTAGCGTCGTCATCATGACCCAATCGATCCGGTCGGCGACAGTGCCGGTCGAGGTGCGCCGGCTGGGCTCGGTCGACTACGAGAGCGCCTGGCAGCTGCAGCGAGCGATCGCCGACGAGCGCGTCGCGGGCGGCCCGGACACCCTGCTGCTGCTCGAGCACCCGCCGGTGTACACCGCTGGGCGGCGCACACTCGCCACCGAGCGGCCGAACCCCGGCGCCGGCGGCACCCCCGTCATCGACACCGACCGCGGCGGAAAGATCACCTGGCACGGCCCCGGCCAACTCGTCGGCTATCCGATCATCGGCCTGGCCGAACCACTCGACGTGGTCAACTTCGTGCGGCGGCTCGAGGAGTCGCTGATCAAGGTCTGCACCGACCTCGGCGTGCGGACCGGCCGGGTGGAAGGCCGCTCCGGGGTGTGGGTCCCAGCGGACGATTCTGGACCGGCCCGCAAGATCGCCGCAATCGGCATCCGGGTCTCGCGGGCGACCACGCTGCACGGGTTCGCGCTGAACTGCGACTGCGACCTGTCCGCGTTCAGCGCGATCGTGCCGTGCGGAATCTCCGACGCCGGGGTCACTTCGCTGACGGCTGAACTGGGTCGCCGCATCGCCGTCGCGGACATCGCTGACCAGGTGGCCGACGCCGTGTGTGATGCCCTCGACGGGCGGCTGGTAGTAGCGTTGGCGTAGTGACTGTCGCTCGTTCATCCAATGTCGCCGGCCATGCGGCTCCGGAAGGCCGGCGGCTGCTGCGTCTCGAGGTCCGCAACGCCGAGACGCCGATCGAGCGCAAGCCGCCGTGGATCAAGACCCGCGCGCGGATGGGCCCGGAGTACCAGGAGCTCAAGGCGCTGGTGAAGCGCGAGGGCCTGCACACCGTCTGCGAAGAGGCCGGCTGCCCCAACATCTTCGAGTGCTGGGAGGACCGCGAGGCGACGTTCCTGATCGGCGGTGAGCAGTGCACCCGTCGCTGCGATTTCTGCCAGATCGACACCGGCAAGCCCGCCGAACTGGACCGTGACGAACCGCGTCGGGTCGCAGAGAGCGTGCAGGCGATGGGCCTGAAGTACGCGACCGTGACCGGCGTGGCCCGCGACGACCTGCCCGACGGTGGTGCGTGGCTCTACGCCGAGACGGTCCGCGCGATCAAGGCGCTCAATCCCAACACCGGCGTCGAGTTGCTGATCCCCGACTTCAACGGCGACCCGGCCCTGCTGCGGCAGGTGTTCGAGTCCCGCCCAGAAGTGTTGGCGCACAACGTCGAAACGGTTCCGCGGATCTTCAAGCGCATCCGGCCCGCGTTCCGCTACGAGCGAAGCCTCGACGTGCTGACCGCGGCGCGCGACTTCGGGCTGGTGACGAAGTCGAACCTGATCCTGGGGATGGGCGAGACGCCCGATGAGGTGCGGGCGGCGCTGACCGATCTGTACGACGCGGGCTGCCATATCGTCACGATCACCCAGTACCTGCGCCCGTCGGTGCGCCACCACCCGGTGGAGCGCTGGGTGCACCCCGACGAGTTCGTCGAACACGAGCAGTTCGCTCAGCGCCTCGGCTTCGCCGGTGTGTTGGCCGGACCGCTGGTGCGCTCGTCCTACCGTGCCGGTCGGTTGTACGCGCAGGCGAAATCGGCGTCCGTATCCTGAAGCAATGGCGAAAACCCGCAATCCCCAGGCACTGAAGGCCGCCAAGGCCGAAGCCAAGGCGGCTCGTAAGGCGGCGTCGAAACAGCGCCGCAGCCAGTTGTGGCAGGCGTTCCAGCTTCAGCGCAAAGAGGACAAGCGTCTGCTGCCGTACATGATCGGTGCATTCGTGCTGATCGTCGCCGCTTCGGTGGCGTTCGGCATCTTCGCGGGCGGCTTCACCACCTACATGATGATTCCGCTGGGCATCGTGCTCGGCGCCCTGGTCGCGTTCATCATCTTCGGTAGGCGCGCCCAGAAGTCGGTGTACAGCAAGGCGGAGGGCCAGACGGGCGCCGCAGCCTGGGCACTGGACAACATGCGGGGCAAGTGGCGTGTGACGCCGGGTGTCGCGGCGACGGGCCACTTCGACGCGGTGCACCGGGTGATCGGCAGGCCCGGTGTCATCTTCGTCGGCGAGGGGTCGCCGTCGCGTGTGCGGCCGCTGCTGGCGCAGGAGAAGAAGCGCACGGCTCGGCTGGTCGGCGACACCCCGATCTACGACGTCATCATCGGCAACGGCGAGGGCGAGGTGCCGCTGGCCAAACTGGAGCGTCACCTGAACAAGCTGCCCGCCAACATCACCGTCAAGCAGTTGGACGCCCTGGAGTCGCGGCTGGCCGCATTGGGCACCAAGGTCGGACCCGCGGCGATGCCGAAGGGCCCGCTGCCGGCGCAGGCCAAGATGCGCGGAGTGCAGCGTACGGTGCGGCGGCGATGAGCGCTTGCGCGAAGAGCAGACGACGCCGCTGACTTCGGGCGGGTTGCGTCCGGAGGCGCGGTATGTGTACCGCCTGTGAGTGGGCGCCCCATTTCGCGGCATTCGGGGCGATTCGACGCACCGTGCTGCGCGCCGGCGCTGTGGTTCTCGCCGCGACGGCGGCCAGCGCCTGCTCGGCCGGTGACCCGTCCGGGACGGGCTCCGACGCCACGGCCGCAGACCAGGGCGCCGACTACGTCTTCCGCAACGGACCGATCTACACCGTCGCCGGCCCGGCACCGTGGGTGAAGGCGGTCGCGGTACGTGGCAACACCATCACCCACGTCGGCGACGAGGCGGGCGCCATGGCGCTGGCCGGGCCCGACACCCGAGTGGTCGACCTGGGGGGCCGGCTGCTGATGCCCGGCTTCGTCGAGGGCCACACCCATCCGTTCCTCGGCGCCTTCCTCACCTCCGGTGTCGACCTGCAGCTGCCGACGGGCGCGGACGCGCTGGCCGCGATCGAGCGGTACGCGAAGCAGAACCCGACCGGGCCGGTGCGCGGATTCGGTTGGCGCGTCGACATGTTCGGCCCCGACGGACCCGATCGCGCCGACCTCGACCGCGTCCTGCCCGACCGGCCGGGCTTCTTCTTCGCCATCGACGGGCACAGCCTGTGGGCCAACAGCAAGGCGCTCGAGATCGCCGGCGTCAACCGCGACACCCCTGATCCGATTCCGGGTTTCAGCTATTACGCGCGGGACGGCAACGGCGATCCGACCGGATATGTGCTCGAGGTCAACGCCGTGCTGGGTCTCGTCGACGCGATCGAGCCGATCTCACCGCAGACGATGGGGCGGCTGCTCGAGGCGTGGCTGCCGAAGGCCTCCGCGGCCGGCATCACGTCGGTGTTCGACGCCGGCGTGCCACCCATCGGCTCGGATCAGGGAGCGCTGATCGGCCTGTACACCGACGTCGAGAACCGCGGGCAGCTGCCGTTCCGCGTCGTCGCCTCCTACAGCGTGCGATCGGCGCCGGTGGACGACGTCGTGCAGGAGCTGACCCACATCAGGGACCGGTTCTCCACCGAGCTGGTCCGGGCCGACGTCGTCAAGATCGTCGGCGACGGAACCCAGGGCGGATACACCGCCTGGCTCATCGAGCCCTACGCCGACAAACCCGACTCCACCGGCGGCTCGCCGTTCACCGAACAACAGTGGCACCAGCTCATCGGTCAGGTCGACGCCGCGGGTTTCGACGTGCACGTGCACGCCTGCGGCGAGCGCACCGCCCGCGTCGCCCTCGACGCGATCGAGCGGGCCTCGGCCACCAATCCCCCGCGCGACCGCAGGCACGCCATCGCGCACCTGGTCTACGTCGAGGACCCCGACAGTCGGCGCTTCGGCGAACTCGGCGTCGTCGCCCAGTTCTCGGCCAACTGGATGTCCGCCGATCCGGACACGCTGCAGAACATGGCCGCCCGCTACGGTCCGCCACGCCGGGATCTGATGTACCGCCCCCGCGATGTGTTGAAGTCGGGCGGACGAATCTCGCTGGGCACCGATTGGCCGGCCGCGGGCTACTTCTCCACCCACAAGCCGCTCGAAGCGATCCAGATCGGTGTCACCCGTCAGCTGATCGGCCGGCCGCAGGCGCCGGTGCTGGCGCCCGCCGACCAGCGGCTGACCGTCGCGGAGGCGGTGCGCGCCAACACGCTCGGCGCGGCCTATCAGATCCGGATGGACGACAAGGTGGGGTCGCTCGAGGTCGGCAAGCTCGCGGACATGATCGTCGTGGATGAGAACATCTTCGCGATCGACCCGCACGACATCGCCCGGGCGAACGTCACGATGACGATGATGAACGGCCAGATCCGCCACGAGGCGTGACGTTTCGCCGCCGCCGCTCAGCGCCGGACGACCGCCGTGTTGGTGAAGCGGTCCTGATAGCCGCGGAAGTCCCTGTCGGTGAACAGCGCGGGTATGACGAAGAACACCAGCAGACCACGCACCGCGGCCCGGCCGATGCCGACGTGCTGGCGGTGGTCGATCGAGGCGACCCGCAGCCCCAGCGCCCACTGCCCGGGTGTGAAGCCGTACAACCGCACCGAGACGATGCCCAGGACGAGCCAGACGACGGCGATGGACGTCGAACCCAGCGGCGAGTAGAGGAAAGCGTCCTTGCTGATGAATCCGAGGTTGACCGCGAGCCCCACCAGCCCGTATGCGATGAACCAGTCGAGCATCAGCGCGGCGATCCGCCTGCCGAACCGGGCGATGGACCCCGGACCGGTCTCCGGTAGTCCGAGGCGCTTGCCGGGATAGTCGTTGGGTCCCGCGTCGCTGGTCGGATCCGGTCCCGACAGCCAGGACCCGAGTGTGCGGGCCATACACTGAAGGATATGGGACTGAAAAAAGTCCATCGGCCGCCGGCGACTGACCCAGATGTGATTGCGTAACTTCAGCGCAACATTCGGTTGACGACCGTGCAACATCGTGTCCTTAGCGTCAACCCGCGAGTTACTGGATAAAGGAGAAAACTCAGTGGCAGAAAAGACGGCCGACGACATTCTCAAGCTGATCAAGGATGAGGATGTCGAATACGTCGACATCCGGTTCTGTGATCTGCCCGGCGTCGTCCAGCACTTCTCGATCCCGGCTTCGGCCTTCACCCAAGATGTCTTCGAGGACGGTCTGGCCTTCGACGGCTCGTCGGTTCGCGGATTCCAGTCGATCCACGAATCCGACATGATGCTGCTGCCGGACCCCGAGACCGCACGTATCGACCCGTTCCGTGCCGCGAAGACGCTGAACATGAACTTCTTCGTGCATGATCCCTTCACCCGCGAGGCTTACTCGCGCGACCCGCGCAACGTCGCCCGCAAGGCGGAGAACTACCTGGCCAGCACCGGCATCGCCGATACGGCGTACTTCGGCGCCGAGGCCGAGTTCTACATCTTCGACTCGGTGACGTTCGACTCCAGGATCAACGGCACCTTCTACGAGGTGGATTCCGAGGCCGGATGGTGGAACACCGGCGAACCGGTCGAGGCCGACGGCAGCGCGAACCGCGGTTACAAGGTGCGCCCGAAGGGCGGCTACTTCCCGGTCGCGCCGTACGACCACTACGTCGACCTGCGCGACCAGATGGCGACCAACCTGCAGAACGCGGGCTTCGTGCTCGAGCGCGGCCACCACGAGGTCGGCACCGCGGGCCAGGCCGAGATCAACTACAAGTTCAACACGATGCTGCATGCGGCCGACGATGTGCTGCTGTTCAAGTACATCATCAAGAACACCGCATGGCAGGCCGGCAAGACGGTCACCTTCATGCCCAAGCCGCTGTTCGGTGACAACGGCTCGGGCATGCACGCACACCAGTCGCTGTGGAAGGACGGCCAACCGCTGTTCCACGACGAGTCCGGCTACGCGGGCCTGTCGGACCTCGCGCGCCACTACATCGGCGGCATCCTGCACCACGCGCCGTCGCTGCTGGCGTTCACCAACCCGACGGTGAACTCCTACAAGCGCCTGGTGCCCGGCTACGAGGCGCCGATCAACCTGGTGTACAGCCAGCGGAACCGCTCGGCGTGTGTGCGCATCCCGATCACGGGCAACAACCCCAAGGCCAAGCGCCTCGAGTTCCGCTGCCCCGACAGCTCGGGTAACCCGTATCTGGCGTTCGCGGCGATGCTGATGGCAGGCATCGACGGCATCAAGAAGAAGATCGAACCGCTGACCCCGGTGGACAAGGACCTCTACGAACTGCCGCCCGAGGAGGCCGCCAACATTCCGCAGGCGCCCACCTCGCTGTCGGCGGTCATCGACAAGCTCGAAGAGGACCACGACTACCTCACCGAGGGTGGCGTGTTCACCGAGGACCTGATCGAGACCTGGATCTCCTACAAGCGCGAGAACGAGATCCTGCCGGTCCAGATCCGGCCGCACCCCTACGAGGTTGCGCTGTACTTCGACGTGTAAACACCAGTCGACACTTCGGGCCGGGCGGGTCAAACCGCCCGGCCCGAAGTGCGTCTGCGCGTAGGGTAAACGCGCATGACGACCACCTTCGATGCCCGTCTTGCCAGTTACTCCTCCCCCGTTCTGAGCATCTTCCGGATCATCTTCGGTCTGCTGTTCACACTGCACGGCTCGATGAAGCTCTTTGGCTGGCCCCTGGGTGCGGCCGTACCGGTCGGAACCTGGCCGGCCTGGTGGGCCGGTCTCATCGAATTCGTCGCAGGCATCCTGATCACCGTGGGCCTGTTCACGCGGATCGCCGCGTTCATCGCGGCCGGCCATATGGCGGTCGCGTACTTCTGGATGCACTGGCCGCCGCTGGAGGGCCCGGCCGCCAGCTTCTGGCCGTTCGATGCGCAGATGGGCGGCAACGGCGGCGAGGCGGCGATCATGTACTGCTTCGCGTTCCTGCTGCTGGCGACGACGGGTCCGGGCGCCTGGTCGGCCGACGCCCGGCGCCGCACCCGAGTCGGTGCCGCGGCGCCCGGACGTGTGGTCAGCGGCACGGCCGCACCGGCGGCCACCACCGCTGCGCCGGTTCGGCGGCGCGGCCTGCTGAGCCGCTTCCGGCGGTGACGCGCGGATGCGCAGAGGACTTCTGGCGGCCGCGGTAGCGGTCGCGACGGTGACGAGCATGCTCGGCCCGGCGGCTTCGCCGGCCGGTGCCCAGAACGCCCGCCTGGTCGTGATCACCACCGGCGGCACGATCGCGACGAGCACCGACCCCAGCGGAGTGCGGCGGCCCACCGTCGGGGGCGACGAACTCGCCGCCGGACTGGACGTCGAAATCGTCGACCTGATGCAGAAGGACAGCTCGCAGCTGACCCCCGCGGACTGGGACGCGATCGGCGCGGCCGCCAAGAACGCGGTGGAGGGCGGCGCCGACGGGGTGGTGATCACGCACGGCACCGACACCATGGAGGACACCGCGATGTGGCTGGACGTCACCTACCGCGGTGCCCCGCCGATCGTGCTGACCGGTGCGCAGCGGTCCTCCGACGCCCCCGACGCCGACGGGCCCAAGAACCTGCGGGACGCACTGACCGTCGCGGCCAGCCCGGCCGCCCGCGAGCAGGGTGTGTTGATCGTGTTCGACGGCACCGTGTTTCAGGCACTGGGCACCCGGAAGATGGACACCGCGGCCCTGTCGGCGTTCGCGGGCGTACCCATCGGAACGGTCGGCGACAACACGTTCAACCTGTCCCAGCCGGCGCGGCGCCCGTTCATCGCCGAGGTATCGGCCGCCGCCGCCCCGCGGGTCGACATCGTGGCCGCCTACCCCGGGGACGGACCCGGACCGATCGATGCCGCCGTCGCATCGGGCGCCCGCGGAATCGTGGTCGAGGCGCTGGGTTCCGGCAACGCCGGCGAGGGCGTGGTGGACGCGGTCCGTCGGCATGCGCCGGCCGGCGTCGCGTTCGCGATCTCGACCCGCGTCCCGACCGGCCCCGTCAAAGCGGAGTACGGCCCCGGCGACGACATGGTCAAGGCGGGGGCGGTGATGGTGCCGACCCTTCGGCCCAGCCAGGCCCGGGTGCTGGTGATGGCGGCTCTCGCGGCGGGCCAACCGGTGGGCGACGTGATCGCGCGCTGGGGTTAAGCGTCGAGCCGAAGGTCCTTGCGGAACCGCTTCATCCCGTCGATCTTCTCGGCCAACGAGGCGTGCGGGCCCGCGTAGAACATCCACGGCATGGTGATGATGCCGGTGATGCCGCCGGCTTGCGCTCGGTCGAAGTGATCGGGGGTGAACGCGTCGGTCAGCGGTGTCAGCACCTCGAAACCGTCCATGGTCAAACCCTTTTCGGCGCGCAGCTCGCGCAGTTTGGCCACGCGTTCGAGGGCCCGATCGGTGGTGATCAGGTCGCCGATCCAGCCGTCGTGGCGCGCCGCGCGGCGCAGCGCGATATCCGAGAGCCCGCCGACGTACACCGGGATCGGCGGCGGCGTCGGCTCCATCTCCAGCTTCGGCGTCTGGTAGAACTCGCCGTCGAACTCCGTCCAGCCCGGCTTCCAGAGCTCCTTCATCAACTCGAGCATCTCGTCGGTGCGCTTTCCGCGCCGCGCGAACTGCTGACCCATCAACGTGAACTCTTCCTCGCACCAGCCGACACCGATGCCGAGTTCGAGTCGGCCGCCGGCCAGGACGGCCGCGGTGCCGATCGCCTTCGCCGCCGAGTAGGGGTCGCGCATCGCGGGCAGATACACGGTAGTGACGAACCGCGATCGTGAGGTCACGAGGGCCAGCCCGCCGATCAGCACCCAGGGATCGGGCCAGTCGGTGAACGCCTCCCAGCGCCTGCTGCCGTCTTTGGTGTAGGGGTACGGCGTCTCCAACGTCTCGAGGTTGACCACGTGGTCCGGGATCCCGAGCCCCTCGTATCCGAGATCGTCTGCCGCCTTGGCGATCTCGACGACTTCCGTCGTGTCGAGGAACGCCAGGCTGACATAGAACCTCATCCGGCATCCCTCGCCCACGCCGGCTGGATGAACACGCCCTCGGCCTCCACCGTGGGCCCCTGCGCGTCGAGCAGATATCCGCGGGCGAATGTCTTGACCCCCTCGGACCGCTCCACGAACGCCTCCGCCCGCAGCGGCCCCAGCGGTGTGCCGCGCAGATAGCGCAGCGAGATGGTGCCGGTGAACTTCGGTTGGGTCAGGCCGTCGCTGGCGGCCTCGCCCAGCAGATGGTCGAGTACCAACGCGCAGATACCCCCGTGCACCCATCCGGGCGGGCCTTCGTAGGCGCCGCTCAGCGTGAACTCACTCCAGCAGCGGCCGTCGTCCTCGTGATGGATGACCATCGGGGGTGCGATCGCATTACGCAGTCCCACAGCGGGATTCGCCCACGCCAGCGGACGGCCCGTGACCTCGTGCCGCAGGGTCGACGACACCGGGCGCTGCGTGCTCTCGAGAATCTGCGTGACGGCCTCGATCTTTGCCTGCGCGTCGGCCACCGCGGTCTCGTCGATCTCGGTGTGCAGGCTCGCGTAGATCAGCCGGCGCACCGCCTCGGTCAGCGGGCCGTACAGCGCGCGCTGGCGCTCGTACTCCTCGTCGGTGATCACGTCGAACCCGAAATCCATGCTCATCGGCTGTGCCTATCCTCTATGTCTCGCCACCGAAGACCTTGCGCACAACGGCTTTTGCCCGCCGTGTCACCCGCAGGTAGTTGTCAAGGAACTCGCCGCCGTCGTCGGTGTCCCAGCCGGCGGCCACCGCGACGGCGTTGAGTTGGCGTCCGGGGCCGGGCAGTTGGTCGGTCGGCTTACCTCGTACCAGCACCAGCGCGTTCCGTGCTCCCGTCGCGGTCAGCCAGGCCTGACGCAGCAGTTCGACGTCGCCCTCGGCGATCAGTTCGGCGGCGCCGATCGCGTTCAGCGACTGCAGCGTCGACGTGTTGTGCAGTGCGGGCACCTTGTGCGCGAAGCGCAGCTGCAGCAACTGCACCGTCCACTCGATGTCGGCGAGGCCTCCGCGCCCCAGTTTGGTGTGTGTGTTCGGGTCGGCCCCCCGCGGCAGCCGTTCGGCGTCCACCCGCGCCTTGATCCGCCGGATCTCCTGCACCGCTTCTGCCGACACCCCGCCGGGTGGGTAGCGGATCTTGTCGATCATGAGCAGGAACCGCTTCCCCAAGTCCAGATCGCCCGCTACGCGGTGGGCCCGCAGCAACGCCTGCACTTCCCATGTCTGCGCGTACCGCTCGTAGTACGCCTGATACGAGGACAGGGTGCGCACCAGCGGCCCGTTGCGCCCCTCCGGCCGCAGATTGGCGTCGACCTCCAGCGGCGGATCCGAACTCGGTGTTCCGAGCAGGGACCTCACCTGCTCGGCGATGGTCACCGCCCATTTCACCGCGGCCGATTCCTCAACGCCCGCTTCGGGTTCGCACACGAACAGCACGTCGGCGTCCGAACCGTAGCCCAGTTCGCCGCCGCCGAGGCGGCCCATGCCGATCACCGCGATCCGCGCCAGCGGCCCCCGGTCGGGCGTGTGCGCGCGGATGACCGCTTCCAGCGCGGCCTGCAGCACGGCCACCCACACCGACGTCAGTGCGCGACACACCTCGGTGACTTCGAGCATGCCCAGCAGATCGGCCGAGGCGATACGGGCCAGCTCGCGTCTGCGCAACGTGCGCGCCGCCGCGATCGCGCGTTGGGGGTCGGAATACCTTGCGGCCGAGGCGACCAGCGCCCGCGCGACCGCCTCGGGTTCGGCGTCGAGCAGTTTGGGTCCGTTGGGGCCGTCGGCGTAGGCCTGGATGACCTCAGGTGCCCGCATGAGCAATTCCGGGATGTAGGCCGAGGTGCCGAGCACCTGCATGAGGCGCTTGGCGACGGCTCCCTCGTCGCGCAGCGTCGCCAGAAACCACCGCTGTTCGGACAGCGCATCGCTGATGCGGCGGTATGACAGCAGCCCCGCATCGGGATCGGGGGTGTCCGACAGCCAGTTGAGCAGGGTCGGCAACAAGACCTGCTGCACGCGGCCGCGGCGGGCGCTGCTCCCCGTGAGGGCGGCCAGGTGTGTCAATGCGCTCTGTGGGCCTTCGTACCCCAGCGCGGCCAGCTGCCGTTCGGCGGCGGCCTGGGTCATACCGTCCGAAATGCTCAGTGCCGGTTGCCCGACGGACTCCAGCAACGGTTGGTAGAACAGCTTCTCGTGCAGCCGCGACACCCGCAGGCTCTGGCGTTTGAGCTCTTCGCGCAACACGCCGAGCGCGTCGCGGGTGCCGTCGGGCCGCACGTGCGCGGCCCTGGCCAGCCAGCGCAGCGACTCGTCGTCGTCTTCGTCGGGCAGCAGGTGGGTGCGCACCATCCGCTGCAACTGCAGGCGGTGCTCGAGCAGGCGCAGGAATTCGTAGGACGCGGTCAGGTTCGCGGCGTCGTCGCGCCCGACGTAGCCGCGCTCGCCGAGTGCGGCCAGCGCGGACACCGTCGAGGCGACGTGCAGCCGCTCGTCGTTGCGCCCGTGCACCAATTGCAGCAGCTGCACGGCGAATTCGACGTCACGCAGCCCGCCGGTCCCCAGCTTGATCTCGCGGGACCGTTGGCCGGCGGGCACCAGTTCCTCGACCCGCCTTCTCATCGCCTGCACCTCGGAGACGAAGTCCTCGCGCTCGCAGGCCGTCCACACCATCGGCATCAGGGCGTCGACGTAGGCCTGACCGAGTTCGGGGTCGCCCGCGGCCGGGCGCGCCTTCAGCAAGGCCTGGAACTCCCACGTCTTGGCCCACCGCTGGTAGTAGGCGACATGGGAGTCCAGCGTGCGCACCAGCTGGCCGTGTTTACCTTCGGGCCGCAGTGCGGCGTCGACTTCGAAGAAGGCATCGGCCGCGAACCGCATCAGCTCGCCGGCGACCCGGGTTGCCAACGCGTCGGCGGGCTCGGCGACGAAGATGACGTCGACGTCGCTGACGTAGTTCAGTTCGCGCGCACCGCATTTGCCCATCGCGATGATCGCGATCCGCGGCGGCGATTCACCCCCGGCCGTCTTGAGCGCGAGATGCAGCGCGGCGCCCAGCGCCGCGTCGGCGAGGTCCGACAGGTGCTCGCCGATCGTCGGGAAGGGCAGGACCGGTTCGTTCTCCACCGTCGGCGCCAGGTCCAAACTGGCCAGCACCAGCAGCCGGTCTCGGTAGAGCTTGCGCAGCGGTTGCAGCGCGCTCGACGTGTCGGGCGCTTCGTCGGCCAGCGCGACGAACATCTCGCGCAGCGCGTCGCGGGTCGGCAGGGCGACGTCACCGGCGAGCAGCCGCCAGTTCTCCGGATTGGCGACGAGGTGGTCACCGAGGGCCAGCGAGGAACCCAGCAGGCTGAACAGCCGACCCCGAAGGCTCTTGTCGGTGAGCAGGGCGCGGTTGAGTTCGTCCCAGCCGTCACCCAGCGCCTCGGCCAGCCGGACCATCGTGCGCAGCGCGGTGTCGGCGTCGGGGGCACGCGACAGCGACCAGAGGAGCTCGACGTGCGCATCGGTGGTCCAGCCCAACAGATCCAGATCCGCGGGCGCGGTGGGTTCGACGAGACCCAGCCGGCCTACGCTCGGCAGCTTCGGACGCTGCGTCGCTGGTTTGGCCACGCCTAAAAGGTATCTCGCCTAGTCACCTAGAGAGACAGGTAGGCCTTCAGCTCGAACGGTGTGACGTGGCTGCGGTAGTTCTCCCACTCCGCGCGCTTGTTACGCAGGAAGTAGTCGAAGACGTGCTCGCCCAACGCCTCGGCGACCAGTTCGGAAGTCTCCATCTGCTCGAGCGCTGCACCGAGGCTGCCCGGCAGCTCCTTGTAGCCCATCGCGATGCGCTCCTCGGAGGTCAGCGTCCAGACGTTGTCCTCGGCCTCCGGCGCCAGCACGTAATTCTTCTCGATGCCGCGCAACCCGGCTGCCAGCAGCACCGCAAAAGTCAGGTAGGGGTTGCACGCCGAATCCGGGCTGCGCACCTCCACGCGGCGCGACGACGCCTTGCGCGGCGTGTACATCGGCACCCGCACCAGCGCCGAGCGGTTGGCCGCGCCCCACGACGCCGCCGTGGGCGCCTCGCCGCCGTGGACGAGGCGCTTGTAGGAGTTCACCCACTGGTTGGTGACGGCGCTGATCTCCTTGGCGTGCTCGAGGATCCCGGCGATGAACGACTTCGCGACGTCGGACAGCTGCAGCGGGTCGTCGGGGCTGTGGAAGGCGTTGGTGTCGCCCTCGAACAGGCTCATGTGCGTGTGCATGGCCGACCCGGGATGCTCGGCGAACGGCTTGGGCATGAACGACGCCCGCACCCCGTCCCCGAGCGCGACCTCCTTGACGACGTAGCGGAACGTCATCACGTTGTCGGCCATCGACAACGCGTCGGCGTAGCGCAGGTCGATCTCCTGCTGGCCGGGCGCGCCCTCGTGGTGGCTGAACTCCACCGAGATCCCCATCTGCTCGAGCGCGTCGATGGCGTGCCTGCGGAAGTTGGGTGCCGAATCGTGGACGGCCTGGTCGAAGTAGCCGCCGTTGTCGGCGGGCACCGGCGGGGTTCCGTCGTCCTCGCCGGGCTTGAGCAGGAAGAACTCGATCTCGGGATGCACGTAGCAGGAAAAGCCGAGGTCACTGGCCTTGGCCAGCTGCCTGCGCAGCACGTGGCGCGAGTCCGCCCACGACGGGGAGCCGTCCGGCATGGTGATGTCGCAGAACATCCGCGCCGAATGATGTCGGCCGGAGTCGTCGGCCCACGGCAGCACCTGGAAGGTGGACGGGTCGGGGCGGGCGACCATGTCGGCTTCCGAGACCCGGGCGAAGCCCTCGATCGCCGAGCCGTCGAACCCGATCCCCTCTTCGAAGGCACCCTCGAGTTCGGCCGGGGCGATCGCGACCGACTTGAGGTATCCGAGCACGTCGGTGAACCACAGCCGGACGAAGCGGATGTCGCGTTCCTCCAGCGTGCGCAGCACGAATTCCTTCTGCCGATCCATGACCGCAGCGTAGGCACCGGCTGTTAAATCGGTGTTACACGGCGGCTGCGTTCGTTGGGCTGATCACCAGATGCGGCGCATCTGCGCACCCGTTCGACGGTGCCGCAGCTGGGCTCGCCGCTGGTCTTGGGTGAGCACCTCGGTGCCCGCCGGGAGGTGCTCGAGCACGTCGGCGACCGGCACCTTCGTGACCTTGATCTCGGGGAACTCCTCGGCTTTGTAGAACCGCGCCTGCAGAATGCCCCACGGCCAGTCGGCCTTGTCGAGCCAGTTGTGCACGCCCGGGTCGAGCTTGGACACCACGCCGCGGAACCAGCCGTCGGGGTCGATGCGCGCCTGAACGTCGTTGAGACTGGATTGCCGGTTCACCCAGTCCACCGTCGAGAACCGGTCGTCGGCCACCAGGATCTGCCAGTAGTAGCAGTGCGCCGGCACGGGGAACTCGACGACCAACGCCTCGTCGTCGGCGATTTGATGGATACCGTCGTAGTAGGCCTGCTTGGTGGCCAGGCCACCGCCTTGCTGAATCCACTGCGACCGCAGGAGCACGTTGAAGCCGTGGTGCTCCCGGTAGTACCGGACCAGCTCCATGTCGAAGTCGATCATTCCCTTGATCCAGTCGCCCAGCTCCGAGAACCGCCGCGCGATCTCGGCCGGCGACATGTCCGCGCCGCCGTCGTCGAGGCGGTTGATGGCGACCTGGGCGTCGATCTCGGTGTTCCAGTCGCACGCGCATTTGCGCATCAGCAGCTTGCCCACCTCCGGGTTGAGCGGCCACCAGTCGTCGTCGTAGGAGTCGGGGCGTTCGGCGGACATGATCACGCGGAAGGAACCGTCGTCGGCGATCGTCAGGTCGTCCAGGTCGTGGGTGACGGCCTGGAACTTCATCTGCCGCTCGACGCCCTTGAGGCTCTTCATCATTCCGGGTGCCTGCTGGGTGATCTCGACGAACCGCACCGTGCCACGTCGACCGGTCAACTCGTAGACGCCGGACCCGTCGACCTCGGCGGTCAGGTAGACGTAGTCCGGGTTCGGCCCGCCCTGGTTGCAGGCGTAGTTCCACAGCGGCATGAACACCGGGCGCTTCGAATCGGTGTAGACGTGGCACAGGTAGCCGCACGCCAGGATCGACAGCGCGAGTTTGTTCATGTCCTGGATCTCGGCTTCGGAGGCGCCGTCGGGTCGCCACGTCGCCAGCAGGTGGTCAGCCACTCCTTTGAGCGCCTCCATCTGGGTGTCCCAGCTCGGCAGGGTGGTCATAGGTGAGCCTCCTCAGGCCTCCACGGCCACGTCGAAGTGCCGGATGTAGAAGTCGTAGTCGGATCGGATCTGGTCGACCGAGAGGCCGAATTGTTCCGCGGTGTATCGGTGTGTTCCCTTGGCGCCGACGGCGTTGGTGTCCTGCCAGTCGAAAATCGTCTCGGCGACAGCGGGTTTAAGCTCCAGGCCCAGCCAGGCGTAGACGCGGCGGACCGTGCCCCTCGGATCGGCGACCAGCTCGCGGTGATGGACGTCGAGAAAACGGTCCTCGCCGATGCGTGCGCGTTCGGCGATCGCGTTCTCCATGCCCTCTCGCAGGTGATCGCTCACTTCGCGGCCGAGGGCGCACAGATCCCGGTCGCCCGCCGCGGGCGGGAAGATCGTCGACACCAGGCTGGTGTAGGACGGGACGACCTTGGCGGGATCGCGGTGTGTCATCACGAACCGCATGTCCGGGTAGGCCTTGGCGAGCGCCTCCAGGTGGAACTTGTGGTGGGGCGCCTTGAACAACCACAGCTCCGGTGGGCACGTCGACCCGAGCAGCTTGACGACCCTGCGGTGGTAGGCGTAGGTCTCGGTCAGATCGGCACGCCGCCACCACGATCGGTAGCCCGCCACGGGCAGGGTCATCTGCTGGCCGTGGAACGCCATTCCGAGGATTTCGGTGTCCTCCATGGTGGCGTCGACTTCGAAGATGTGCATGACGGCCTGCGCGGCAGGACGCTCCTCGTGCATCCGCAGAAATGCCTGCCTGCGCGGGTCGTCGGCCTCGCCGCCGGCGACCGGCGGCGGCACGGGCTGATATTGCTCCCAGCCCCGCAGACACCGGAACTGCGGATCGAGCGAGAGCATGTCGGCCAGCGCGGTGGTTCCGGTGCGTGGCAGCCCGTTGATGTCGACGGGCCCGGAGATGACGACGTCCTCGACCTCGGGGTGCGCCCGGTAGTAGGTCTCGACCTCGAGGCGATTGACCAGCCTGCGCCGCAGATCGCCGATGACCGCGGCGTCTGTGCCCGGGTCCAGGTCGCCGTCGCGTTCCAGGCTGTCGAGCAGGACGGCCAGTCCTTCGCGGAAGTCTCCGGGCCCGAAGTCGGAGTACCCGCATTCGGCGACCGCTTCGTCGAGCAACTGTTGCGGATCGGGATAGCGCATGCGCGTCAGGCCTCGACGCGGTCGGGATAGTGGTGAGCGGCCATGGCCCGGAAGCCCTCCCGCCAGTCCACCGTGCAGGGCCCGGTGATCGACGTTCGCTTGGTGTGGTCGCCGACCGAACCGACCGAGGCACCGGGGACGGGCTGCACGTCCACCTGTGGCGACACGCCGATAAGTTCACCGAAATACGCGCACCACTGCTGGACGCTCACCGGGGTGTCGCCTGCGAAGTTGACGATGGTGGCGGGAACGCTCGCCGCGTCCAGCAGCGCCGGAATCTGGGCGTTGATGTCGTCGTAGTGGATCGGGCTGTACGGCAACGGGTCCCAGCGGGCCACGACGGGTCGCCCCTCCGCGATGGCTTGCAGGTGCCACAGCGGCAGACCGCCCCGCTCGCCGTATGCGCTGCCCATCCGGGCGATGACCGTGGGTATGCCGAATTCGCGCGCACAGTATCTGGCGACGGCCTCCTCGGCGATCTTGACGATCGAATACGGTTGCGGGCTGGGCAATCCGGCATCGCCGATCGGATCGTCCTCCCGGAATGCGTGCCACGGGTCGGGGTGCGGTTTGTAGACGGTGACCGTCGACATCACCAGCGCGGCCTTGACATCGCGGCAGTGGGACAGCAGCAGCCCTGTTCCCTCGGCGTTGACGCGCAGTCCCTGCTCGTAGTCTTCGCCGAAATCGGCGGCGATGTGCAAGAGGTACGTGAAATTCGTTGGCAGATCGACGAAGTCGCCGACGCCGAGATCGATGCTTCGGGTGGTCAGGCCCAGGGCCTCGACCTCCTCGCGCGCGGCGGTGTCGGAGAACCTGGCGATACCCCACACTTCGTTGTCTTTGGCGAGCGACTTCGCGACGCCGTAGGCGATGCGGCCGGCCGGCCCGGTGATGAGAACCCGTTCCCCGCTCAGCATTGCGCGGCCATGCCATGATCGTGCGCATGGATCTGTTCGAACAGCCATGGCCCGAGGGGGATTTTCGGTTCTTTCAACTCGGGCACGTCGTCGACGACGTTCTCGAGGCCGCCGCCGGTTGGGCGCGTGTGTTCGGAGTGGGACCGTTTCATGTGCTGCCCATCGCCGATCAAGTGGCCGACTACGGCGGTGAGATCCGCACGGTCCGCATCCAGGTCGCGGTGGCCCAGGCGGGCCCGGTCCAAATCGAGTTGATCCAGCAGCACTGCCAGACGCCGAGCATCTACTCCGACTGGAGCCGCAACGGGACCAGCTCGTTTCACCAAATCGCGACAGTGACAAAGGATTACGATGCCAAAGCGGCCCACTTTGCGGCGCTGGGGTACCCGGTTGCGGCCCAGAGCACGGGCGGGGGTTTCCGCGTCGCCTACATCGACACCGTGGCCGATTTCGGGTTCTACACCGAGATCGTCGAGGCCCCGCCCGCCTTTCTCGACCAGGTGCGCCGCATCTCCGAAACCTGCTCGGCATGGGACGGCAGCGATCCGGTCCGCATCATGACCCGCGACGGCTACCGGCTGCCGGGAGATTCCAGAGGCCACACCCGGACTCTAAAGTCTTAGAGACAACGGTGGCAAGGATCTGGCAGGATCCACCCGTGATGTCCGCCGATGAGATCGACCCGCTGACCGACCTGTCCGGCCCGCTGCGCGGAACGGTGCTGGAGAAGGCGGTGCTCGAATCCCTCGACACGCTCGAACGAGCACTGGACTTGACACCGTTGGGCGACAATCGGTTTCAGGCAACCAACGAACGGGATCGCTTCGGCCGGATCTTCGGCGGCCAGCTGCTCGCACAGGCGCTCTACGCCGCGTCGCGCACCGTCGACGAGCACGCGCCGCATTCCCTGCACGCCTACTTCGTCCAGACCGGCGCCTCGGACACACCCGTCGACATCGCCGTCGAGGCCGTGCGCGACGGACGATCGATGGCGACCCGCCGGGTCACCGTCGCGCAGGGCGAGCGCACCCTGCTCACCGCCCTTGCGTCGTTTCACACCAATCCCGCCGAACCCGAACTCGAGCGCCGAGCGCCCCATGCCCCGGCACCCGAGGAGATGCCGCTGCTGCAGCACTGGGTGCACCAGGTCCCCGCGCAGCTGAGACAGAACGCGCAGAACTGGATCGACGTCCCGCCGGCAGTGGAGATGCGCATCGCGGAGCCGACGAATTTCCTGGGTGGCAGGCAGACGCCCGAGCCGCGGTCACATTGGATGCGATTGCCCCGCCCCGTCGGTGACGAACCCGCGCTGCACACCGCGATGCTGGCGTACGCGAGCGACTACCTGCTGTTGGACATGGCGTTGCGCAATCACCCGCATCGCGCCGACTACGCATCGATCGCGGCGGTCAGCCTCGATCACGCGCTGTGGTTGCACCGGCCCGTCCGCTTCGACGAGTGGCATCTGTACACCCAGGACACGGTGGCCGTCACCGGACACCGCGCGCTGATCCGCGGAACCATCCGTGACGCGGCGGGCCGCACCGTGGCCAGCACATCCCAGGAAGTGCTGATCCGTCCGATCGCGAAGTAGATGGGCGAGCGCCGAACCCCGGACGGCCGGCAACGGCGTCGCGAACTCTGCGACGCCGCGATCGGGCTGCTCGCCGAGCACGGCGCCAAGGGGCTGAGCCATCCGCGGGTCGACCGTGCCGCGGGTGTGCCGGAGGGGAGCACCTCGTACTACTTCCGGACGCGCACGGCGCTGATCCGCGCCGTCGCCGAGCGGGTCGCCGAGCTGGACCTGGCGGATCTGCGCTCGGTCACCGAAGCCGACGCCGGCACCTCCCGGCAGGCCGCGGTCACGAGATTGGCCGCCGTCGTGATGAAATCGCTGACCGGCGACGGCCTCACCCGCACCCGCGCGCGAATCGAACTACTCCTACAGGCCAGTCGCGATCCCGCGATTTCGGCTGTGTTCCATGCGAATTCGCAGACCTACCTCACATTGCACCGCGAGCTGGCCGAACGCTCGCGGCCCGCTGACGCCGACCCGTCCACAGTGGCCGACCGGGCCCTGCTCACCGTGATGTTCATCAGCGGACTCATGCTCAGTGTCGCGGCCGGCCGTCAGCCGGTGACCGATCGGAAGCGCCTGGAGCTTCTGCTCGTCCAGATCGCCACCAGCGGATCCTGATGACACATCGAGGTTTCGTCGACGCACCGCGCGGGTAGCCGATCGTTCTGTCGGGGGGTCGCGCCGCAGAAATCGATGCGAGGAGCGACCATGAACCTCAAGAAAAGAGCATTTTCCCTGGGCCTGGCCGGGGCCTTGGGTGGCTTCACGGCACTCGGCTTGGGAGCGGGCGTCGTGCACGCAGACCCGAAGTTCCCGTCCCCGCCGATACCCCCCATTCCGGCGCCGCCACCGATTCCCAAGGTCGAGGTGCCGCGGGTCGAGGTACCCCGTCCCCCGAAGGTCGACGTGGAGGTGCCACGAGTCGACGTGGACGTTCCACGAGTCGAGGCGCCGCGCATCCCGGACGTCGACGTGAACGTGCCACCGATCGACGTGCCGCCCCTGCCGCGGGCAGACCTGCCGCCGGTCGCGGCGCCCGCGGTCGACGTCGATTTGCCGGACCTGGAGCCGAACCTGCCCAACATCGACGCCTACTTCGGGTTGCCCGGCGCTCGGATACCGCCCGGGCAGTTGAAGAACGCGGCCACCATCAACGGAGTGCCGAACCCGTTCTTCAACATCCCGCCCGGACAGCTCAAGAAGATGCGGACCGTCCAGGGTTATGAGAACCCGTTCTTCGACGAGGCACCGGGCCACTGGGAGATCCCGCAGTGGGCTGTGCCCGACGTCTGGCCGGGCGTGCCGGGGGTCGGCGACTACTTCGGACTGCCGGGCGAACAGATCGGCCCTGTCCAGCTGAGGGCGGAGGCCACCATCAACGGGGTTCGCAATCCCTTCTACGGCATCCCGTCGGATGAGCTGCGGAAACTGCCCACGGTGCAGGGTTTCGAGAACCCGTTCTTCGACGGGACTCCGGGTCACTGGGAGATTCCGTAAGGCCACCCGCGGGTCGACCGTGCGGCGGGTGTGCCGGAGGGGAGCACCTCGTACTACTTCCGGACACGCACCGCGCTGATCCGCGCCGTCGCCGAGCGGGTCGCCGAGCTGGACCTGGCGGAACTGCGCTCCGTCACCGCGGCCGACGTCGGCACCTCGGTCATGAAATTGGCCGCCGACGTGATGAAGTCGCTGACCGCGCTGCTGACCGTGAACTCATCAGCGGGCTGATGCTCAGTGCGGCCGCGGGCGCGCAGCCGGTCATCGAGCGAGATCGCCTGGAATCACTGCTTGCCCAGCTCGCCGCCAGCACGTCCGCGAGCGTGCGGACCTAACCCGCCGGTCGTCTCCACATCGCGTAGAGGGTCGGACTGTCAGCCACCGTCAGCTCCGTCACCGTTTGGAAACCGTGGCGCTCGTACAGACGTTTGTTGGCTGGGCACGACGCCTCCAAATAAGCCGGCACGCCGTGGCGATCCGCATCTGCGAGAACCGCCTGTAGAAGCGCGCTGCCGATTCCGCGGCCCCGTAGCGAGGGGCGTACGCGCATGAATGCCAGATACCAGTGGGCGTCCGACGGATGGTGCTCATCGAGCATGGCGGCCAGTTCGGCCTGTCGCCGGCACGAGGCTTCGTCCCCCGCGGTTTCCACAAGCTCGCGGCCGAAGGCTTCGGCCCTGTCGTCATCGACCAGTTGCCGCTTCGGCGGTAACCAGAGCGCCGCTCCGCTACCTCTGCCGGCCGCATACACCCCGTCATGCGACCAATGCGCATCGACGAGCAGCGAGTAGAACGACTCCGCGCTGCGTCGTCGTTGCTGGTCATCGGGAACGATCCACCGGTAGATCGGATCTTCGACGAACGCTGCGACCAGGGTGGCGACCACGTCGGTTCGTTCGTCCTCGGTCGCCTGGTGGGCGCCTTCGGCATCAACGGTCGCCATCTGACACCTCCCGCGCAGGGCGCCGCCACCGGTCGCCGCCACAAACTACAGAGTCACACGGCTCGTGCGCCGGCGCGGCTAAAACAACAGGAGACCGCCGCACGACCGGTCCAACCCTGATCAGTCCGAGGAGCAGGTGGTGTCGGCCGGCGGCAGTGCCAGGTCGACGAGGTAGTTGGCCGCGATGTCGTCGACGCACTTGTTGCCCTGGAACACCACGGTGTGCTGGGTGCCCTGGAACGTCACGAGCGTCCCACCGAGCTGCTTGGCCAACTCCACACCCGCCTGGTACGGCGTGGCGGGATCGTTGGTCGTCGACACCACCAGCGTCGGGGGCAACCCCTCCACCTCGAGTTCGTGCGGTTCGCTCGTCGGCGGGACCGGCCAGAACGCGCACGTGCCCAAAGGAGCGTGCCCGGTGAACTCGCCGTAGCTCATGAACGGCGCCGCCTCGCGCACCCGCCGGTCCTCCTCGACGACCTTCGCGCGATCGGTCACCGCGGGCTTGTCCACGCAGTTGACCGCCACGCGCACGTCGGTCGAGTTGTTGTAGTGGCCCTGCGCGTCGCGGCCCATGTACAGATCGGCCAGCGCGAGCATGGTGTCGCCGGTTCCGCGCTCCATCTCGCTGAGCGCCTGCGTCAGGTGCCGCCACAGGTCGGGCGAGTACAACGGCAGGATGGTGCCCACGATCGCGTCGGAGTAGCTCAGCCCGCGCGGGTCGCGCGTCCGCAGCGGCTTCTGCACCAGCGGGTCGACCAGGCTGTGGTAGACGTCGTTGGCCTTCGCCGGGTCGGTGCCCAGCGGGCAGGCCGGGTTCTCCGCACAGTCGGCGGCGTAGTCGTTGAACGCGGTCTGGAAGGCCGCGGCCTGCCGGACGTTGGCCTCGGTGGGATCGGCGTTGGGATCGACCGCCCCGTCGAGGACCATCGCGCGCACCTTGTCCGGATAGTTTTCGGCGTATGTGGCGCCGATCCGGGTGCCGTAGGAGTAGCCGAGGTAGGTCAGTTTCTCGTCACCGAGGGCCTCGCGCATCGCCTCGAGATCCTTGGCCACGTTGACGGTCCCGACGTTGGCGAGGAACTCCTTGCCCATCTTGTCCTCGCAGCGTGCGACGAACTCCTTGGTCTCCTTCTCGATCTCGGCGACGCCCTCCGGCGAGTAGTCGACCTGGGGCTCGGCGCGCAGCCGGTCGTTGTCGGCGTCGGAGTTGCACCACAGCGCCGGCGTGGAGTTCGCGACGCCGCGTGGATCGAAGCCGACGAGGTCGAACCGCTCCCGCACCGACTCGGGCAGCGAGCCGACGAGGCTCGCTGCGGCCTCCACACCGGATTCCCCCGGGCCCCCGGGGTTGATGATCAGCGAGCCGATCTTGTCGCCGGTGGCCTTGAACCGGATCATCGCGAGACGGGCGACGTCACCGTCGGGCTGGTCGTAGTCGACCGGGACCGACAGCATGCCGCATTCGGCGTCGGCGGGAATCCGCGACTCGTCGGACTGGTCCGACTGGCATTTGACCCATTCGATCGGGGTGCCAGGCGGCGGCACCGCGACGACGGCGCGGCCGTCCACCAATTGGCTGCATCCGGTGGCCGCGAGCAGCACAGTGGTGGCGATGACCCCGATCTTGGCGTTCATGGCTCAACATGCTGCCATGGACCCTCATCGCCGCTGGCTAGGGCGCTATCGCGTGGCGGCCAACAACTCGTCGAGCGCCGCGGCGAAGTCGTCGGCCATGTCCCACAGGTCGGGCAGCAGTTCCGGACAGGACACGATGCCGACGTTCAGCGACCCGGTCAGCGACATGACGGTGATGTTGAGACCCGACCCGTGAAAGATCGGACCGAGCGGGTACATCGCCTTGGCCTCGCAGCCCAGGTAGTACAGCGGGACCTGCGGCCCGGGGACGTTGGAGATGACGAGGTTGTGCACCGGGCGCGCGCCACTCAGCCGACTCGACGCGTAGACGCGCATCGCGACACCGAACACCGCCGGGGCGGCGAACTGCGTCCAGTCCTGCAGCAGGGTCGCGCCGATCGCCGAACTATGTTGTTTGGCAACCGAATTCGCCTCAGCGATGGATTTCAACCGGGCCGCCGGATCCTCGATGTGGGTCTCCAGTCGCGAGAACATCCCCGACACCTGGTTGCGGCCGGGTCGATCGGACCTGTCGTGCACCGAGACCGGCACCATCGCGACCAGGGAGTTCTCCGGCAGCTGGCCGCGGTCGGCGAGGTACTTGCGCAGCACGCCGGAGACCAGCGCCATCACCACATCGTTCACCTTGACCCCGAAGTGGTTCTTGACGTTCTTGATGTCCTCGAGATCCAGTTGCGTGAACGCGACGTTGCGGTGCCCGGTGACGTTCATGTTGAACACCGTCCTGGGGGCGGCGAACGGCGGCGCCATCGAGTTGCCCGAGCGGGCGCGGCGGACCGTGTCGACCACCGACGAGACCGTCATGGGCAGCGTGCTCGCCAGCTTCAACGGCCGGGTGGCGAACTTGACCGCACCGGAAACCGCGATCTCCAGGGAGCTTGCGTCGCCGGGACCGTCGACGGGATCCGGAGGTAGCGCGTCGGGTTCGGTGCTGCACAACTGCGACATCAGGCTCGCACCGGTCACACCGTCGACGCCCGCGTGGTGCACCTTCGTCATCACCACGAGACGCCCGCCGTCCTGCGGATCGGTTCCATCGATGTTCTCGATGACCCACTTCTCCCAGAGCGGACGGCTGCGGTCCAGCGGCAATGACGCGATATGGCCGCAGATCTCGGCGAGCTCGCGGGGGCCGCCGGGCGCGGGCAGGCCGATGCGATGAAGGTGGCGGTCGACGTCGAAGTCCTTGTCCTCCACCCACACCGGATGGTCGAGGTTGAACCGGCTGTCGGCCAGCTTCTCGCGGAACTCCGGCATCGCCTTGATGCGCTGGTTCAACTCGTCCCGGAACCGGTCGAACGTGTAGCCGCCCGGCATCGTCGAGGTATCCAATTCGAGGATCGAACAGACATGCAGCGGCTGCTGCGCGGTCTCGAGGTACAAGAAGCTGGCGTCGAGCCCGCTGAGCCGTTGCATGCCGGAATGCTATGCCCGGCGAGGGCGCGTGTGAGCAAATCCACTTAACAGGCCTTTTAACATCTCGCGCACAGAATGGCAGACTGGGGGGCGTCAGCGAACCCGGGGACCGATGTCGGCCTCGAGGATTCGACCCGACCCACCCAATTGGGGGACAACGATGTCTGAGCAGACCGTCTACGGGACTGCCTCGCCCGCTCCGCGGACCAAAACACGCACCCTGCATCTGCAGAAGTGGAAAGCCGAAGGCCACAAGTGGGCGATGCTCACCGCCTACGACTACAGCACCGCCCGAGTGTTCGACGAGGCAGGAATCCCGGTGCTGTTGGTCGGCGATTCAGCCGCCAACGTCGTCTATGGCTACGACACCACCGTGCCCGTGACAATCGATGAGCTGATTCCCCTGGTACGTGGCGTCGTCCGCGGTGCGCCGCACGCGCTGGTCGTGGCCGACCTACCGTTCGGCAGCTACGAGGAAGGCCCTCGCCAAGCTTTGTCGACGGCGACCCGGTTCCTGAAGGAGACCGGTGCGCATGCGGTCAAGCTCGAGGGCGGCGAGCGCGTGGTCGAGCAGATCGCGGCGCTGAGCGCGGCCGGGATGCCGGTCATGGCGCACATCGGCTTCACCCCGCAGAGCGTCAACGGGCTGGGCGGCTTCCGGGTCCAGGGCCGCGGCGACGCCGCCGAGCAGACCATCCACGACGCGATCGCCGTGCAGGAAGCCGGCGCGTTCTCGGTCGTCATGGAGATGGTGCCCGCCGAACTGGCCACCCAGATCACCGGCAAGCTGACCATCCCCACCATCGGCATCGGCGCGGGCGCGAACTGCGACGCACAGGTGCTGGTGTGGCAGGACATGGCGGGCATGACCAACGGCAAGACCGCCAAGTTCGTCAAGCGCTTCGGCGACGTCGGCGCCGAATTGCGCCGCGCCGCAGAGCAGTACGCCGATGAGGTGGCCAGCGGGGTGTTCCCCGCCGACGAACACTCCTTCTAGGCGAACTCGGGCTTGCGCTTGGCCAGGAAGGCGTCGACGCCTTCTCGGCCGTCGCTGGAGACCGCGCGTGCGGCGATCAGCCGTCCCTCGAGTTCCATCTGCTCTTCGAGCCCGTTGCCGAACGTCCCCAACAGCAATTGCTTGACCCCACCGTTGGAACCGGCCGAGGTGGCCGCCATCTGATCCGCCAGCTTCGAGGCCCGGTCGGCCAGTTCGGCGTCCGGGACCACCTCGGTCACCAGCCCCCACTGCGAGGCCTCCTGCGCCGTCAGGCTCCGGTTGGTGAGCATGAGTTCCTTGGTCTTGGTGATCCCGACCAGCCGCGGAAGGTAATAGGAGGCGCTCCCGTCGGGGCTCAGCCCGACGCGGGTGTAGGCCATCGTGAACGATGCCGACTCAGCGGCCAGCACCAGATCGCCGGTGACCGCGAGTGAGAACCCGGCGCCGGCCGCGGTGCCGTTCACCGCGGTGATCACCACCGCGTTCATCCGGGCGAACGTCGAAATCGCGCGGTGCAGATCGTCGGCGACGCCCTTGAGGTGCGCGCCGCGGTCGGGCGCCGACGCGAAGTCCTTCAAATCACCACCGGCGCAGAAGAACCGGCCGGACCCGGTGAGCACCACGACCTTGGTCGCATCGGTGTCGCACCGCTTGGCCGCGGCGGCCAGCTCACGAGTCATAGTGCCGTTCATGCCGTTTGCGGCATCCGGCCGATTCAGCGTGATGCGGGCGATGGCGCCGCTCTGCTCGAAGGTCAGCGTTTCGTATTCGGTCACAGGGCGACACTATCTTCTCTGTGCTCGGGATCCGTTCCCCCGTGTTCACGTACGTGTGGCAATCTGTCTCGCACCATGGGTAAATCCAGCGACAAGGCGACGCGGCACCTCGAGGTCGAGCGCAAGTTCGACGTCCTCGAGTCGACCGTGTCGCCGTCCTTCGAAGGGCTGTCGGCGGTTGCCAGGGTTGAAGGATCGCCGGCTCACCACCTCGAAGCCGTCTACTTCGACACCCCCGATCACGACCTCGCGACGCGACGCATCACGCTGCGCAGGCGCACCGGTGGGCCCGACGAAGGATGGCATCTCAAACTTCCCGCCGGCCCCGACGCCCGCACCGAGGTCAGGGAGCCCCTCGGGGATGCGAACGAGGTGCCCGAGGCGCTGCGCGACATCGTGCTGGCCATCGTGCGCGACCACCCGCTGCGCCCGGTCGCGCGCATCTCGACCCGACGCACGGTCAACATGCTCTACGGTCCCGACGGGACGCCGATCGCGGAGTTTTGCGACGACCAGGTGACCGCGTCGGCCGAGCCCGGCGGCCCGGAGCAGGCGTGGCGCGAATGGGAACTGGAACTGACCGACGGCGCCGACCGGCAACTGCTCGACCGACTGTCGAACCGGCTGATCGACGCCGGTGCCCAAGCCGCGGCCAGCGGTTCGAAATTGGCGCGCGTGCTGGCGGAATCCTCAGCACCGGAGGACGCTGTGCGACCGACCGACGCCGTGCACCGAGCGGTGGCCGAACAGGTCGAGCAGCTGATCGAGTGGGACCGGGCGGTGCGCGCCGACGTGCCGGACTCGGTGCACCAGATGCGGGTCACGACACGCAAGATCCGCAGCCTGCTGCAAACCTCCCGGGATGCTTTCGGCATCTCCGACGACGCCTGGATTCTCGACGAGCTCAAGCAGCTGGCCGGGATCCTGGGAGTGGCGCGCGACGCCGAAGTGCTGGCCGAACGCTACGAGAAGGCCCTCGATGAGCTGCCGGCGGAGTTGGTCCGCGGGCCGGTGCGCGAGCGGCTGGTCGCCGGGGCCAAGCGCCGCTACACGGCCGGGCTGCGCCGGTCGCTGATCGCGATGCGTTCGCAGCGTTACTTCCGGCTGCTCGACGCGCTCGAGGGGCTGGTGGCCGCGGAGCCGGTGCTATCGCAGGACGAGGACGAGCGCACTCAGGCGACGATCGACGCGGCCTACAAGCGTGTGCGCAAAGCGGCGAAGGCCGCGGCGGCCACCGGAGCCGACGAGGACAAAGACGAGGCGTTGCACCGAATCCGCAAGGGCGCCAAACGTCTTCGCTACACCGCCGCCGCGACCGGCGAGTCCAAGGTCTCGGATCGGGCCAAGAGCATTCAATCGCTGCTCGGTGACCATCAGGACAGCGTCGTGAGCCGGGCTCACCTCCGCCAGCAGGCCGATGCCGCGCACGGCGCAGGCGAGGACACGTTCACCTATGGTCTGCTGTTCCGGATGGAGGAGGAACTCGCGCACCGGTCGCGGGACCAGTTGGACGGCGCGCTCAAGAAACTCGCCAAGGCGGTGCGAAAGGCGCGGTGACCCGGCCAGGGGGCGGATGAGTTGGCCTGTAAGCCGGATTCTGTCCCGCACCACCGCGGCTGACCGCGGCGGCGAGGTGGCGACCATCCATCTGGACACACCGTCGCCGGGTGCCTCGAGCGGCCTACCCGCAGGCTCGGGCGAGCAACCCTCGGACGCCTGCGCGGCCGCAACCAGGTTGCGGCCTTCTTGGCCTTGCTTCGGGTGGGGTTTGCCTAGCCACTCCGGTCACCCGGAATGCTGGTGCGCTCTTACCGCACCGTTTCACCCTTACCTCCCCCGAGTCCGAAGACCCGGTGGTGGCGGTCTGTTTTCTGTGGCACTTTCCCGCGAGTCGCCTCGGATTGCCGTTAGCAATCACCCTGCTCTGTGAAGTCCGGACTTTCCTCGAAACCCAGGTGAACCTGGATCCCGCGGCCGCCCAGCCAACTCATCCGCGGGTTCAACGTACTGTGTGCCGCCGCTGTTCCGCGAGTTCGACATACTTGGCGCATGGCGCAGGTGCCCCCGGCGCGCTATCTGCTGCGCGCCAAGGATCTGGTCGACGCCCGGTACGCGGAGGCGATCACCGTCGACGACCTCGCCGCGGCCGCCGGGCTGTCGCGCGCGCACTTCAGCAGGATGTTCACCCGCACCTTCGGCGAGACACCGCGGGCGTACCTGCAGACCCGTCGCCTCGAACGCGCGGCCGCGCTGCTGCGCTACACCGACCGCTCGGTCGCCGACATCTGCGTCATGGTGGGGCTACAGAGCGTGGGGTCGTTCACCACCAGCTTCGCCCGCGTGTACGGGCTGCCCCCGGCCGCGTACCGCGCGAGCCTGCCACCCGCGGCCATCCATGCCCGGATTCCGAGCTGCATCCTCAAACGCGACACCCGGCCGCCCGCCGACAGTCGGGTCCGCAAGACAGCACACGGGGAGAAGACGTAGAAAGCCGCCCGGCCGTAGCGTCGAGCCATGATCAAAATCGCAAGCGCCCACCTGTGGGTGCACGACCAAGAAGCTGCACTGAGGTTCTGGACCGACAAGGTCGGTATGGAAGTGCGGCAGGATGTTTCGCTGCCCGATGTCGACGGCATCTTTCGGTGGCTGACCGTCGGCCCGCCGGGTCAGGACGACGTGTCGATCGTGCTGATGGCCGTGCCCGGTGAACCGGTCATGGACCCGCCGACCCGTGAGCAGGTGCTGGACCTGACCGCCAAGGGATTCGCGGGCACGGTGTTTCTCACCACCGAGAACTGCCATACCTCCTATGAGGAAATGCGTTCGCGCGGAGTGGAGTTCACCGAGGAACCGCACGAGATGCCCTACGGCATCGACTGCGGGTTCCGGGATCCGTCGGGCAACAGCGTGCGCCTGACCCAACTCGCGGACATCTCGGCCATCACCGGATAGCGCACGTGCGGATCACCACCGCCGCGCTCGCCTCGGCCGCTTTCTTCGTAGTCGCCCCCGGTACGTTCGTCGGTCTCGGCCCGTGGTTGGTGACGCGCTGGGACCTGTCGGATGCGCCCGCGTGGCGTGTGGTGGTGGGCGGGATCCTGGTCGTCCTCGGCCTGATCCCGCCCGTCCACGCCTTCGTCGAATTCGTCAGGGCCGGTGGCACACCCATGCCCGTCGCGCCGACCGAGCGTCTGGTCGTGACCGGGTTCAACCGGTTCGTCCGCAACCCGATGTACGCGGGCCTGTTGATCGCGATCCTCGGCCAAGCGGTGCTTTTCGGCAGCCTGTGGCTCGTGCTGTACGCCACGATCGGCTGGGTGGTCACCGCGTCGTTCGTGCGGTGGTACGAGGAGCCGACGTTGGCGCGGACCTACGGGGCACAGTACGAGGCGTATCGCGCGAACGTTCGCGCGTGGATTCCTCGCCTGAGTCCGTGGACGGGCTGACCGTGGACGGTTGCGGCAGGTGTCAGCGGTTGCGGCAGGTGTCAGCGGTTGGGCCAGGCGTCAGCGGTTGGGCCAGGTCGTGCGCGGTGCCGGTCCCCCCGGCGGCGCGGGTTTGATGTTCGCGCCCGGGACCTGTGAATTTTGCCAGGCCGCTATGCACAGTCCGATCCTGCCGGGTTTGCACCAGCCGCCCGTGCCCGAGACCCCCAGTGAGGTCTGGGACTGGTCCCAGCACACCCCGGTGCGCTGGTCCCACACCTCTCCGGCCGTGCATTGCGCGTTCGCCGGCGGCGCGGTCAACAGTGAGGTCGACAAAAGCACGGCGCTACACACCGAAGCCAGTAAGAGCACTGGAGCCGTGTTCCGGAACTTCATATCGATGCGTCTCCGTCGGTAAGCGGGTCCTTTGGGTATCGGATGGTGCGGGCGGTCATGACGGCGGGGTGATAGTCGTCTGCTCATCGATCACCTTGATGGCGTCGAGAACCGCGTTCTGTTCGGCCTCGAGACTGTCCGCGTTCAGTTGCAGGACGAACACACCGTCCGTCGCCGGCACGACGACCGTCCTCTGTGCGACGAATCGCTTCTGCCCGTCGTTCATGAACGTGCCTGCGTACGAAAGGGCATCGAAGCCACCGAATTTGCCCCTCGCCGGTTCTGCCAACGGCTTGAACTCGGCCATATCCTCCAACTGCTCCGGGGCGTATTCAAGGATCTTCGCCTGATCTACGTTGCCGGTCAGCTTCGAGGCGATCGCGTACATGTCCGGCGGGTCATTCGGATCCTTCGGGCTGTCGTAGACGATGGCGCCGTAGGCCCATTCCGGCGTCGCCTCACCCGCGTCGCTCCATCCGGGCGGGATCGGGAAGTTGAAGGTCGGGGTTCCGGGTTCGCCGGGTTTGATCGGTGTCTCCGCGATATCGCTCTCGGTGACGTACTCGTTGATCGTGTCGTCATCGTCGTCGGGCGGCGGGCTGGGTGCGGCCGTCGTGCCGGTCTCGCTAGTAGCCGGGGTCGTCGTCGTGGCCGCCGTGTCATCACTCGAACCACAGCCAACGAGCCCCAGGCTCAGAGCGATCGCCAACAGGCCCGCCGTCGTCGCTACAGGGAGGTTCTTCATCGACTCGCTGTCTCCTACGGTCCTTGGTCCAACCACAGAGGATTGATCTTGAAGGGCAGCTTAGAGACGTGGCTACCGGAAATTGGCAACTTCGTGAATTTCGCCGGGTCGAGCGCACGGCTCGCCGCTCAGAAGGGTGGCGGCTTGTCGTTCGCAGCGAGCCACGCTTGGCGTCGTTGCTCCTCTTCGGCGATCAACTCGCTCCGACGTCGCCGTTCGGTGTTGATGCGGTCACGGCGGTCCTGCTCGCGGGTTTGCCTGCGCCGCGGCATCATCGCCATGCGGTCGGGGTTCTCCGGCGGAGGCGTGCCGACCTCGAGCGCGCCGGTCGATTGTCCGAGCGTGGGAAACATGCTCGCGCCGTGGGGTTCCGACCGGTACACGTGTCCGGTCGGAGCGGTCAAAACGATTGTGCCGTCGGACAATTGCTCTTCTCGCCAGCCACCAGGGCCGGTATAGAACGTCTTGAGCAGATGATGAATGCGGCAGTAGTGCTTGGTGTTCGACGGATGCGTCGGGCCATAGGGCCACGGCACCGTATGGTCCACATCGCAGCCGGCCACCGGCTTGTCACAGCCAGGCCAGCGACACGTCAGGTCCCGCCACTGCAGGAACTCGGTCAACTTGGCGCTGGGTCGATACCCGGCGCTCGGTCGTGCGCTCGCGCTGGTGCGATCCCCCGCGCTGGGACGATCTCCGGTGTCTGCACCGGCATTGCCGGCCGGCACGCCCACCGGCTTGAGTTCGGCGTGACGCGCCAGGTCGCGCACCGACTCGGCGGGCAGCACCCCGAAACCGCGTAGATATCCCGGCTTGTCGCTGGTTCCATCGACGGTGGCTTGTTCGGCCAGAAGATGGATCACCGCTGCGGACGCCGCGGCACGCTCGGTGCGCGCGGGACAGTCGTCGGATCCACACCGGCACGCCAGCGTGGCCTCGAGCCGCGCCAGCGGACCGCAGGCGTCGGCGCGACGCTGGGCGACCGTCCGCGGATCGTTCTCGCACACGGTGGCCGCCAACGCATCCAACCGCGCAGTCAAGGCCGCACCGTCTTCGGCGCGCAGCCTGCCCGCGAGAAACGCCAATCCGGCACAGTCGGCGGGACTGACGTCGACGTAGCGATGCTTATCGGTTTCCGGCGGCACTCGGACCGCGGCCGGATCGAAGTCGGCGATGAACATATCGATGCGGTCACGCAGCTTGGGCTTCGACAGCTTCATCCACTTCTCGACCCGCCAGGCCAACGCCTCGTCCAGGCCCACCATGACGTCGTCGTCGACATTCTCGGTGCGCGCGACGATCGTTGAGACCATCCGGTAGTCGATCATTCCCCGACAGAACCGTCTGAGCACCTGTGGCAGCCGATCCCGCAGCGCGATCGCGACCTGGACCTGACCGACCGCGCGGGCATGGCTGATGTTCTGCACCGGCGCGATCTCGGCCGCCACCGCGGCGATCGCATCGGCGACGTAGAACCGCGACTCCACCATCTCCGGATTGCGCCGGGCGAACAGCTCGCCCACTAGTTGCAGCCGCCTACCCATGGCCGCGGACTCCTCGCGCGCCTCTTCACCCATGAAGGTGATCAGATCGGCATCCGAAGGTACTTCGAACATACTTTCGATATTACTCGCACCCCCGACATCTGAACGCCGAACAAGCGCTCTGTGGATGAATTCCAGCTTGGGGATGACCTCACAGAATGTCGCCCCGCGAGCGTCTACTGGGTATGCAACGCCACATGGCGCATACGCGATGGCACACTCGCGTCGACGCCGCCGACTGGGAGGCCGTCCAAGCCGAACTCGACGCGACCGGCGGCGCCCTGCTCCCCCGACTGCTCACTAAGCGTGAAGGCGCGACGCTCAAGCGGCTTTACACCGCCGACGAGTTGTTCCGATCCACGATCGACATGGCTCGCCACCGGTTCGGCGAAGGCGAGTACCGCTATCTCCGCCAGCCTTACCCCGAACCAGTCGAAGCGCTCAGGCAGGCGCTCTATCCGCGACTGCTGCCCATCGCGCGCGATTGGTGGAAAAAGTTGGGCCGTCCCACGCCGTGGCCGGACGACGTCGGCGACTGGCTCGAAATGTGCCACGCCGCAGGCCAGACGAAGTCGACCGCGCTCATGCTCAAATACGGTCCGGGCGATTGGAATGCACTGCACCGAGACCTATACGGCGACTTGGTGTTTCCGCTGCAGGTTGTGATCAATCTCAGCGAGCCGGGCGTCGACCACACTGGCGGCGAGTTCTTGCTGGTCGAACAACGCCCCCGCGCTCAGTCCCGCGGCACCTCCACACTGTTGCCGCACGGGCACGGCTATGTCTTCACCACCCGAGAGCGGCCCGTGCGATCGGCCCGCGGTTGGTCCGCCGCGCCGGTGCGCCACGGCGTGTCCGTGGTGCGCTCAGGTGAGCGCTACACGCTCGGGCTCATCTTCCACGACGCCGCGTAGCACCTACCGGCGGCGCAGCACGATCACGTTGTCGGACCACAGAGCAGGCTCGCCGTCCGGCGTGGTGACCTCACGCATCGGCGTACTGATCTGAGCCGGTTCCCATTCGGAGTCAGGCAGATTCAGCGCGGCGACGACCTCCTCGGGCGGTGTGAACGTGTGGTGGTGATCGTGGAGTTCGGATAGCCACGGCGGCGGTGTGCCGTGATCGACGATGAGCAGGAGCCCACCGGGCCGGACCGCCTGCGCGGCCGCCCTGAAGATGGCCGTTCGGTCAAGCGGGAACGTGGAGTGCAGGAACTGCGCGTTCACCAAATCGAATTCGCCCTCGGGGAAGCTGTGCGACAGGTCGTGCTGCTGAAAGTCGATCCGGTCCCCGACCCCGCGCGCGACGGCATCGGTCGCCGCACGACGCAGGGCGGTTTCGGCGATGTCGACGGCGACGACCCGCCATCCCTTCTCGGCGAGCCACATCGCGTCACCGCCCTCACCGCTACCCAGATCCAGCGCGATGCCGGGCTCCAGGTCCGACACCACCTCGACGAGACGGACGTTGGCCCGCCCGCTCCAGATGCGGTTGCGTTCGCTATAGCGCTCTTCCCAATGTTGTTTGGCGTCAGGCGTCGACATGTCGGCTCCCTTCCTGGACAACCGCTGGAAAATCCTCTTCGACCAGGCTCTGCACGACAGCGGCGGCCGCCGCCGAACCGGCCGCCACCGCGGCGGCCACCTGCGGCATCTGGGCGACCAGGTCGCCGGCGGCGAAAACCCCGCCCGCACTGGTGCGATAGAACCCGTCAACGTGAACCGGATTGTGCGCGACGGGCGTCGACTCGCCCGACGCGGCGCCGAGCTGTTCGGCCAGCGCCGAGCGTTGGTGAAGCGTCGTCGCGACCAGAATCCCCGTCCGGGGCAGCCGGCTGCCGTCGGCGAACACCACCGCATCCAAATTCCCATCGGCACCGGACAATTCGGCCACCGCCCGTTCGTCCACCGTCACACCCGCAGCCGCCAGCCGTTCGCGCTGTGCGCCGTCGAGATCGCCGGGACCATCGGTGAGCAGAATGACGTCGTCACTCCAGAGACGCAACAACAGCGTCGAGTGCACCGCGCGCTCACCACGCGCCAGCACGGCCAGCGGCTGATCGCGAACTTCCCAGCCGTGACAGAACGGGCAGTGGAAAGCGGACCGACCCCACAACTGCGCCAGCCCGGGAAGCGCCGGCGGCCGGTACTCCATACCGGTGGACAACACCACCCTCCTGGCCCGCTCGATCCCGCCGTCGTCCAACCGCAGGACGAACAGTTCGTCGGCGCGCTCTCCGCCGGTGACTTCCGCCGTCCGCACCTCGACCGAGGGATACGCCGACAACTCTTGGCGACCCAACGCATACAGTTCCGCCGGTGGCCGGCCGTCGTGACCCAGAAGCCCGCCTATCCCGTGCGCGGGAAGGTTGCTCTGGGCACCGCCGTCGATCAGCAGTGTGCGACGACGGGCCCGGCCCAGCACCAGCGCGGCACTCAACCCGGCGGCGCCGCCGCCGACGACGACGCAATCCCAAATTCTGTCCATGCGACCACCTTGCAGCCTTCGCGAGAAACTGCCAAGCTTTCTTGCCATGCAGGCAAAAGACGACGGTGTCGACGCGCGGGTGCGACGCAGACTGCGCGAACTGCGCACCCAGCACGGCCTGACGCTCGAGGAGGTGGCCCGACGGTCGAACATCGACGTTTCGACGCTGAGCCGACTGGAGTCCGGCAAGCGCCGCCTCGCCCTCGATCACCTACCGAGACTGGCCGCGGCGTTGTCGGTGAGCACCGACGAACTGCTGCGCGCACCGGAAGCCGAGGATCCGCGCGTGCGCAGCGGATCCCATACCGCACATGGCATCACCTACTGGCCGTTGACCCGCCAGGCCGCCGGCGGCCTGCACGCCTTCAAGATCCGGATCAGCGCCCGCCGGCGCAACCCGCCCGCCGAACTCCCGGTGCACGAAGGCCAGGACTGGATGTACGTGCTGTCCGGTCGGCTGCGGCTGATTCTGGGCGAACGCGACTTCACGGTGAAACCCGGTGAGGCCGTGGAGTTCTCGACCTGGACGCCGCACTGGTTCGGCGTCGTGGACGGTCCGGTCGAGGCGATCACCATCTTCGGACCGCACGGCGAGCGGCTGCACCTACACGACTAATCCAGGTAGGCCGTCTGATTGACCAAGCGCACCGACGCCGCACCGTCGGGATAGAACTCGGCAATCGACAGCGACGCGAGATCGAGGTGCAACCGGAACAGGATGTTCGGGCCACCGTCGAGCGCCATCCGCAGCAGTGTCTTGATCGGCGTCACGTGCGAGACCACCAGCACCGTCTCCCCCGCGTGCTCGGCGAGGATCCGTGCCCGTGCCCTGGCGACCCGCTGCGCGGCGGCATCGAAGCTCTCGCCGTCCGGTGGCGCCAGCGAGGTGTCGCGCAGCCAACGCCGGTGCAGGTCGGGGTCGCGTTCGGCCGCTTCGGCGAACGTCAGCCCCTCCCAGGCCCCGAAGTCGGTCTCGATGAGGTCGTCGTCGACGGCCACGTCCAGGCCGAGCACCTTGGCCGCAGCCGCCGCGGTGTCGTACGCGCGCTGCAGCGGTGACGTGACGACCGCCGCGACACCCCCGCGCTGTCCGAGATAGCGGGCGGCGGCTTCGGCCTGACGACGCCCGAGTTCGGTCAGCGCCGGGTTCCCCCGCCCGGAATATCGCCGGTCGACCGACAACTCGGTCTGACCGTGGCGCAGCAGCAGGAACCGCGTCGGCGCACCGCGCGCACCGCTCCACGCCGTGGGGTTGGAGGCCTGGTGTGGCTTGGGCTCCTCGACGTGCGAAGGCATTTCGGTCGCGGCGTCCATGGCTTCGTTGGCCAACCGGTCGGCATGGCTGTTCTCTGCACGCGGAATCCATGTGTAGGTGACCCGGTCGAATCGGGCGGCGAGCGCCGTGGCCTGCTGATGCAGGACTGCGATGTCCGGGTGCTTGACCTTCCACCGGCCCGACATCTGTTCCACCACAAGCTTGGAGTCCATCAGCACGTCGACCTCGGTGGCGCCCAGGCTCGCGGCCTCGCTCAGACCGGCGATCAGCCCGCGATACTCGGCGACATTGTTGGTGGCGTGGCCGATCGCCTCCTTTCTCTCGGCGAACACGGTGGCGTGGTCGGCCGACCAGACCACCGCCCCGTAACCCGCCGGTCCCGGGTTGCCGCGCGAGCCACCGTCCGCCTCGACGATGACCTTCACGCGCCGGAGTCCTTGACGCGCAACAGGATCGCGCCACATTCGGGGCAGCGAAGCACCTCGTCGTCGGCCGCCGCGGAGATGCGCGCAAGCTCGCCCTTGTCGATTTCGATGCGGCACGCCCCGCATCGACGGCCCTGCAGTTGCCCGGCCCCCGCGCCGCCGCGGGCGCGCTGCTGCTCGTAGAGCCTGACCAAGTCGGGGTCGAGTGTCGCGACGAGTTCGTCACGGCGCGACAGGCTCTGGTGACGCTGCTGATCCAGTTCGGTACGGACGTCGTCGCATGCGCTCTGCGCGGAACCCAGCTCGTTGTGCAGCTCGTCCATCTTCGCGAGCGCGGCGTGCTGATCGCGCTGCAGTTCCTCGCGTCGCTCCATCACCTCGAGTTGAGAGTCCTCCAGCGCGGCCTGCCTGCGCTCCAGGGTGTCGAGTTCGTGCTGCAACTCGGTGAGCTGTTTGGCGTCGACCGAGCCGCCCGAGAGCAGCTTGCGGTCACGGTCCTCGCGCTGGCGGACCGAATCGATCTCGGATTCGAACTTGGCGATCTGGGCGTCGAGGTCCTCGATGGCGATCTGCAAGGCCGCCAGCCGGTCGTTGGCGTCCCGATGCGCGGCCTGGATGTCCTCCAGCCGCTGCTGTTCGGCGAGGTTCTTCAACCGATGCTCCAGCCGAGCAAGGGAGGCATCGAGTTCGGCCAACTCGAATAGCGACTGTTGTTGAGCTACTTCAGCTTTCATGCTCATCTCTCGACATTCCATGGATCGGTGCGCACGCTTGACACCCGCACGGGTAGCGCTTCACCGAAGTGGGCGCTCAGCAGGTCTGCGGCTTGGCGGCACCACGGGTACTCACTGGCCCAGTGCGCGACGTCGACAAGCGCGACCTGCGAAGCGCGTCGGTGTTCGTCGGCGGGATGGTGCCGCAGGTCCGACGTGACGTACGCGTCGACGCCCGTGCGGGCGACCAGGCCGAGCAGCGAGTCACCCGCACCACCGCACACCGCGATCCGCGACACCTCCGCGTCCGGGTCACCGGATGCGCGCACCCCCCACGACGTGGCGGGCAGCGCTTCGCGCACGCGAGACACGAACGCCGACAGCGGTTCGGGACGATCCAGCACACCGATGCGTCCCAGCCCGACATCGCCCGGAATCGGCGCCAGCGTGAAGACGTCGAAGGCCGGTTCCTCGTAGGGATGCGCGCCCCGCATCGCGGCCAGCACGTGCCCGCGCAACCGGGCCGGCGCGATGACCTCCACCCGGTCCTCGGGGACGCGCTCGACGGATCCGACACTGCCGATCGCCGGGGACGCGCCGTCGTGCGGCAGGAACTGCCCGGTGCCCGTCGTGATCCAGCAGCAATGCGAATAGTCACCGATGCGCCCGGCGCCCGCGGCGAACATGGCTTCCCGCAGCGCCTCCGAATTCTCCGCGGGTACGAACACGACCCACTTGTCCAAATCCGACTCCGCGGTCGCCGGGGCCAGCACCTCCTCGACGGTCAGGCCGAGGGCTTCGGCCAGCGCGTCGGAGACGCCGGGCGAGGCCGAATCCGCGTTGGTGTGCGCGGTGAACAGCGCCCGGCCGCTGCGGATCAGCCGATGGATCAGGGCCCCCTTGGCGGTGCTGGCCGCCACGGTGTCCACCCCGCGCAGCAGCAGCGGATGGTGAGCCAGCAGCAGACCGCCGTCGGGCACCTCGGCGATGACCTCGGCGGTCGCATCGACGGCCACCGTGACCGTCTCGACGGTCTCTGAGGGGTCGCCGCAGACCAGGCCGACCGAATCCCAGTCCTGCGCCAGCTCCGGCGGGTATGCCGCTTCCAGCACGTCGATGATGTCGGCCAGCCGCGCGCTCACGGCAGCACCTCGGCCATCGCCTCGACCAGCACGGGCCACTCCGGACGTACCGCCGCGCGCAGGAACTGACCGTCGAGCCCGACGAACGTGTCGCAGCGACGCACGGCAATGCCTCTGCGGTCCAGGTGTTTTCGCATCAACTCGGCATCCGGGACACAGAACAGGACGAACGGGGCCGAACCGGTGACGACATGCAGGCCGATGCTAGTCAAGCCCCCCACCATCTCTGCGCGCACCTCTGCCAGCCGCCGGGCGGCACGGTCGGCCTCGGCGACCGCCCCCGGCGTGCTGCACGCTGCGATGGCTTCGAGTTGCAGCGTGCCCAGCGGCCAGTGGGCACGCCGTGCGGTCAACCGTGCCAGCACGTCGGGCGCACCGAGGGCGTAGCCGACGCGCAGCCCGGCCAGCGCCCACGTCTTGGTCAGGCTGCGCAGGACGACGACGCCGGGTAGGGCCTGGTCGGCCAGCGATCCGGGCTCGGCGGGAATCGCGTCGGCGAACGCCTCGTCCACCACCACGATGCGCCCGGGCCTGCGCAGGGCGAGCACCTGCTCGCGGGTGTGCAGCACGCCGGTCGGATTGGTCGGATTGCCGAGGACGACGAGGTCCGCGTCGCCGGGCACCGCGTCCGGGGTCAGTGTGTACGGCGCTTCCAGCACCACGTGCACGAAGGGCACGCCGGCCGCCGCCAGTGCCGCCTCCGGTTCGGTGAACGACGGCGCGATCAGCGCCGCGCGTCGCGGCTGCAGGTCGGCCAGTCGCGCGAAACCCTCGGCCGCCCCAGCGAGCAGTACGACCTCGTCGACGGCGCGGCCGTGCCTGGCGGCGACCGCGTCGAGCGCGCGCTGCGCGTCGGCCGCGCTCGGATACCGGGCGAGGTCGGACAACCGCGCCGCGAGCCGGTCGACCAGCCAGGACGGCGGCTCATCGGCGCGGACGTTGACGGCGAAGTCCAGCATCCCGGGGACCACGGCCTGATCGCCGTGGTAGCGCGCGGCTGCACGCGACGGACTCACCACATCACGACCCTAGTGCGCTGGCTGCGGAGGTTCTGCGATCGGGGAGAATGGGGCCGTGACCGACATGCTGGCCTCCACGACCACGGCGACCCGCCCCCAATTGGTGATCTTCGACCTCGACGGCACCCTGACCGACTCGGCGCAGGGCATCGTCTCGAGTTTCCGCCATGCCCTGGGGTCGGTCGGCGCCGCGGTGCCCGACGGAGACCTGGCCAGCATGATCATCGGCCCACCGATGCATCACACCTTGCAGGGCCTCGGCCTCGGCGACCGCACCGCCGACGCCATCGAGGCATACCGCGCGGACTACCGGACCCGAGGATGGGCGATGAACCGCGTCTTCGACGGCATTCCGGCGCTGCTCGCCGATCTGCGCGCGGCCGGAGTGCGCCTGGCGGTGGCCACCTCGAAGGCCGAGCCGACCGCGCAGCGGATCCTCGCCCACTTCGGACTGGCCGACTGCTTCGAGGTGATCGCGGGCGCCAGCGTCGACGGTTCGCGCGCACGCAAGGTCGACGTCGTCGCCCACGCGTTGGCCCAGCTGGACGACATCCCCGAACGCACGCTGATGGTCGGGGACCGGTCGCACGACGTCGAAGGCGCCGCCGCGCACGGTATCGAGACGGTGGTCGTCGGATGGGGCTACGGGAAGGCCGACTTCGACGGGCCCGGCGCCGTTGCCGCCGCCGCGCACGTGGCGTCGGTCGCAGACCTGCGTGAGGTGCTGGGTGTCTGAACCTCTGCACGTGACGTTCATCTGCTCGGGCAATATCTGCCGGTCACCCATGGCCGAGAAGATGTTCGCCCACCAGATCGCCGAGCGCGGGCTGAGCCACGCGGTGCGGGTCACCAGCGCCGGCACCGGCGGTTGGCACGCCGGCGAGCCGGCGGACCGCCGGGCCAGCCACGTGCTGCGCGAGCACGGATATCCGACCGCGCACCGTGCCGCCCAGGTCAACGAGGACCACATGTCCGCCGACCTCGTGATCGCGCTCGGCCGCAACCACGTTCGGATGCTCAAGGATGTGGGTGTGCCCGCCGAGCGGATCCGGATGCTGCGCTCGTTCGACCCGCGCTCGGGCGCCCACCCGCTGGACGTCGAGGACCCCTACTACGGCGACCACGCCGACTTCGAGGACGTGTACGCGGTCATCGAAGCGTCGCTGCCGGGCCTGCACCAGTGGGTCGACGAGCAGCTCGCCGGCCGGGGGATCGCCAGCTGATGCGCCGGTGGTCTTTCCTGCTGCGGCCGTCATGGCTGGCGCTGTTCGTCGTGGTGGCCGCTTTCGCGTATCTGTGTTTCACCGTGCTGGCGCCGTGGCAGTTGGGCAAGAACACCCAGACCTCGCGGGAGAACGCACAGATCGCGCACTCCCTGACCGCCGAGCCGGTCCCGGTGACCTCGCTTCTGCCGAACCAGGATTCGGCGGCGCCGGACGACCAGTGGCGCCGGGTCACCGCGACCGGACGCTATCTGCCGGAGGCTCAGGTGCTCGCGCGGCTGCGGATGGTCGAAGGCGAACCCGCCTTCCAGGTGCTGGTCCCGTTCGCCGTGGACGGTGGGCCGACCGTGCTGGTCGATCGCGGATACGTCCGGCCGGTACAGGCTTCCGGGGTGCCGGAGATCCCGCCGGTGCCCGACGGCACCGTGACGATCGCCGCGCGGTTGCGCGACTCCGAGGGGCTGGTGCGAGACAAGGAGCCGTTCCGGCAGGACGACATCCAGCACGTGTACTCGATCAACACCTCACAGATCTCGGCGATCACCGGCGTCCCGCTGGCCGGTTCCTATCTGCAACTGGAGGCCGATCAGCCCGGCGGGCTGGGCGCGATCCCGCTGCCGCATCTCGACGCCGGACCGTTCCTGTCCTATGGCATTCAGTGGATCGCGTTCGGCATCATCGCACCGATCGGGCTCGGCTACTTCATCTACGCCGAACTGCGCCAGCGCAGGCTGGAGAAGGCCGCGCGGGAGGCCGCTCAGACGCGCCCCGACGCTCCGCTCACGACGGAGGAGAAGCTCGCCGACCGCTACGGCCGACGGCGCTGAGCGCGACCGCCACCCCTGCGGCGGCCAGCTGAACCGCCCGCGACAACCGCACAGCCCTGCGCAGGTCGGCCACCTGTGGCGGCGGACCGTCGCCGAGCGTCGGCCGGATCTCCAGTTCGTGCGCGTATTGAGTGGGCCCGCCGAGCCGGACCCCGAGTGCGCCCGCGAAGGCGGCCTCCACCACACCCGCGTTCGGACTCGGATGGCGGCCCGCGTCGCGCCTCCACGCACGCAGCGCCGCGACGGGAGAGCCGCCCACCACGGGCGCGCACACGGCGACCAGCACCGCGGTCGCCCGGGCGGCGGAATGATTCAGCAGGTCGTCGAAACGCGCTGCCGCCCAACCGAACCTCCGGTATCGAGGTGACTTGTGGCCGATCATCGCGTCGAGGGTGTTCGCACCGCGATACACCAACACCGCGGGCACACCGCCGAGGGCGACCCACAGCAGCGGCGCCACGTGGGCATCGGAGGTGTTCTCCGCGACCGACTCCAGCGCCGCCCGCGCGAGGCCCGCCTCGTCGAGCACGGCGGGATCGCGGCCACACAGCGCGGGCAGCAGACGTCGCGCAGCGTCGCCGTCACCGTGGTCGAGATGGTGCGCCATCTGCGCTCCGGTGCGGGCCAGGGAGGTCCCGCCCAGCGCGACGAACACCGTGGCGGCCGTGGTGACCGTGGCCGCGGCAGCGCCCCGGCGCAGCGACGATCTGTCGGCCGCCATCCCGAGCAGTGCCAGCGCGCCGAGCAGGGTCGCCGTGTGCAGGACGCCCGCCGCTCGGGTGTCGGCGTAACTGCGCCCCTCCAAACCGGCTGCCACACTGCCGAAGAGCGCCACGGGATGTCCGCGCCGAGGGTCGGCGAACAACGAATCCGCGACACAACCGGCGGCGATCCCCACCACACGCGAGCGTGACGTCGGCGCAAACACTTCGCGAGCGTCTCACAAGGTGATCTACTCGGATGCATGAGGTTCGGGCCACCGCGTCGGCCGAGACGCGTCGTCGACTTGCTCAATCCGGCTGCGGTGCTGGCACCGGCGGCCAACGTGATCATGCAGCTGGCCTCCCCCGGCGTCGGCTATGGCGTGCTGGAGAGCCCGGTCGACAGCGGCAACGTCTACAAGCATCCGTTCAAACGGGCGCGCACCACCGGCACCTATCTCGCGGTGGCGACGATGGGCACCGAGGACGACCGCAGGTTGATCCGCGAGGAGGTCGACCGCGTGCACGCGCTGGTGCGGTCCACCCCGTCAAGCCCGGTGTCCTACAAGGCTTTCGACCCCCGGTTGCAACTGTGGGTGGCCGCCTGCCTGTACCGCTACTACATCGACCAGCACGAGTTCCTGTACGGACCGCTCGACGACGAAGCGGCCGATGCGATCTATCTCGACGCCCGAAAGCTCGGCACCACGCTGCAGGTGCGCGAGGACATGTGGCCGCCGGATCGCGCCGCCTTCGACGAATACTGGAAGCGCTCGCTGGACGAACTGCGCATCGACGAACCCGTGCGTGAACACCTGCACGGGGTGGCGGCGATGGCGTTCCTGCCGGCTCCGCTGCGGCTGCTCGCCGGCCGGTTCAACCTGTTCGCCACGACGGGGTTTTTGCCGCACGAGTTTCGTGAGCACATGCGGTTGCCGTGGTCGGCGCGCCAGCAACGCAGGTTCGAGGCGCTGCTGATCGCGCTTCGTGTCGCCGACCGTGTGATCCCCCGCGACGTCTGGATTTTCGGCTACCGGCTGTACCTGTGGGATATGCGGGCCCGGGCGCGGCGCGGCAGACGCGTTGTGTGAACCGACCAGAAAAGCAGGACGAAGAGTTCACCGAATTCCATTCCGGCCTCGACCATGTCGGCTGGCAATTGCGGTCAGGCCGGTACACCGTTGAAGTGCGTCAGCGCGCCTTTTCCTGCTCGAATCGTTGGCGTTGCCGAGCCCCGTATGCCGCCGCCTTCACGGCCTCGCCGTCCTCCATGCCCGATCCCAAGGCGCCACCGAGCGTGGCGATCGCCGCCACCAACCAGGTCACCACCAACACGGTTGAGAATCCGACGGAATGACCGATGTTTCGAGCGACCAACTCCGGCGGGAGCGTCCACCACGCCGTCACCAATATCAGGACATACAGCCCGATGTGGAAGATGGCGACGCCGATCGTCAGTGTGACGAGGGTCGTCGCGTTGTACAACACGGCTCGTTTGCGTTCACCGGCCGAATGCGGGCGTTCCCATAACTCGTGATCGAGGATGAGCCACGCAATCAAAGCGCCGCTCGCCAGCAAGGTCGCCGCGGTGAGCCGGCCGGGGCCCATGGTGTCCGACAACTGCCAGATCGTCGGGTAGGCAAGGCTTACGGCGCCGGCGGCGAACGCCGCCATCATCACCTTGGACAGACCAGAGACCAACCGCCACGGGCGGTTGGCGTAGACCATGCCCATCAGGAGCCGCAGACGTGACAGTGCTGGCGGCGCGACGTAACGGACCACACCATCGACCTGGGTCCGCTTCAGCCGCTTCACCGAAGGCGTCTTCTCATCCGATCGCCCCGCGATCTCGGCCACGACGGCCTGCGCCACTTTCTTGATCCGGCGATCGATTGACAAGCCACCCACCGCCGGAATCGAAATCACTCCCAGCCGGTCAGGCAGGCTGATCTCGGCCATCACCGGCGTCGTCCCCTGGCGTCGGGGAAGATCGGTCAGGTAGATGATGATGTCCTCCGGCTTGTGACCGGGTTCAATGGTGCGGATCACCTCGGAGACTTCGGCATACTCGTCGACCGGATACGCGTGATATCGCACCGACACATCACGCGGGCCGTCTTCTGCAGACTCGACGGCCAGCGCATCGCGCAAAGAGTCCGACAGACGTTCGGCGATTGCCGCGGGAGCGCCGGGATCTGCGATCAGCAAGATTGACGACGGGTTCTCCGGCATTGCAAGCGCGTACCCGTGCTTCGACGAACCAAACGCCTGGGAGGGCGCGGCACGATCGCACTTCCATCCATCCTTCAACGACAACCGATTCAGACGTCAGGCCGACGCCGCGGTTTCGTGCGCCTTCACCGCCATCTCGGAGAATTCGGACTGGATGTCGTCGTCTTCGCGGGCGGTCAAAAGCGATACGGCGACGGCGACGACGAGGCATGCGATGAAGCCGGGGACGATCTCGTACATCGCGCTCGACAGCGCCTCGGTCTGACCCCAGATGCCGACCACCACGGCGCCGGCGATCATGCCGGCGATCGCGCCGGCCGACGTGAGCCTGCGCCAGAACAGCGACAGGATGATCAGCGGTCCGAATGCGGCACCGAAGCCGGCCCACGCGAAGCCGACGAGATCGAGGATCGTGTCATCGGGGTTGAGCGCCAACACAATCGCCACCACCGCGACCGTCAGCACCCCGAGCCGGCCGAAGGTGACCAGCCTCTTCTGGCTGGCCTCCTTGCCGAATGCCCGGTAGATGTCTTCGACCAGTGCCGACGAGCACACGATGAGCTGAGAGGAGATCGTCGACATGATGGCCGCCAGCACCGCGGCGAGCACCACACCGGCGATAAACGGGTGGAACATCACCTGCGCGAGGCGCAAGAACACGGTCTCGGGATTGTCCAGCGTCACGCCCTCGCGGAAGAAGTACGCCAGGCCCGCGAAGCCGGTGGTGATCGCGCCCGCCGAGGTGAGGACCATCCAGCTGATGCCGATGCGACGTCCGGCCTTGGCGTCGGCCGAGGAGCGCATCGCCATGAAGCGGACGATGATGTGCGGCTGCCCGAAGTAGCCGAGACCCCAGGCGGCTGCCGACACGATGGCGAGGAAACTCCCGCCGAAGAACAGTGACGTGCGGTGCATTTCGTCACCGGGGTTGGCGGCGTTGTGGGCGGCGTCGGCGGCCCGAACCAGATCCACCACCTCGCCGGGTCCGCCGGTGGCGATGATCGCGGCCACGGGGACCGCGACGAGCGCCGCCAACATCAGCAGCCCCTGCGCGACATCGGTGAGCGAAGCGCCCAGGAAGCCGCCGAACAGCGTGTAGCACAGGGTGACTCCGGCGACCAGCAGCATGCCCGTCAGATACGACGAGCCGAACGACGACTCGAAGAACACGCCGCCGGCGACCATGCCGGACGACACGTAGAACGTGAAGAAGACCAGGATGATCGTGCCTGCCGAGATCCGCAGGACATGCGACTTGTCGCGCAGCCGGTTCTCGAAGAAGCTCGGCACGGTGATCGAGTTGTTGGCGATCTCGGTGTAGGCCCGCAGTCGCGGTGCGACGAACTTCCAATTGAGCCAGGCGCCGATCACCAGCCCGATCACGATCCACGACTCGACCAGGCCGGACGCATAGATCGCGCCGGGCACGCCCAGCAGCAGCCATCCGGACATGTCGGATGCGCCCGCGGACAGCGCGGCGACGGTCGGGGTGAGCCTGCGCCCGCCCAGCATGTAGTCGTCGAGGTCGCTGGTTCGGCGAAAAGCGTAGAAACCGATCGCGAGCATCACGGCGAAGTACAGGCCGATCGCCACCATCTGAAACGCGGTGTCAGATATGGGTCTCTCGTTCCGTCGAAGAAACCTGCTGGTTCTCCGATGGTATTTGAAACCTGGTGGGCGCGGACGGTATCGAACCGCCGACCGCTGGTGTGTAAATGCGTTTGGACAGCGTTTGCACTGTCTCAATGTGTCCGCTCCGCCCAGATAAGTCCAGCTCAGCGTGTCGCAGCTGTTTCGGCGCGTCTGCCGTGTCTCAACGGTGTCTGCGCCTCATGGCACACTTTCGGCACAGCGGGGGTTTCGGTCTGAGGTGCTTGGCAGATGCGTCCGCCAACAGCGACTCACTCGTGAAACTGCGCCAGGAACGCTTCGCGCCGCAACGGTTCCTTTCTCCGGCTGACCCACGCTCAGGGCGCTCCGCAGTTGGACGATAGTTACGATTCGCGTGTGATGTTGAGCGGTTGGCAGGACCACCGGGTCGAGGGGCCGTCCGGCAGTGTAGGTTCTCGTCCCGCAACAATACACGGGCCAACCTGCGCGCTTCCTAAGCTTTAACCGAGCAATTCCGTTATCGCATGGGATGGCTGGTCTAAGTGAGGCAATGTACCGAACTTTGCGTCTCCCTGCAGTGGGCTTGTGCGCCGACAAGTCGTTCGCCGTAACGTTTCATGGATAGTTTCTATTATCTACGGAGAATGCCGCCGTTTTCATCCAATGAATCAGTTGGTCGCCGCAACCCGTTCGGTGTGACTGTCGCCTGCGTGCACCGAATGCAGCTGTTGGCGAACGATATTCGGATTGACGGCCTGGTGTGAGAGCGGGTGGGTCGTAGGATCTGGTTCGCGGGTGAAATTTTCACGCTTACGGGCGAGGCTCCTGCCTCCATCGATGTGGCGTTGATGCATCGTATGATTCAATGTATCATCAGATGAGACAGCTGGGGAGGGTGCTAGTGCCGGTCGATAGAAGCGGTCGCGTGTACGTCGTCGGGTCGGCCCCGCTGCTGCATCCCGATGCGCAGACCGTCGAGGAGATGCTCGAGGGGTGGCGTAACCAGCAACTGTGCCGCAACCTCGACCACGAGACTATCGCCGGCCGAATCCGGATCGTGCGGAGGTTCGCCGAGGTGACCAACGAGTTCCCGTGGACCTGGACACCGGCAATGGCTGAGGAGTTCTTCAGTGATCTGCGCGCGATCCACCGACGCAAGCAATCCACCATCCGCGGCTACCAGAACGCCCTGAAGTTGTTCTGCTCCTATGTTAGCCATCCCGATTACGGCTGGGACCGAGTGTGCGAGCAGCGCTTCGGATCACATCCCGGCGCAGGTGTTCTTCGAGTGGAACACCGCTGCGCACGTGCAGGACAACGAGCAGTCCCCCGAGAAACGCGCCTTCACCAAGGCGGAGTTGCAGGACTTCTTCGACCACGCTGACGACCAGGTTGCGCTGATCGGTGCGTCGCGGCGCAAGGGATGGCTGCCGGCATACCGGGACGCGGTTATGTTCAAGATCGCATATTCGTATGGCCTCCGGTGCAACGAGGTACGGCACCTGCAGACCGTCGACTTCTCCCGCAATCCGCATGCGCCTGAGTTCGGCCGCTACGGCGTCGTTCAGATCCGCTACGGCAAGGCCAAGAAGGGGTCCCCACCCAAACGTCGCAGCGTGCTGACCGTATTCGATTGGACGCCTGAAGTGATCGGCGACTGGCTCGCCCACGGCCAGCCCTACCTCGACGACGGAATCGACCTGTTCCCCAGCGAGAAGGGCGCGCTGGTTGCCGAACGCACCCTCCTGCGTCGATTCCGCCGCTACTGCGACGACGACCACCTGCAGCTGCCTGGCGGACTGGATCTGCACTCCTTGAGGCGCTCCTATGCCACCCACCTCATAGAAGATGGCTGGGATGCGAAATTCGTCCAAGACCAGCTAGGGCACGAACACGCCAGCACCACCTCGCTCTATACCTGTGTGTCTAGCGACTTTCGCACCCGCACCTTGCGTCGGGCACTGGATGCCACCATCAACGAGGCGTTGTCCTTCGACGGCGAGGAGACCTCATGAAACGCCAAGTCGATTACACCTGGCGGGTGGCCGAGCTGATGGCCGCGGCCGGAATGCACAACAGCACCGACCTCATCCCCCGCCTCGCCGAGCGCGGTATCCAGCTGTCGCGCCCGCAGGTATACCGCGTGGTTCATCAACGCCCCGAACGGGTTTCACTCCAGATGATGGCTGCCCTCTGCGATATCTTCGGCTGCGGAGTCGAGGACCTCATCACCGTCACCGCAACCGACGTCCGACGCAAGAAAGTCTCATCGACCGCGGCGACGTCGTCTGCGCCCAACGTCGTCGAGATCAACAAATCTGTGCGGCCGCGACGCGCCCGTGTGCTCCGCGATGACGATTAACTCCAACCAGCCATCCCGAACACGCGGGCGACCCCGTGCCCAAGGAACACGGCGCTGCACCCGATGCGGCCGGATGTCCACCCAAAACCGGACCCCGTCCTGGCCGGACGAGCAGCTCTGCAATAGCTGCTTCTACACCGCGATGCGCACCAAAGGCATCTGCCCGATCTGCGGACACGACAGCGTACTGCCCGGGCGCGCCAACCGCACCGATCCTCAGCCGGTCTGCCTGGCCTGCGCACGCATCCCCAACAATTACCGATGCGCAAACCTGTGACGTCGAAGGTCAGATCTACCGGCGCGGACGATGCGCCCGTTGCGCGCTTCGCGACGACTTGACTGCCCTGATGGTCGTCGGCGCCGCCGACCCGGTGACCATGGGCACCATCGTGGACATTCTCTGTGGGGTTGACCGTCCCGAGAGCATCCTCTCTTGGCAACGCTCCCCCATCGTTCGGGCCCTGATGACCGGCCTGGCCGGAGGGGACATCCCACTCAGCCACGACGGCCTCGACGCCGCAGGCCAAAGCAGACAGGTCTCACATCTGCGCAGCCTTCTCGAGCACAACGGTCTGCTTCCGCAACGGGATGAACGCCTCGCGCGTTTCCAGTGCTGGCTGGACTCCAAACTCAACGCGATCTGTCAGCCGGCCGTTCGAGCCCCCGTCGAACAATTCGCCACCTGGCATCATCTGCATCGTCTACGCCGAAACTCAAAGCCTGGACAAGGCTCCCATGGCCCAACACATTCGGCCAAACAAGAGATCAACGAGACAATCAAATTCCTTACCTGGCTGCATGAAACCCATCACCGCACCGCAGCCGCCTGCCAACAGCAAGATATCGACGAGTGGCTAGCCACCGGACCGACAACCCGCACCAAGATCCGCACGTTCGTCGTGTGGGCCACCAAAAGCAAAATCAACACCGCGCTGCACCTCGCCGCCCCACAGGCCCGGAGCAGCCGCGTGCTAACCCAAGACCAGCGACTGGCATGGGTCAAAAAGCTGCTGACCGGTGACGTGGAATCACTGCCCTACCGTGTCACCGGCACACTGCTGCTGCTCTACGCCCAACCCCTGATGAAAATCGTCGCCCTGACCACAGCGGCGATCGTTGTCGATCCCCGCGAGACGCGCATATCGCTTGGGGCGGAACCTGTCCCGGTACCTGAACCCTTCGCCAACATGCTCAAAGAGCACCTGCAAGACCGTCCCAACCTTCGAACCGCCGGCGGCATGATCACCAACCCATGGCTATTCCCCGGCCACCGTGCCGGCAAGCACCTCGATCCGCACACCATGATGATGGCCCTGCGCACCCTGGGTATCGACCTGCTCGGAGCGCGCAACTCCGCCCTGCAGAACCTCGTCGCCGAGATAACCCCTCCCGTCGTAGCAAATCTATTGGGCTACAGCCACAACTGCACCCACCGACATGCCCAACTGGCGGCCCAACCATGGGCACGCTACGTCACCTAGCGGTCACGACCGTATCGTGACTACACCGACCAATCGGCCGAGTCGGATACGGTGGTTACCCACAAAGTCACTGTGCCACACCAATTATCACCTGCACCAAGAGTTAACCGATCTCGGTGATCGCGTGTTTTGAGTTAACTCGGCGGCCGCGTGCTTTCAACTTCGTTCGCTCGGAAAATCGTGGTCGTCGATGTAGAACGCCTCGCCGCCTGGAGTGACTACATGGCGAAAGCCGATCTGGTGCAGCGACTGCGGTACCCAATGGTGCGCGACACGCGCCGCGGCCTGACGGAGCTTCGCTTCGGGAGCGCCGAGGTCCTCAATCGGAACCTCATCGAGGATCTGAATCAGCCCTTCCCACGTCGACCCGACGTAGCGCTTCCACAGATTGAGATTCTGGATCTCAGCGCCTACGAGGATCTGATTGCCGCGAAACTGCGCAGCCCAGTAGGCCATCCAGGTCCAGTATGCGGCGCACGCGTTGTAGACGTCCTCCATCAACGTGGCGACAGCTGCCGGGTCCGGCCGCGCTTGGTATCGCGCGTCGGCGGCAGCGAGTTCGGAACCGAGATGACCGAGCACATCCAGGACGTCGTTTACCGATGGCGGCTGCCTCGAGTCGTGCTGCGCGGCGTTCCACTCCGCTCGGTACTCGTCGAGAATCTTGGCCGCGACAGCGTAATCCCAGCGGGGGTAGTCGCCGGCATGCTCGCCGACCTCAAATTGGTCGTAGCCCGAATTGCGCTGGTGCATAGTGGCGTGCTGTGCCTCATGAATGATCGTTTTCCTCATCTGAGCGAGCCCGTGGCGGCTCAGTTGAGGCTGGCCCGCTGCTGTGAAACGCCCCTGGCCGTATGCGTCGACCTCCGTGAGGAAGCCGCTCTCAATAATCACCTCAACACGGCCGTCGGCACGCCGCATCGTCCGGGCCGCGACGGTACCCGTGCCCCTATCGCTGTGGTAGGCGACTCCCGGCTGCCTGCGTTGGACGGCCGAGGCCAAGCTGACTGCCACGACGAGTGACACTTCGTCGGGGCGGTCCACCAACTTGCCTAGCGTGTCGGCGAGTTCCTCGAACCCTCGCTGCATCGCTTCCGTCGAGGGGTCTCGTCGCAACCCTTCCGCAAAGTCAGAGCGAAACTCGTCGTCGTAGACAATGCGGCAACTTGGCGCACTAGAGCTCACCGAGGAAATTCTGCCAATCGCCACCGACAACCGCGGGATCGGCGCGGTTGCCGCATAGACGCTGCCGGGCTGAGCGGCCCTCAACCTACCCGCCTCGGTTGGCCGACTCGGGCGTATCAGTCGCGGGATCAGCGGTTTCGGCCGGGATCTGGATTCCAAGTGTGTCGAGGGTGCCGTCGAGGCGGCCGATTACATCAAATTCGCCCTGGGGAGTTTCTGCATAGACCAACTGCACCGTGTTGCCCTCACCGAAGGGCGCTGTGCCCGTGGAGAAATATGTTCCGTCGTACTCACCGTGGGCTAGAGGCACATCTGCCACGGTCCATTTGGCCTCGAAAGTGACGATGACATTGGCGATCTCGAACAGTTCTTCCTGGCCCGACACGTGCGAGATCCCTTTGACATACACCTTCTGGCCGTTGGATCTCGGCTCCGGCCCATCGGCTGTTGCGACGTACTTCACTTTGCCTTCGCCGTACAGCTCCTCCCCTTTGCGTGCCACCTCCTCCCACCGGTCGTGAGCCCACGTGTGCTGTCGCGTGACATGGTTTACGAGGTCTTCGAACATCGAAGCTTCTGAACCGTCGGCGTACAAAACCGGAACGTTTCCGGGCAGCTCTTGCTGCTGGGTTACACCGTCGCGAGTGATGACGACGATTGCCTTCTGCACGAGGGTGACCCAATGCCAATATTGGGCGCTATCAGCACTGTTGACGACCTTTCCGACGAACTCGGGCGTGACTTCACCGGTCGTGATTGTCTTGATTCCATAGCGAGCAGCTTTCGCCAGCGCCGTCTTCGTAAATCCGCTCGACGACACGAGAATTTTCACGTTCGCGCCTAAATCATCGAACTTCGTACGAGCTTGCTCTACCCACTGGACGTCCTGTGGGCGCTTCCAGTCGCGGCATTCAATGAAAACTGCGCTCTGATGGCCAGCGACCTTCCCGAAGGCCACGACGTCGACCTCGCGACATTCTTGCGAGGCAATCTCCATCACTTCGACTGATTCGTGCACGGTCGCGCCGTCACTCCTCAGCATGGTCAGCATCGCCACTAGACGCTGAAACTCGTTAGATCGTTTCGGCATGTTGACATCTCCCATAGAGCAAACGTTGACCCCAGGGTACGGCGAAGGTCCGACATCGCCGTGGACACGCTGGACGCTCAAAAGGGGCTTTGCGAAATCGTCCCTCAGGCCCTTCACCCCCCAGGGCTACTAATCTTCGGCGCCCCCGGGGGGACCCAAGAACACGGCGAAATCGAATATGGCAGGTTATCGGAAAACTCTATATTCCGTTGCTGTACAACGGTATTCGCTGCTATTGGCGTTTAAACTGGATCCGCGAAAACTCTTGGCCACACTCGGCGCCAGTTCCGCCAGTCGCGCTCGTATCGTTCATTCGCCTGGGTCGACTCTGAAACTTGCTCAGCGGGGGCGCCCGCTTCCAGCAACAAGTAAACGGTCAGGACCCAGCGCAGCGACCTCGATATGGCGTGCATCTTCGTGAGGTCGATTCCGCTACCTGGTGGGGGTAATCCATGGGCGAGCGCGTTTCGCTGGTCGGTCACCGCCCGTTTCCACCGATTCACCCGGCCCACACAGCCGGGAAGCACCGCAGCGACGCGGGTGGCTAGTGCCTCGATCCGCATCGGGAACGAAGGCTCGAAGAGGTACTGGCTCAGTGCCTGTTTGAGTGCTTGTCGGACCTCGTCCGGCATCGTGGCCCCCGCCAGCCCTAATAGCCCGTCTTCGACAGCCTCAGCGGTCCATCGCCGCTCATCTGGATTCAATCGACGGTGCAAGGTCTCCGCTGCTGTGCACAAGTAGAGTGCCTCCGCCTCCACAGTGGCGAACTCACCGGAGTACGCGGCGGCCAAGATCTGCGGCACCGGAGAGGTCCGCTTCGCCAAATCAAGCCACCGGCCGACGAAGTCGGCGCCGCCAGCCCTGGCCAGGGTAGTCAGAACATCCCCAGCTGTGTCGCGGGGTGCATCCACATCGACAATGTGCCCGTAAACATCTGCCGAATCTCCAGCCGGCGTCGAAACACTCAACCGACGCACCCGGCAGTCGGCGCCATGCAGGATCGTCAGCAAACTCGTGATCGGAATCGAGACGTCGGACACCACCACCGGAAGTGGCACACCCCCCTCGAAGGACATCATCAATCGTGTGTCTGTAGTGACACTGATGTCCGGGCCTCCGAACGCCGGCAATGTCGCCCGAGGGTCGAACCGCACCTCCCCGGGTATCGGTGTCGACGTCGCTCCGGCTGCGGCATCTGGCGGGTCATACACAAACGACATAGGCACTTTGCCCCACTCCGCCATCTCCACACGGACGCTTGGCATGTCTGCGAACGAGTGCAGCCCGGTCACATCCAGTTCCACCTTGTTGAACCCGGTGTCGTCACTCGAGAGGAGCGCGCCGACAAGGCACCAGTCCGCCGCCAGCACCTCGCGGCTGCGCTGCTCCTCTTGCTGGGGTGAAGGAAACCCCAGCAGCTGCCGACTTACGCTGCGAACTCCCCACAACGACACTTCCCCCGGTTGGCGGGCGATAGCTCCCAGAACAACGGCACCGTCGGTGATGCGCTCCTCGGGCGGCCCACCGGCCCACGAACCTGGCCCGCGCCGGGTCCAGGACACAACTGGATTGAATCCAGGACTCACTTCGAGTTCGACCGCATTGTCCCGGAAGCGCAACACACCGGTGCGCTGCGGCACATCGACTTGCTCGGTTGTGCCGTCGGCGGGAGGACGCGACACCACCTGGAACTGTCCGATGGTTTCGGCAACCTGATCCGGAAAACGATCGGCCATCACCCGAATCTAGGCCAGGCTGTCCGCAGAATATGGAGACACGATGCGGCAGCTGGCACGGAGTGCGGCTCAGCCTGGTACGGCTACGTCCGACAGGATGCGCTGCCGCGTCAGGAGAACCTGACACGTGGAGCGTCGTTGACATCGGCGGATGCAGCGTGCAAGGACGAGATATGACGTTTGTGATCGCAAAAGTGATAGATCCCGATGCCGGGAAAGTGACATTGTTCTCCGACACCAAGATTACTGACCAGAACGACGACACCTCCAACCGGCAGACGTTGGGCAATCCTGGCCAGAAGGTCGTGATCGTCGACGACGACGTCGTCGTCGGCTTCGCCGGGGACACTCCCGCATCCGCAGTCAACCGGGTAGCCGAACTGCGTGGTCGATCTATTGATGGAATCGAGGATGCGTTACGTTCACTTTCAGCCGAAATGCATGAAACAGCAGGAGCTTCGAAGAGCTTCCTGGTAGTCGCGCGTAAACCCACACCTCGAATCACCGTGATTTCCCATGGGGAACAAGAAGATCGAACCGCAATCCAGACCGGATGGATTGGAGACCGCCAAGCATTCAGCGCGTTCAGCGAAGTCTTCCAAGATCCTTCGGCGCCGGCCGATCTGGAATTAGAAAATCGATTCTTTACCGCCATGACCAGCCTGATCGCTTGGGAAGACGTCGAGACCGTCGGGGGATATCTAGTTCGCGTCAGCGGAAGGAACGGTAAACCCTTTCGCTTCATGCCCGATACAGCCGTCATGATGCCAGACGACATCCACGCCACCATCGTTCAGAAACAGGGAGGGCAGACCACCCTAACGGCCTCCTTGGCCGAAGGAGCCGATCCCACTCGCCATGTCCGGTTGCCCATTCCGGGAACTGGGTCGACCTATAGCGCACTGGCGCATTACATCCCCGAGGCGAATACTGCATGGCTCCACACCCACGAAAGTCCAGGGGACCCGGCTAAGGCACTAACGGTGCACTCCCTGTCGGAGCTGATCGAGATCGCGGAGTCCACATACGGTCAGCACCTCGATCCCACCGTGGCTCAACGGGTGCTGCAGGGCAACCACCCCACGCCAAGCATGTTGTACATGCGGCCGTATCCCGGCAACGAGGCCAAGTGATCCGGAGCATTGCCTCGCGCCGCTCAGCCAGACCGCGGATGTCTGGCAAGTCCGTGTTCCCGCTCTTTGAGCTGATTGGCCATCGCGCAAGAGCAACCCTTTCCGCATCTCAGCAAACGATCTCGCCACGCCGCGGTGACTTGTTTCCTTGAGACGATTTCGACCAACTGGCGCGACACTCCTCTGTCGCCCAAAACTGATCTGGGTGCCTACAGTACGGCAATACGGCCGGATCGAATACGGCGAGTTACGGTTATTGTCGCAATCGTTATCACGCTGTGCTGCAACATAATTGACAACCACTCGCCCCATGCGCAATGTAATTCTTGTGCCGCAACGGCCTTCGGTTTAGGCCTCCTGCCCCACCGCCGGCTACCAGTTGTTAGTAGCCGCCTTTCAGCTCATGAGGGTTAGTCGCTCACAATAGTTAGACGCGCTGATTGTGAGCCTGGGCGCGGCGGGAGTGTAGCCCATTGCTGCTCATCGACAACTGTCGGGAGTTCGGCAATGCGCACCCGCTGACGGAACACAGCGAGTGTTTCGCCCAGCCCAGTTGCCGCAGGGACAATTATCCCGTGGTACTCAAGCTGGTGAGCGGTCGCCGCGACACGTTGGCACGCCGCATAATTGCCCACATCCGAAGCGATGTCGGCGTCGGCCAACCCCACTTCCGATCGCGCATCCGCCGAGCGTAGATCCAGGACGTTCTCAACATCGACTCGGACGCGGTACAAGACGCGCGGCTTCACCAAACGCGCCGGCACTCCGGCGTCGTCCACAAGATGGCGGTACGCCTCTTCAATGCAACTGTCGAGGGGTCTGCCCAGATATACGACTGGAAACAACTCTCCCCACCGACCGCCATATCCGCCTGCGAACGCATCGCGATTACACGCCGCGTGGCGAAGAAACACACCAGCGACATCGGCACCACCGACTCCGGCAACTCGCTCCGCTAGAGTTCTGGCTCGGCTCATCGCTTGGGACCACCAGCCAGCCGGTCGACGGCGTCAAGTACTTCAGTGAACCGTCCCTCCCTCAAGAGCTCCAATGGTGATCGACCCCTGAGGCTCCGTTGCCGTGAGTGCAACCAGATCTCGATTCCTTCGTCTTCGTAGACATCGGCCAGACCCTCTATGACGTACTTGAGTTCAAGTAGACGCTCCCGTGAATCGCCCTCCGGTTTGCTCTTGCCGGCCGCCCAGTTCTGGACGGCCCTCTCGCTGACACCGGTGACCCCTCCGATCTCACTCACTGTCAGTCCGCGACGCGCGTCAGCCACGACCCTGGTGTAAACGAGGGACTGCGCCTTGCCCGCGGCCATGTTCATGCTTCTCCTCAAGGTTCGTGATAAGATTCGTTCTGTACTTCGTACTATACTTCGCAATAAGATTTGGATCAATAGGAAATCCCCTGGATAGGAGGGGTCTCGTGAACCTCTTCGTGCGTGCTGGTCGGTCCGACAACCTCGTTGTCGACGAGCTTCTGGCGCCGGCGACCGCAGGCGTGCCGTTCGGTGGGCGCGCAGTGCCGATGCGGGGTCTTGTCGTTGACGCTCCGACGGCTGACGCCCAGCCGGCCTTGCGTCAGGCCGCCGAGGGGGCCGGTCTACCGCTGATTGTCGACCCGCTAACGCACCTGTTCCAGGATGAGCAGGTCGCCGATAAGGGCTGGGCTACGCTCGATTTCGCCGACTCTCACGCGTTTTCGGCTGAGTACTTCTTGGACGAGTCAGCACTTGCGACGCTTGTGCAGAAATCGATCGCGTTTCAACTCAACCGTGGCGCAACGATCTTGGTGCCCCCGTATTTTTACGCGAAGTCTCCAGACGATCCCTGGTTTCGGGTTCAGCTGGTGGCCAACAGGACATCCGCGGAATACCTGAAAAGTGAAGGAATCAACCTGCCAGTAGCACCAATTTTTGTCGGAAGCTTGAAAAGCTTTGGCGCTCGGAAGTATTGGGATACGGGCGTCGACGAGTTTCTCCGCAGCCTGGCCAGCCTCAACGTCCGATACATGCCCGTGGCCTTATCGTCTAGCCGTGCCAAAAATGGCGATACCGAGGACCGGATCGGCTCATACTTGGCCACCGTCAGGCATCTAAGCGCGGCGGCGCCGGTAATCGCCTGGCGTCAGGGCCAATACGGTCTCGCTGCAGTTGCTGCCGGGGCAGTTGGCTATCAGACCGGGCCGGGAGTCGACGAGCGCTGTGACTTCGCGCAGCTTTCCCGTACTCGGAGGCCTAAGCCGCCGCCACCGCCTGACAAGAAGAAAGAACTCAAGATGCCCCGGCACATCTATTTGAGCCGGTTCGGGCGCAGTGTATCCGGCCGGGTGGCAGAAGTGCTGATCAATAATGGCCACCTGCGAGGGAGCCTTACCTGCACAGACCCTGCGTGTTGCCCTAACGGAGCCTCCAGCATGACTGCGGACTGGCGCCAGCACGCCGTGCGATCGCGCGCTCGTGAACTCGATGAGCTCAACAAAATGCCCGATGCAGCCTGGCGGCTCAACCACGTCGCCCGGCTCGCTGAGCGGGCAGCAGATGTCGCTCGCTCAGCGAACGAAGTCCTCGCCAAGACAGAAATCAAGGATCGACTTCCCGAGTCAAGTTTTCGGGCAGTAGCCACCGTTGCTGATGCCATTCGAGTTCAAAGCGACCGTCGCGCCGGCTAAACAGAAGGCAGGCTCGATCTGGAGCGTAGCGCCGTAGATCAATTCGGCCGCCAAGTTCTCGTTCGTCTGCCACGCAGTTCGGGTTTCGTAGCGTGGAGTGCATCTCAAGGATAGGTTCCGCGCAGACGGCCCGGCTGGCATACACGCTGTATCAAATTGGAGGAATACGGCGGTATCGAATATGGCGGGTTACCAGTAGCTGAGACCCCTCCGCACAGAGCAAGTTCATAAGCGAAATTGGTCATGTCGGTGGGCGGCCAAGCTCCGGCGAGATCGGTCTGCCCTCACAGAGACCGCGCACCGCTTGAGCTGGCGCCTACCGATGACACCTACCTCTTGAAGTCTGCCCTGTCGAGCAGCAAGAGAACGTACTTCGCGTCACAACCTTCCTCTGGCTGTTTTGATGATCAGGCGACCATCGCGCACGACTTATTGTCCAGTCCCCATCCCGCCTGGCATCGTTCCCCCAGTCCCCATACCGCCGGGCATCATTCCCCCCGTCCCCATGTCACCGGGCATCATTCCCCCAGTCCCCATGTCGCCGGGCATCATGCCTTGATGCATGGGCAGGCCGCACCTCGCGTTCAGATCGCTGACCGGTTGGTGGATGTTATGGAACGTGGCCGCGACGTCTGGGTGGGTGTCCGTGAAGGCCTTGATCACGGCCTGACGCTCCTGGGGCGTTGCCTTGCCTCGAGCATCGATGAACAGCTGCTGGACGTCCGGACGGGAATCTAGATAGCCGGCCATCTGGTTCATAGCGGCGGCGTGTGCCCGCATCACCGCTGCCGGAGAACACGGATCCGGCGGCGGTGGCTGCGCACCCGCAGCACCGGCTGCCGCCAATGCCAACATTCCCGCCGCCACGCCGCCAAGGGCTGCGCCAACCACACCCCGTGGAACGCGGCCGCAAAGGTTGCGCCTGCTCACTGTCATAATGCCTCCTTTTGAGTTGCCTGTGATTCCAGGCCATTCTTACTCCAAACACTGCACTTGAATTCCGCGTTGATCCAGAACTGGCGAGTCGACACCCTTGCAGTGCCGGTTCCGGAGTAGACGCTTCCTCCGCCGAAGCGGGGACTAAACCAGCCGGGCCGCTCGCCGGCCAGGTGCCCGTCCAGCAAATAAGCATGATGCTGCGGCGCGTGAATCGCCGACTGCGGCAGCGTCACGATGGCCGAAGCGCACTTGAGGACAAGGAATCCCTCCCCTTCTTGCGTCGGCGCCGATGGTCCACGCTGTCTTGCATGGACGTCCTCATCGACAAATGGTGATGCCGTTTTATACTCTATCGGGGATCTACGCAGTAGGTCCATACTTCTTTAAACGCCGGGTAGAGAGAATCCGTCTAACGGTGAGCCAGCAGAACCGCTTTTAAAGCGACCAGGTTCCCCGACGGGGCGAGATGTCAAGGGCGCAATCGAGAAGACCGACCGAAGAACGCAGCGTCGACGCGGATAGGCGGCAAGATTACGGTTCACATCGCGGCGGCTGCCTGGCTCCAGGGCGCTCTGCGGCGCCCTCTTCCTGCGGAGCCCAGGGCCCCATGGCCGACCACGCGATGCGCATGCGGTTCAGCCACGTTGTCCGCCGACATAACGCGGCCACGCTCGGCTCAACTTCGATTCCTCAGTCGACGAGCAAGCTGTAGCCGTAGGGCGCCGACGGTGACGATGGTGATGAGACTGTCCATCTCCGGCTGCAGTGAGCCAGCCAACCGGTGCGCTGGACCGGCCATCCGGTGTAGAACATCACAGCTCACGACATCGCTGACAGATCGCGCTACGGTCATCATGGGCCCCGGTCGTTCGGGCGACCAGTCAGGCCGACCAACCGCACAGACGGTTCATGCACCGGATCGGGCTTCCCGGTCACGGTCTCACCGGTCCGACCGGAGCCTCCAGTACCGGCGACCAAAGACACGCCTTTGTTGGCTGGGACGAAGCCCCCGTTATTACTAACGCATGCAGTACTGAGGTGAAGAGTCTTAAGGGGCGAACGATCACATACGAAGATCACGACCTGATGCGATGGTCTTAGTTTGTTCCCGCAGTGAGCGGCCTCGCAGACGTCGTGGGCACGCCTTGGCCCCCGACGCCACCATCGCTAGTATTGACATTGTTAGTACTAGGTAACCCCATGGAAACTTCCAGCGGGCCTCATCGACAGAGAGCATCGTGATGGCTATCGACAATCCCGTGCGGCGACTTCTTGTGAGGGTAGGGATTGCAGCCGTGGCCGGGCTGCTGTTGACCCTCGTCCCTGCGGTGACCGACGAGCCGACCGCGTCAGCGCAACCGTGTGTATCCGGCGAGGAACCAGATCCGCTGACCGGGACGTGTGTGCCCCACCTCGTTCCCAGAACACCGCAAGGCACCATCCCCGGGAACCCCGACGTACCAGCGGTGTTGGGACGGCCGTGCACTACACCCGCGGAATGCGCCCGCCTGGGGCGGGATCCGGGAACTCTGCCCCCCCAACCGATCCCGCATTCCAAGACCGGCCACGACGGTAATGCAGATAGTCACCCCTAGTCACAGGGCGGCGGGCGCCCTTTTCGGAAACGATTCCTGGCCGACCGGCCAGACTCGGACGAGTCAAACATGTAGAAAACACGAACATTGCGGCGTGTTCCCCGCAGGCGGTGCTCGCGCGCCGGAGTGAGAGAGCATCTGCCACCCTGCGATGATCATCGCGGCGGTGTCTCGCCACAGCAGGGCCCCAACATGAGGTCTTACGTGGTGCGACCCCTGAGGAGTTACCTGACTGTCGGCACGAGCGTGGCCGGGATACCGGCGGCACCGAAGATGCCGGCCAGTTGCCACTGCACCTGACGGCCAAGCAACTTTCTAGGGCGCCGACGAGCCGAAGCAACACCAAAGGACGAACGGGGAGACCGCGATGACCTCCGTGATGTCCAGACCGAACTCGAGCAAGCTGTTCTTATGGCGAGCGACTTGGTCATGCGAATCACGCAAGCCCACCGCCGGACACGACCGATGGACGCGTCGCAAATTGCAGTCGGTGTGGTCTGCGGCTAATGCCCGTGGTCGTTGGACGGCTCTTTTCGATTGCTGGTCGCCGGTTCTGGCACCTTCAATGTCGTCGTTGTGGACGCGCCAGGCGCAGGGCGGCGGACCGAATAGCTGATGCCGGTGGGCTCGGCGCCGGTTCGAACCGTTGCCCCCACCGAAGACGTGGCCAATTCGATAACCGAGACTGTGTCGCTGTAGCTGTTGGTCACCCATGCCCGTGTGCCCGTGTCATCGATAACGACACCGTGGGGTCCGGAACCGGTGTCTACTCTGCTGCGGACAGTCATTGAACGGGTGTCGATCACCGACGCGGTGTTTCCTGGTCGATCGCGTGTGCCCTGGTCTGCGGACACAACTGTTTCTCCATCGGGAGTCAGAAAGACCTGGACTGGCGAGGTCGGCGTGGGTGCGGTACCAACCACCGTCCGAGTAGCCAGATCCACCTTCGCCACCGACGACGGTTCACTGATACCTGTGTAGGCATAACGGCCATCGGCGGTGACGGCTACCTGAGCAGGACCCCTGCCCACCGGGGCCGAGCCCAACAGCGTGTCAGTGGCGGGATCGATCACATCGAGCGCACCGGCCATGGTGTTGGCCACAACGATGACCGAGCCGTCACCGGCGGGTCGCAGACCGTGCGGCATCCCGCCAAGCGTGATGCGGCCGGTCGGCTGCAGGCCAGGAGACCGGTACACCGACACCGTGCCATCAGCTGCATTGGTCACGTAGACCTTGCCGTTTGCTTCGATGACGTGCGCAGGCTCTGCACCGGTTGGGGCGGTTGCCGCGACCGCAAACGTCGCTGCGTCGATCGCCACCAATAGATTTTCGCTGCCGCTGACCGCGTACACGGTGTCCCCGCCAGCGCCCACTTGAACGTTGTGCGGCTCCTCGATCCCGTCGAGCGTGGCGATCACAGCGTTCGTCGACGCATCGATGACCGTCATGCTGTCGCCGTCTTCATTTGCTACCCATACCGAGCCGGTTACGCTGCCAGCCGGCTCGGGCGATGGGCCTTCCTGTCTCGCGGGTCCATCCGCTTCGCCTGAGCAACTCGCCAACGCCATTGCCAGCACAGCAATTACGGCTATTGGATGTAGCAGAACTCCCCATTTACTCATAGACCGAAATTCGCTTCAGGCGATGCGGCACATAGCGAGTCCACCGGAAGACAGCCGGTCTCGCCGAAGGCAATAGACTTCCCCAGCGCCAGACGAAAGCCGTTCATGGTGCTTCCCTATGCTTCCTGAGCACGCTGAGGCGCCGACGGTACTCGTCGTCATCCAATTCACCCTGCGCGTAGCGTTCGGCGAGCACATCTTCGGCCCGGCCGAAGGGTGAGTAACTAGGCGGCGAAGAAGTGCTGTTACGAGTCAGATAGCGCATGGCCAGCACCACGACCGTGAGGATCGCCGCCAACACCAATACCATCGCGAAAACCATTAACGCCCAGCCGCCCCAGCCCCAGCCGTCATGCCACATCCACCCGTCATCGCCATGCATTCCGATGTCACCTCTCCTACTGTCTTATGACCTAGTGCCTTCGCCTGATGATCTGCAGTCTGCAATTCGTAGGCTCGGTGTCGTGTCCTCGGCCAGCACAATGCTTCTCGCGACCTCGATGGCCTTCGCATCAGCGCCGGTTGGCATGTAAGAACGACTGAGGCGCCACCCGAGCTAGGGAGAACGGACCAGCGCCCCAGCCGCCCCAGCACATACTAAACTAAATAGTAGATAGCGAAAGCACGATCTGAGACAGGTAGCGAAAGTTCGCGTATGGCCGTGTCGTTCATGCCAAGACTGCCACGCCTGCAGCCACCGAAGCGGCTTTCGAAGGGCGCGCTGGAAGCGCAGGGAGCGTCACACATCCCCGGCGCGATTCGAGCGGTTGCAACCTCCCTGAATCGCCATGAGGAGCCGTGGCAGAGAGCTGCCCGCTGGCGCAACCCGCGTCAGCACCTGGGCCGGTTCGGCTGAGCGTAGTGGCGTCGAGGCACCGTGGGGGTCCCGCTGCTGCGCCTGGACGTCCTCAGGTCATCCGCACGGCGGTGTATCCGGCCTCGTCTACGGCCGCCATGACGGCCGCATCGGCGATGTGCTCCTCACTGGTGACAACCAGTTTGCCGGTGGCAGCGCTCACCTCGACATGCTTGACGCCGGCCAGGGATCTGACTTCCTCGCGCACCGACACCTCGCAGTGCCCGCATGTCATGCCGGAAACGCGGTATTCGACTGTGGCCATTGGTGCATTCCTCCTTCTCATGGGGGACCATCGGCCGGCTCACCCGGTGTATTGTGGTCGCCGCTTGTGCCGTCGGGAGGTTTCGCAGCGATCAGCCCAGCGATGCGAGCAGCTGTTCGCACGCCTGCCCGCAACGCCGACACACCGCGGCGCAGATTCGGCAGTGTTCGTGATGCTCGGCATGCTTAGCGCATTCATCGCCGCAGGACTGACACGCCGTGGCGCAGGCCTGCAACACCGAACGGGTCAGATTGGCATCGTAGCCGGTGTGGCGCGAAAGCACCCGACTCGTCGTCTCACACAGATCGGCACAATCGAGGTTGGTGCGAATGCAGGTGGTCAGTTTTTGGACCGATTGTTCACTGAGACAGGCATCGGCGCATGCGGTACATGCCTGTGCGCATTCGATACAGGTTTCGATGCACGTCGTCAATGCCGCACGGTCGATGCCGCCGAGATCCTGCGGGTAGGTTTCCAGCATTTCAGCTGCGGTGCTCATTTGCCTCACTCCATCACTGTTGTCAGGTGTTGTGCCGCGAAGTTCCAGCAAGACGCGGCTATCCGGGTGATTGCGGCCAGCCGAACCGCACAGCCACAACCCATGGACAAAAGGCGCATACCCCACACATCTACGGTCAAACCCCGTAGGACAAGGTCGCTCTGCCGTCAAGTACCCGACGGATCGCATCCGCCTGCGTCGAACGCCGGCGGCTTGGATACCAGGAGGCGATACGCCAGTTACCTTGCACCGCAGGCATTCCAGGGGTCAGATTGGTTCCGTAGGCATCCGGCTCGCAGCAGCGGGTCGGCATGGAAGGATACGGCACCAGTCGTATCGCAGCAGAGCGCGACCAACGAAAGATCCAGTTATTGGTGCCAGAGCCGTAGGATGAGAAGCGTCAGCGTGATCCCACCACTACCCCTCTCGCTACACCTGGTTGCGGCAAACGAAGTCGGCACATTGTGACCGATGGAGAAGTCATGCCCAGACAACCGAAATCGTTTTCGCCTATCCGAACGGCCAAGCGACTCGTGACTGACCCGGCTTTCAGAGCGGTGGCCCACTGCGCGATGGTATGCGCGATCCGTGCGGCGCACCCCGGCCGCCGGCGCGCCAAGCACGGATTGGCGGCCACGCCGGGTTGATCGCGACGGTGGGCAAGTGTCGGGCGCACCTTCTCGATGGTCTTTCATCGTCGAGCCGCTCGCAAATCAGTTACTCCTATGCCCCCGATGCGGTGTGGTGTGTCCGGTGGCTCGAACACGACGAGGCCGGCGGCGGTTCAGGCATGCAGCGATGATTTCCACATGGGCCTGGCTGACGGTCTCTCGTGACGCGGGTGTAGGGGTGCTCAGGCGCGCGCTAGGTGTGCGGGATTGAGGTCGAGGCGGCGCAACAGTTGCGCGTTGAGCGCGACAACGATCGTCGAGATCGACATGAGCACGGCGGCGGCCGCCGGCGGCATCAGCACTCCGGCGAAGGCCAGCACACCGGCGGCCAAGGGTACGGCGATGATGTTGTATCCGGTTGCCCACACCAGGTTCTGCCACATCTTGCGGTAACTGGCGTGGGAAAGTTCGATGATCGACAGCACCGCGCGCGGGTCGTTGGTCGCCAGCACCACCCCGGCGGATTCGATCGCGACATCGGTGCCGGCACCGATCGCGACGCCTACCTCGGCCCGGGCCAGTGCGGGTGCGTCGTTGACGCCGTCGCCGACCATCGCGACCCGCTGGCCGCGACTCTGTAATTCGGCGACTTTCGCGTCCTTATGCTCGGGCAGGACCTCGGCGAAGACTTCGTCGATTCCCAGATCGGTGGCGACGGCGTCGGCGACCTGTCGAGCGTCGCCGGTGATTAAGGCTACTTTGATATCTCGGGCGTGCAGGGCGTCGATCGCCTGACGGGACTCCTCTCGAACCGCATCCTCGAGCGCCACCGCGCCGAGCACCTGGCCATCTCGGGCGATATGAAGTACTGACGCGCCCCGCTGCACCCATTCGTCGGTCACCGCGCTGACATCGTCGGGTACGGGCAGGCCCAGGTCCGCCAGCATCGCAGGGCCGCCGACCGACACGTCGGCACCCTGGACGCGGGCCTGCACCCCGCGCCCGGGCAGTGACTTGAAGTCCGTGGCAGTGAGGCGCTCGGCGGAAGGCAGGGCGTCCGCTGCAGAAACAATCGCGCGCGCCACGGGATGTTCGCTGTCTGACTCGACTGCTGCGGCCAAGGCCACTAGCTGGTGTTCGCCGACGCCGCTCGTAACGGCGACGCCGGTCACCTGATGCCGCCCCTGAGTCAAAGTTCCGGTCTTATCGAAGAGGACGACATCGACCGTGCGCATGCGCTCGAGGGCAAGCCGATCCTTGATGAGCACCCCTGCCCTGGCGGCGCGCTCGGTGGAGATCGCGATGACGAGAGGGATCGCCAATCCGAGGGCGTGCGGGCAGGCTATGACGAGCACGGTGACGGTCCGCACTACGGCGTCGTCGAGGTTGCCGAGCAGCGCCCACCCGATGAAGGTGAGGATGCCTGCGCCCGCGGCGAAATAGAACAGAAACGCTGCGGCTTTGTCGGCGAGTGCCTGGGCCTTCGAGGACGAAGCCTGCGCGTCGGCCACCATGCGCTGGATGCCGGCCAGAGCGGTGTCTTCTCCGATCGCGGTAATCCGAACGCGCAATGCGCTATCGGTGGCAACGGTGCCGGCCACCACCGTGTCACCCACCTGTCTGGCTACGGGCTTGGACTCGCCGGTGATCATCGATTCATCCACCTCGGCGCGGCCGTCGGTTACAGTGCCGTCGGCAGGCACTCGGGCGCCGGCCCGCACCAATACCAGATCGCCGAATGCCAACTCCGAGAGAGCAACTTCCTGAATTCCGACGTCGGTGACCTTCTCGGCTTTGTCGGGCAGCATCGCGGCCAGCGCGTCGAGTGCCCCGGACGCCGAACCCAGGGCGCGCATCTCGAGCCAATGACCCAGCAACATGATGACGATCAGCAGCGCCAGTTCCCACCAGAAATCCAAGTTGAAGCCGCCGATATCGAGGGTGGTAACCCACGAAGCGATGAACGCGACGGTGATCGCCATACCGATCAGCAGCATCATCCCCGGACGACGGGACTTCAGCTCGGCCCACCCACCGGTGAGAAAAGGCATACCGCCGTAGACGAAGATGAGCGTGCCCAGAATCGGTGGTATCCATTGGACACCTGGAATCGCGGGCAGCGTGTAGCCGAACAGTTCGGCGACCATATGGCTGAACAGCACCACCGGTACCGACAAAACCAAGCTGAGCCAGAACCTGCGGCGGAACATCTCCCCATGCGACCCGTGCCCGGCATGGCGGTCATGGCCCGAGCCCGGGGCGTCGTGGCCGATGTAAGCCAAGTGTTCCCCGTGTCCGGCCTGCGGGTCGTGCTCGCTCGGGCTAGGGCTGTGCATGTGAGAGGTGTAGTGTCCGAGCGGTTCCGGGGGCGTCTCAGCGTGCTGGCGCTCAGGACGAGACATCACAACTCCTGACATCTGTGGGCCACCCGTCTGGCCAGTGGCGCTGTCGCAGCCGACCCGCGGTTGCGCATCAGGGCGGGCGAAACGGCTACCGTGATTTCCTACTGACCGCCATAGTAGGACAACATCGGGTTCCGTAGAGTTCCACACGTGTCTGCGTCCGAGTTCGCGATCACGTGGGCCGAACTACGCTTGCGCGACATTCTCGGAGCTAACCGCACATCAGCGTGCCCGACGCCATCAACGCAAGAATGAGCAACGGTCCGCCGGCCATCAGCGTCGATGCACTGGTCAACGCTGCCCGGGCGCGTATCCGTGTCGGCGGTGTGGCAGGAACCGCCAGACGTTCGGCCCGGCTGAGCACCGCCACATCGGCCGCCCCCAGTGACCCTGCCGGTGCCGCTCCGGCCAGTGACATCAATCCGGCCAGCAGCGTGCGGTGACCGAATCGACGGGCCGCCGCGTCGTCGGCACACATCTCCAGTATCCGCGACACCTCGGTGGCGCCCTGTGTCATCAGCGAGAGTTTCGGGAAAACCACCGCGAGACTGCGTAGGGCGGCTATCACTTGATGATGGCGCCCCGCCAGGTGAGCGTGCTCGTGTGCGAGCACGGCGCCCAGTTGATCGTCGTCGAGGGCCGCCAGCGCACCGGTCGTCACCACGATGACCGGTGGGCGACCCGATACGCAGTAGGCGGCACGCTCGGAAGCTTCGATGACGAACACGTCCTGGCCAACCGGCCGACCCACCAACCGCACCCCGTCAGCGTGCTCGAGCGCCCCTGCCCGTAGGCGAGCAAGAGCGCGCGCAATTCGGGCACCGGCCAGCGACGCCGCGATGACACCGGCGACTGCAGCGGCCAGCAACAGTACTTGAGGGATGCGACCGGCATATCCAGATAGCACGTCGCACAACACGGCAAGACACGACGCCACCACACCGTTGCGGTGTTCGCCGCCGGTGAGAAGGTCCCCGACGATGAGCACCGCGGCCATCAACCAGCTGATCAGCACACTGCCGATGGCAGTCAGCCATGTCGCCACACCAAAGCGGGGAGCATGGCCTTCACGGGTGAGCCGACGCAAAATCGGCGGGCCGACCACACACACCACGAAGCTGTAGAGCAGCAGGCACGCTGCGATGCTCACCGTTTACCTGACCGCTTCTTCGGCAGCCGCCGCAACGCCGTGCGCAGCCGCTCGGACTCCCGCGGACCGATCTGCTCGATGAAGTGACTCAGCACCAGCTCCGAGCGCCCGCCACCCTTGAGGGCATCACGCATTAATCGTGCGGTGTGCTGCTCGCGCGATAGCGTCGCCCAGTAGTGGTAGGCCCTACCGTCGCGTTCGCGGGCCAGCCAGCCTTTGGTGTGCAGATTGTCCATGGTGGACATTACCGTGGTGTAGGCGATTTGCCGTTCGGCGGCCAGTTGCTCGAAAATCTCCCGAACCGTCACCGACGCCTCAGGACCGTAGTCCCACACGCGTTCCATGATGACCGCTTCCAACTCGCCGAAACCGCGCACCCGCACCGTTGAACCTCCACTGTTCGACGAGGAGCTTACCGGCCGCCATGGCATGCGCGCGACTCAACAAACGCTGAAGCGGGACGCACAGAATGCGCAGCGGTGCCCACTGTCGCCGAAACGGCACGAACCTCACGCTGGATCGGCGCGAGCCGCTACGCCTGAACGGTGACGGGATCTCCTACTCGCACCATGTCGAAATACCACTCGGCGTTTTCCGGGCTGAGGTTGATGCAGCCGTGGCTGACATTGGCCGATCCCTGCGCGTCGACTGACCAGGGGGCCGAATGCACGTAAACACCTCCCCACGTCACACGCACGCCGAATTCGCCGTCGATAAGGTAGCCCTCCGGGTCGTCAAGCGGAATACCGATGGTGCGTGAGTCGAACACGACGTTGCGCTGCTTCTCCAACACCGTGAAGTCACCGACAGGTGTTTCGAAACCGGGCTTGCCCAGTGACGCCGGCATTTCACGGACCACCTCGCCGTCGACTTGGACGGTGAATGTGTGCGCATCGATGTCGGCGATACTGACCACCGCAGCACCGGTGCTGAACTCGGTCTTCAACCCGCCAGCGCGCACTCCGATCTCATCGTGGGCCGGCCAATAGCCGGTCGGCTTCCACTCCAACGTCACGTCGTCGAGCCATGTGAAGTCACCGGTCACCGACTGCGAACTGGTGATTGCAACAGTACGTTCGGCGGCCTCCTTATTGACGACCGGCGCAATGAACTTCACCACCACAGGATGGGCAACCCCCACCACCTCACCGGGGCCCGGTTGAACACGAATTACCCCGAAAGCCCCGGCAGCCACAGCTGCGGAGACCGGGGTGCCCGCCGACGGCGTCAGGAAAGCAGTCACCACGGCTGCCGTGGCCAGGAGCCAGCGCAACTAACCTTCACCACCTTCCTTTTCACCGCGGCGTACACCACAACGGTAGCTACGTACTTACTACGGATAGCAGCTTCCAATCGTCCTACGCCAAACGTCCCCGACCAGACGGTTGAACCCCGCGCTCGATCATCATTCATTCCTTGCGTTGGTCTCAGGGATCACCGCCAAGACATCCTTGCGGCACCGGTCGATCGGCCGTCAGCCACTGGGCCGCATCGTGGCCTCTCCTAGCAGGTGACGTCGACGTAGATGGTCTTGTACACCACCCGCTGCACGGTGCGGTCGCGCACGTTTCTGCGCATCTCGGTGACGTCGCGTCCTGGTCGAATCGAGCTCACGGCGCACTTCGCGAGGGGCGCGGATCCGGTCTTGCTCACGATGACCGTATATCCACTGCCCTCAAGGCTTTTCACCGTATCCTGCGCAGAGCCAGGACCCGTTGGGGCAGCAGATGCCGGCACAGCGAGCAACACGGCCGCGGTGGTGATACCGGCGACTATCGTCGCCGTCTTTGCCAATGTAGCCATGTCCACTCCTAATCGCCGCTGGACCAGCTATTCATCGCCCCGGGCGTAGTACGTAGTAGGTCAGTAGCTACTAGTCAACGTTACCTCAAACACTGCCAGCGATAATGCGCCTGCGGGCACGGTTGGATAACGATGAGAACGCTTTTGAAACAGTTACTTTCGATTTTTCGAGAAGATCGGATGGCCGCTATTCGGAAGTTCGCGCAAGCGCCGGTACCGTGCCGCCCCGGGCGGTCACTGCGCAGGACGCTGGTTAGGGCTAGGGCACTCGACCTGGATCCATGTCTGCTTTGACCGCCACTGGCTGCAGTCGCCCGCTGCGATTAAGGCAGAACAGCGCCGATGCCGTCAGTCCGCCAATGAGGCTCAGCGCTGCCCAGATCAGCTCCGGTGCGCCGGCATCGCGCGCGGCTTGCATCAGCGCACCGGTACCCAAGTTGCCGGCGAGTATGCCGACACCGATGATGGTGTTATAGAAACCGTAATGTGTTGCCACCAACCGGTTCTGGGCGAGTGATACCACGGTGTCCATTTCGAAGGGAAATACCGCTGCTGATCCGACTGCGAGCAGTGCAGCGGCAGACAGCAAGGCGATTGCGGAGGCCGCCAGGCCGAACCGGCCACTATCAGGGACGACGGCTAGCGGCACGAAGGCGATGGCCAAGATGAGTGTTCCTATTATCAGTGAGCGTCCCGCGCCCCATCGTGCACCGAACACGCGAGTGATGCGCAGTTGTCCGCCCACGGCGATCACTCCGGAAACCACGAACACCGCGGCGACCAAGAGCGTTTCGGCGTCGGGCGCCAGAATCGCTGCGTGCAGTGGCAGCGCGAGATATACCTGGAAGGACAACACGTAGGAGCCGATCATGGCCGCTGCGAACAGCAGAAAAGACCGATTGGCCACCACGGCGCGCCAGTCATCGAGCACCGACACCTTCTCGGTTCGGGGTGTGGCGCTGTGCTGGGGAAGGGCGAAGAGTTGGGCAACGGTCAGCAGCGCGAACACTGTCGCCGCCGCTGCCGCGGTGACCCGGAAATCGAGCGCCATCAGCGCCAGTCCCGCCAAGGGCCCGGCCAGAATGCCCGCCTGGTAGAAGATGTTGAACACTGCGAACGCTTCGACGCGCCGATCACCGGAATCGGCTGCCAGGTAAGCGCGTACCGCCGGGTTGAACAACGCTCCGGCGAAGCCCGTCGCCGCCGAGGCGATTAACACCATCGGCAGTGACTCGGCCACGACCAGCAACCCGAACCCAGCGGTACGCAGTAGGCATCCCGCCACGATGAGCGGTTTGTAGCCCAACCGGTCAGCGAGTGTGCCTCCGACGATGAACATGCCCTGCTGTGAGAAATTACGCACGCCCAGCACGAGACCGACCGCCCATGCCGCGAGCCCCAACGGGCCGGCCAGATATCCCGCCAAGTAGGGCATCAGCATGTAGAAGCCCAGGTTGATGCCGAACTGGTTGATCATCAGCAGCCGGCTCGGCCAACCAAAACTCCTGAACTGTGCGGCCACTGCCCTCACGGCACCACCGCCACGGGGTCAACCACCCGCGCGCACCGCGTCCACGACTGCACGACGCACTCTGCCGGCTCCGCGACGACCGCGGGCTCTGCACCTGGAGGGCCCGCCAGGATTCCGTGCGCTCGGCAGTAGTCGTCGTTGTAGACGGTGTCGAAGTAGCGTTGCGGGCCGTCGGGAAACACCGCGGCGATCCTTGTGCCCTGCGGGTAGGTGCGCGCCGCCCAACCGGCGACCAGGGCGACCGCCCCGACACTCCAGCCGCCGCTGGCGTAGTGGGTGGCTGCCAAGGCTCGGCATGCCCACACCGCCTCCGCGGGCGCCACCCAGTGCACCTCGTTGAATGCGCGGTAGTCCACATTGCGGGGGTAGATGCTCGAGCCCAGGCCGCGCATCAACCGCGTGCTTGCCGGCTGGCCAAATATCGTCGAACCGACGGTGTCGACGCCGATCAGCCGCAAGTCGGGATTGACCTCGCGCAGCACCCGCGCCACGCCGGCCGAATGCCCGCCGGTGCCCACGGAGCACACCAAGACGTCTATGGACCCCAGCTGATTCTGCAACTCCAGCGCCAAGCTCCGATACGCGTCGACATTGTCGGGATTGTTGTACTGATCCGGATACCAGGCGGTCGGGTCACCGGCCAGAATCTCGGCCACCCGATCGCGGCGCGCCTGCTGCCAACCGCCCTGCGGGTGTGGTTCGGTCACCAGATCCACCTGCCCACCGTATGCCGAAAGCATTCGTTGAACAATCGGTTCCATACCGGGATCGGTGACCAGCGTCACCGGATGCCCGTATACAGTACCTGCCAGCGTTAGGCCCAAGCCGAGTGTGCCGCTGGTGGATTCAACGATCCGTCCACCTGGCTGCAGATCGCCACGGGCTAGGGCACACTCCACCATGTGCATGGCCGGGCGGTCCTTCATTCCGCCGGGGTTGAAGCCCTCGAGTTTGGCCCAAAAGCCCCGCTCTTCAGAGCTGAACGGAGCACCGATCCACAGCACTGGAGTGCGGCCGACCAGCGTGGCGGGCCGGCGGTGATACCGGCCGACGGCGCGGCGACGTGAGGCGGACAGGTCGGGCGTGTGTACGGATAGGACATGGTTCATGGGGTTTCCACGCTTCTGCGTCGGTGCCGCAGCGCTGAAGAGGCACGGCTATGGATGGTGGGCAGCAGTCATCGACCCGAGTCCGCTGCAGCGCGGACAGGTCATGCGCCGCCCACTCAGCAGCGTGTGATACCGAACCGGGTGAGCCGATCACGACCCCAGAGCACAGCCCGGGCCGCCTGCGGCGGGCCACGCATGGATGGGCCGAGCGCGGCGCCCCACCAGCCCAGCGCCAAAGCCACGGCGGTGACCAATCCAAGCGCAAGGGGCAGGGTCGTGACTCGGGGCAGCACAGCCGCGGCAATACCGTGGTGCAGGTCGATGATGGACCCGTCCAGACAGTGTGGGTGCTCGACGACTTCAGCGAACTGAGACCCGAGTGCCGATACCACAGCATGGGGTCCGTGCGGCGCCGGAGGATCCACACAGGTGGCTGCCCACCCGGTGACAGCGACCAGCATCCACGAGATCACTGCCAGCCCGATCAGTCGGCGCAGCGGTGTCGTGGTTCGCGAGGCCTCGTGTTTCACAATGTTGCCCACAGTAACAGCGCGCACGTACGCCACGGCCCAGGCGCGAAGTTGATTCCGTGTTGTTACCGGGTCGCGATTCTTCAATCTGCCCAGACAAGACACCGCCTCACGCACGGCCATCAGAGTTTGCAAACTGCTTGCCCGCCACCGGATCTCTTCATCCGGCGACACCCACCCGGCCACTTCTTGAGGGATCCTGCCTGCATATACGTACTATTTGCTTACGTACATAGTTTGGCCGCATCGGACACCAAACCCAAGGTGTGGGTAAACAAGTTATCGACGCCGGGAATGTTACGGATATCACTGAGTCGGTCCGTCCAACGCCGACGCGTGGCCCTCAGGTCCTGTAGTTCAGGCTGGTCATCATGCCGGCCTCCTGGTGATAGGTGTTATGGCAGTGCAGCATCCATATCCCCGGATTATCGGCATCGAAGACCACCGTGAGGTTCTGCATCGGAAGCACATTGACGGTGTCCTTGCGGGGGCCTGGCCGCCGCCGGTCGGCTGGCACTACTTCGAAGGTATGGCCGTGCAGGTGCATCGGGTGCCACATCATGGACATGTTCTTGAACGTCACCGCGACGCGCTGGCCCTGCTGCACGTTCAGCGACTCGGTAGCGGCGAACGGCCGACCATTGATCGTCCAATCGTAGCCGGCCATTGATCCTGCGAGGTCGGCGGGCAGTGCCACGTCGGCGCTGCGGCTCGGCAGCGTGACGCTGGACGCCGCGCTCAGCTGCTCCACCGTGCCGACGCGCCCAGACAACTCCGGTGGCCGGAAATCCGGCGCAGCAGGCGCACCGGCTCCGGTGACCAGCAGCGCTCGCGCCACGGCGTTCTTACCTTCAGCGGCGGCGACGAGCGGAAAGGCCCCGTCACCGGCGGTGACCGCCACGTCATAACGCTCCCCCATCCCGACCAACACAGCGTCAAACTCCGTCGGAACCACCGGAAAGCCGTCGGTATGTGTGACCATCATCGAGTGGCCGGCCAGCGCCACCCGAAACGCGGTATCCGAGCCGGCGTTGATGAGCCGGATACGAACGCGTTGGCCGGGTTTTGCGCGAAACGTGCTCGGAGCTTGCGGGATTCGGCCGTTCATCAGGTAGTACGGGTAGGTGATATCTCCGGCATCGCCGCCGAGCAGTTCGCTGCCGCCCGTGCCGCCCACCCCGGGCACCGCCGTCGCTGATCCGTGCATGTCGCCCATGTCTCCCATCCCCGGCATATCGTGCGCAGGCGGGCCCATGGCGCGAAGCCCCTCATAGAGCTGTTGAGGGCTCGAACCGACGCCGTCGGTCCAGTCGTCCAGCATCACCACCCATTCGGCGTCATAATCGCCGGGCTCCATCGGGTCGTCGACGATCACCGGAAGGTACAGGCCGGTGTCGGCCTGTAGGCCGGTATGGGGATGCGCCCAATAGGTTCCCGGGTGCGGAACCGAGAATCGGTAGATGAAGTCGCGTCCGGCATCGATGTTGGGCGTCGCTGGAGCGGCACCGTCCATATCGTTTCGCAGCGCGATGCCATGCCAGTGAACCGACGTCGGCTCGCTCAATCGGTTACGAACGGTGACCGCCAACTCATCGCTAACGCTGGCCCGCAGCACAGGCCCCGGCACGGTGTCGTTGTAGGACAGCGTCTCGGCAACCACCCCGCCGATGTCCGCGCGGGTGCGTTGGGCGGTCATTGTTGCGCTGACCGTGCGTCCGCTGTGCGGGCGACGCGACTCCGCGACCGCCACCGGATCCGGTTGCGTCATCCTGTCGGTTGAGCGCGTGCAACCGGCCAACACCATCCCGGCTGCGGCGGCGGCCCCCAGAAACCGCCGTCTGCTCAAACCGCCGTCCGACGCCACGAACTCACTCATCACACGCTGGCTTCCCGGCGCCCTGGTTCAAAACCCACCTGGCGCCCACCGCCGCGCACCAGTACCACATCATGCCGGATCCGGTTTCCTTCCCGCCTTCACGGTGCGCTCGGATACCCACCGAATCGATGAAGGGGATATGAAGATTCGTTAAAGACGCCATCGGTTCAAGACGCAACTGAATGATGAATTTAGAGCGCTGCTGCCGCGGATGCCACGATGCCTATGCTGTTCGATTCGGGCCATGTGGCAAGCGATTGGCGTAAACGAAAGATGTCGTCGTGGCGCACCATCCGGTTATCCGCGAGCGTGCAGGCCACTGTGAACAACCCACCGGCATCCGGAATGTCGCGAACACTCGTAGCAGCGTTGGTAGGGCGCCGGCGACCACCGAGTCGAACGCCTCATCCGAGCACCGTCCGCAACCGCTTACCCGCACCAGGCCGCTGACACGGGCTGCCCAACCGTTGATGGCGCCCGCTGCGCGCCAAGCAGGTATTGGACTCCGCGGCAACAGCGCTCGACGTCCACAATCTGATTGGGCCCTCACCGCCTGATGGGGCCCTCGCCGCCGATTCGGATCTTCAACGAATCTTCGCAAGAACTCAATCGATTCGTGCATATCGCGATGCACGGTTGAAGTTGGTAGATGGCTGCAACGCTAGCCAACGATCATCGACAGGATGCGCCCATCATGGTCAAGATCATCGTCAAGGCAGGTGCAGCCGCCGCTGCCGTTGCGGCAAGTGCTCTGTTCTCTTTGCCGGGAATTGCGTCGGCCGCGGCCCACCTGGAGGGTCAAACCTACGCCGAGGTGACGGGGGTCATCGCGCAGGAGGGCGGCACGGCAATCATCGCGACCCGGGTCGGCGACAGGCTTCCCCTGAGCAAGTGCATCGTCACTGGCGTTTCGAAATCGACATTCGTGAGACCTCCGGTCGTCCAGGCTGTCCCCGGCCGTGACGGGCGGTACGGACGTCAAGGAGTCCGCTACCGAGTGGTCTCCAACGAATACCGGCTTAGCCTGAACTGTAATGCCCCCGCTGCGACAGCCAACACCCCGGGCAACTCGGCGGCAAGCCCTGAAGGCCGGGAAGCCAAGAGAGAGCAGCAAGCTCAGGAATGAAGGCGTACTGCGGAAGGTCGGCAGTGGTGCAGGCAGGCAGAAAACGAGCACCCCTGAATGGTTTCCCCTTGTCGGCTGTGAGGTGGATAACTAATACCCGGACCGCATGCGCGGCAACATCACTATCCTTGGGTAACGGCGTTAGCCTGCGGCATCACCAGACGAGGGCTGACACTCACGTCGAACTGGTTCAAAGTCCTTGGCGCGAAGCCGGGCCGGAACCAACGACCAAGACGTTGGCCGGTCGGAAGTATCAATCCGCGGAGGACACTGGGGCAAGCTGTGCCCCGCGGACGCACACTGGCCGACGGAGCAATCTCCCTGAGGGGGGCCAGCCGCCGAGCCACCCAGAGAAAGGCGCAGCCTACTTCCTTTTCCATTGGCACGCTAGACTTTTCGGTCCTTCCGTCCTAGGTGTACGACTCGTGGTGAGTCCGGGCTCGAAACTTCGACTAACCGATTATGCGGTGGCCCGGCGCCAGGACCGGTTTGGACATTAGGGCTGCGTGGCGCAAGAGGGGGAACGCGAATCTGTGCATGGCCGGACGAAGTGCACTGGTGAACTTTGGAAGTCGGCTCCTGCTGGGAAGTCAAAGCCGGCGCCTCGTTGATCGCTGCCGTATTGACTACCGCGCCGATGAGCGCAAGGAACTCCGGTACGACCTCGCCTCAACTATCTGTTTTCGGTCGGCGCAACGGCGGCCGGCCACGAATCGTCGCCGGCTCCAGCAGAATCGATAGTAGCCCAGCCTCGCTGACGAATGAGGTCCGAAAAGTCACCAACGCCATGGCTTGGTCAGTACTGTCGACGACTCTGCTAACCGGCCTAATTCGGCAGGAGGCACCGACGTGCCCGGGCGGGTGCGGCGTGAAGATCGCGCGTCTTATGCGTTTTCGGGTCTTGATCCGGACGGTCGGTCAGTCCGATTTCGCCATCGTCTCAACGGTGAAACGTCAACCGCTTGGACACCGCCGTGAGGGCCGCCCGCTCATTCTGCTAGTCATCACGGCGCTGCAGCACCTGACACACCGTGCTGGCCCCGTCTCCAGGTCCAACTTTCTCCACACACCTTCTCGAAAATGCGCATCAAGCGGGGGGACGCATGACAGCGCGTGCTGAGCCATAAGCGTCAATGATGCCCCGACACACCACGCGTCCGACTCGCGACCGAGACTGCCGCAATCTCCCACCGTGGCGATTAGCCCACTGTCTGCATCGGATCGATCACCGTAGGGCAGCGGGTCCATGATGTGACGACCTCCTGGGCGGGATCGTTGATCACGTTGGGCTGCTGCGGCGGCTGCGTTAGCAGCAAGTCATGGCGACGGCAGTAGTCGTCGTTGTAGACAGTGTCGAAATAGCGCTGTGGCCCATCGGGAAAGACTGCGGCGATCGTCGTCTCACGTGAGAAGGTGCGTGCCGCCCAACCTGCAACCAGCGCTACCGCGCCTACACTCCAACCGCCCGTTGCGTAATGGGTGCCCGCCAAGGTACGGCAGGCCCACACCGCCTCCGCCGGCGCCACCCAGTGCACCTCATCGAATGCGGCGTAGTCGACGTTGCGTGGATAAATACTCGAGCCCAGCCCGCGCATCAGTCGGTTCGCGGCGGGTTGACCGAAAATCGTTGACCCGATGGTGTCCACCCCGATCAAGTGCAATTGCGGATTGAACTGGCGCAGTACCCGCGCGACGCCAGCGGAATGGCCCCCGGTTCCGACCGAGCACACCAGCACGTCGACGGTCCCGAGCTGAGCTTGGAGCTCTAAGGCCAGCGGCCGGTATGCGTCGACGTTGTCGGGGTTGTTGTACTGGTCGGGATTCCACGCCTCGAGATCTTCGGCCAGCAGCTCCGCGACACGGTCTTTGCGCGCCTGCTGCCATCCGCCCGTCGGGTGCGCCTCGGTGACCATTTCGACATCGGCGCCATAGGCCCGCAACATCGACACGATGATGGGCTCCATACCCGGATCGGTGACCAAGGTCACCGGATGGTGGTACACGATGCCGGCCAACGCCAGCCCTAAGCCCAGTGTGCCACTTGTGGATTCGACGATGCGCGCAGCCGGGCGCAGGTCGCCGCGCGCTCGGGCGCACTCCACCATGTGCATTGCGGGGCGGTCTTTCAAACCACCGGGATTGACGCCTTCGAGCTTGGCCCAAAATCCGCGGTCCGCGCTGCTGAACGGCGAAGAAACCCGCAGCACCGGCGTGCGACCCACGAGGTTGTCCGGTCGCTCGTAGCGGCCCAACCCGCGGTACCGCGCCGAATGCAGTTCGGGCGCATGGATAGACAAGGCATGACTCATGTGATCGTCGCTTCTCCATCGATCGGGCACGAGCCTCGGGGCCCGTCGGCTCGGGTCTTATCGGCCGAGTCAATCGACATGTCGCGCGTCGCCACACCCATGCTGCGGGTATTCCGGTCGCTGGAAAAGGCACCAAACCACGCGACCGCCATGGCGACGACAGCGGTCCAGGATGCGGCCAGCGTGCCCGTAACCACCAGCCAATTCTCCCAACCCCAGTACGGCACCATGTATCGACCCGACCTCCTTTCGATCTCCAAGGTGCCCCCCACGTCCGCTGATTCAGTGGAGGTTTTGTGAAGATTTACTCAAGACCTGAATCGGGTGGCGCCAGTGTGCCGCTGTAAGCGCAGTGTCGGTGTAGTTCGTGCGTTTTCACGGGGCACTATGGACGCTATGGATGCCACGTCAGCTCAGGGAGGTCTAGGCGCGCCGGGCTACCGCGCATTGATCGTCGACGACGAGGCGGCGATCGCCGATGTGGTGGCCAGCTATCTTCAGCGTGACCGGTTTGAAACCCGCACCGCCGTTGACGGCTCGGAAGCGGTGGCTTTGGCGCGCGAGTTTGATCCCGACGTGGTGGTGCTCGACTTGGGGTTGCCCGGTGCCGACGGGTTGGAGGTGTGCCGGCAGCTGCGCACCTTCTCCGATGCCTACGTGGTGATGCTCACCGCCCGTGACACGGAAATGGACACCATCGTAGGGCTGACCGTCGGCGCCGACGACTACATCACCAAGCCGTTCAGTCCACGCGAGTTGGTGGCCCGTATCCGCGCTCTGCTGCGCCGGCCGCGCACGGTGATCGGTGGCGACCAGGCTGCGCCGCCACGGCGCTTCGGGAAGCTGCAAGTCGACATTGCCGCCCGAGAGGTACACCTCGATGATGAGCCGATCCGATTGACTCGCACCGAGTTCGACTTGCTGAGCGCGTTGTCTGCGCGACCAGGCGTGGTCTTGACCCGCCGCCAGCTACTCGAAACGGTGCGGGAGGGACCGTGGGTCGGTGACGAGCACGTCGTAGACGTCCACATCGGCCATTTAAGACGCAAGCTGGGCGACAACGCGAGCACCCCACGCTACGTGCTGACCGTGCGCGGCGTGGGATACCGGATGGGAGGGGGACAGTGAGCACGCCCGTGAACGCCCAACGAGCGCCGGCGCGCGCCTGGAGGCGCCCTGGGATCGGCATGCGACTACTGGTAGCCCAAACCATGGTGTTACTGGCCGGTGCGGTGACCACCTGGATAGTCGCCGCCATCGTAGGGCCACCATTGTTTCGTGACCACCTACGCCAGGCCGGCGTCGCGGCTCATTCGGCCGAGCAGCATCATGCCGAGGAGGCCTACCAGTACGCCATGGTCGCCGCGGTGGGCGGCGCATTGGCGGTCTCGGCACTGGCGGCCTTCGCGGTCAGCTGGTACATCAGCCGGCGGCTGCAGCGCTCCGTCACAGAAGTAGCCTCAGCGGCGACCGCGGTCGCCGACGGCCGCTACAACGTGCGGGTAGCTCCACCGCACCTCGGGCAGGACTTCGACGCGCTGGCGACTGCGTTCAACCAAATGGCTGGGCGCCTGCAGGCCGTGGACGCCACCCGCCGCCACCTCTTCGCTGACCTGGCCCACGAAATCCGCACCCCGGTCGCGGTGCTGGAAGCCTACATGGAAGCGGTCGAAGACGGTGTCGAGTCACTGACTCCGACCACCACTGCCATGCTGCGGGACCAGACCCGTCGACTGGTGCGTTTCGCCCAAGATGCCGCCGCTCTTGCACAAGCTGAAGAAAGCTCCGCATCAATGACCATGACTGACACCGACATCGGCGAGCTGGTCACGACCGCGGTCAGCGCCGCAGCCAAACGCTACCGAGCCAAACAGGTAACCCTGGCCACACACCTGCCACCCCGCTTTCCTGCAGTTTCAGGCGACCCGCAGCGACTCGCTCAGGTACTGGCCAACCTGCTTGACAACGCATTGCGGCACACACCCCCGCACGGCCACGTCGACGTCCGCGTCCACATAGACCGTCACCAGCTCGAAGTCAGCATCTCCGACACCGGCGAAGGCATTCCCGCCCAACACCTCCCGCACGTATTCGAGCGGTTCTACCGCGTGGAAGCAGAACGCACCCACGACAAGAGCGGGGCCGGCATCGGATTAGCAATCGCAAAAGCACTCGTCGAGGCACACGGCGGCTCCATCACAGCACGCAGCCAAGGCCCGGGCACCGGGGCCACGTGAATCGCCCTGGAAATGTTGGAGGCTCCTGACCTTGGAAACGAGGATGCAGGTATGCCGAAGGAACAGTCTGCCGG
>NZ_LQIH01000066.1:0-188790 GCF_001499835.1 Mycolicibacterium novocastrense
GGGGGGGGGGCGGGCGGGGGGGGTGGCGGAAGAACGCCGCGTTGGCCGCGGCCGATGCGAGCCCGGCGCCGCGTAGCCACCGGTTCCTGCTCCCGAGGGCGGCCAGCGCCAGGCTTGCGCCGACGAAGGGCAGCCCCGCCGGATGCATCGGAGGGATCGTGGTACGGGCCAGCGCCAAAAGCCGCGCGGGGCCGGATTTCAGGTCGGGGCGTCTGGCCATCGTCCCGCGATTCTACGGGCCGGGTCTCGATCGAGGCATGCGCCGCCTCGGCGCGGAGATTGCGGGGGTCAGGTCAGGTCCCACACCTGAACAGTCGACCCGGCCGAGAGTGCGTCGACATCCTCGGCGATCTCCAGCAGACAGTTCGCCGAGGCCAGCCACCTCAGGTGGTGCGAGGCGGGCGGGCCGTAGCTGGTCACCGTGCCAGCGGCGGCATCCAGCACGCCGCGGCGGAACTGGCGTTTCCCGCGTGGCGAGGTGAGGTCCTCGGTCAGCACGGCCGCGCGGCGGGGCCGGGCGGGGTTGGGTAGCCCCATCGCGGCGCGCAACGGGGCCCGCAGGAACACTTCGAACGACACGAGCGCGCTGACGGGGTTGCCGGGCAGGGTCACGATCGGAACGCCGTCGACGACGCCACAACCCTGCGGCATGCCCGGTTGCATGGCCACCTTGACGAACTCGACGCCTCCCGCGAGCGCGTCCTTGACGACTTCGTACGCACCCGCGCTCACCCCTCCCGTCGTGATGATCAGGTCGGCGTCACCGGTGTGCTCCGCCAGGGCCGCGCGGAAGGATGCGACGTCGTCGCCGGTCATGGGGGAGGCCACCACGTCGGCGCCGGCGTCGCGCAGCGCCGCGGCGAGCATCACCGCGTTCGATTCGTAGATCTGACCGGGTGCCAGCGGTGTGCCGGGCGCGACGAGTTCGGTGCCGGTCGACATCACCAGCACGCGCTGGCGCGGTATCACGGTCAGCTCGGCAAGGCCCAGTGCGGCGGCCAATCCGAGTGCGGCCGGTGTGACGACCTGCCCGCCGCGCAGCACGGCCGTACCGGCGGTGACGTCCTCACCGGCGCGCCGGATGTGCTGGGCGTCTCTGGCGGCCGAGCGGATCTCCACGGTGTCGACCGCCGCATTCGTCGCCTCCACCGGCACCACCGCCGTCGCACCCGCCGGAAGCATCGCGCCGGTCATGATCCGGTGCGCCGTACCGGGTTTCAGCGTCAGAAGGTCGGTGCGGCCGGCGGGGATGTCCTCGGCCACGGGCAGCCGGACCGGGTTTTCGGGCGTGGCCGACGCCACGTCGTCGACCATGACGGCGTACCCGTCCATCGCGGAGTTGTCGAAGCCGGGCAGCGACAACGGCGCGACGACGTCTTGCGCCAACACCAGGCCCAGCGCGTCGGCGATGGGCACGGCGACCGGTGAGCGGGCGGTGATCAACGCGGCGACCACGCGCTGATGTTCCTCGACGGTTCGCATCAGACGGGGTACGTGACGCCGGTCAGTTCCTCGGACATGTTCCACAACCGGCGCTGAATGTCTTGGTCGCGCGATTGTGCGCTCGAGGCAACGAGTTTCGGATGGCCCTTCACCTCGCCGATCCCGTCGGGGCCGTAGTACTGGCCACCCTGCGCATTCGGGTCGGTGGCCGCGCGAAGCGTCGGCAACGCACCCTTGTCTGCGGGCTGGGTGAAGATCTTCCACACGATGTCCGGTACGAAAACCGGTATGTAGCGCATCAATTCGGTGTCTGAGAAGCCGGGGTGGGCGGCGGTCGCGATGGTCGGAGCGCCCGCGGCCGCCAGGCGCCGCTGCAGTTCGAAGGTGAACAGCAGGTTGGCCAGCTTGGACTGTCCATAGGCTTGCACCCTGTTGTATCCGGTCTCGAAGTGGGGGTCCTCGAAGCGGATTCGGGCCATGATCCGGTGGCCGACGCTGCTGACCGTCACGACACGTGACCCCTCGACGCTGCGCAGGTTGTCCAGCAGCAGGCCCGTCAACGCGAAGTGGCCGAGGTGGTTGGTGCCGAACTGCATCTCGAAACCGTCTTCGGTGGTTTCGCGGGTCGGCACGTACATCACGCCCGCGTTGTTGATCAGCAGATCGATACGCGGGTGCGCGGCGCGCAGCTCGTCGGCGGCCCTGCGCACGCTGTCCAGCGCGGACAGGTCGAGTGCCTGCACGCTGACCGCGGCCTCGGGGTTCGACCTCTTGATGCGGTCGAGAGCCTCGTTGCCCTTGTCGAGGTTGCGCACCGCGAGCACCACCGTGGCGCCCGCGCCGGCCAGGGCGGCCGCGGTGTCATAACCGAGCCCGCTGTTCGCGCCGGTCACGATCGCGGTCCGCCCGGACTGGTCCGGAATGTCGGCCACGGTCCATTTGCTGCCCATGACGATCAACATACTCAGCGGCCGATGGACTCGCGGTTACCTAGGCTGACCCCTGATGACCGATCTCGTGGATTTCTCGGACCCCGCGAACAAGCCGAGTCGCAAGGCCCCGCTGGTATGGGCGATCGGCGCGGCGATCTCGTGGTCGTTCCTGGTGCTCGGCCAACTGGTGTGGTACGCGGTCGACCCGCGCCCGTGGTGGGTGCATGCGCTCGCGGCGCTGGGCACGCTGCTCGGCATCCTGCTGTTCGTCGTCGTCGTCCCGTGGTGGCGCTACCGGGTGCACCGGTGGGCCATCGATCCGCGCGCGGTGTACACCCGCACCGGTTGGCTGACCCAGGAGCGCCGCATCGCGCCGATCTCGCGCGTGCAAACCGTCGACACCGAACGCGGTCCGCTGGACCGGTTGTTCGGGCTCGCCAACGTGACGGTGACGACCGCGTCGTCGGCGGGCGCGGTCCGCATCATCGCGCTGGACACCGAGGTGGCCGACGCGGTCGTCGCCCGGCTCACCGACATCGCCGCGCTGGGAACCGAGGACGCGACGTGACAGACGTCGGTTGGGCACAGCCCCCTGCCGAGTCGTGGCAGCGTCTGAGCCCCCGGATGCTGTTGGTGCACCCCGTGCACGAGGTGGTGCGCCAGATTCCGGTGATCGCAGGGACGCTGGTGCTCGGGACGGCGACCGGCAACCCGCTTCTGGCCGTTGCGGTAGTGGGGATCACCGTCGCCGTCGGCCTGGCCCGCTGGTTCACCACCACCTACCGCGTCGGGCCGAGCGACGTGCAGCTGCGCACCGGTGTGTTGCAACGCAAGGTGCTCTCGGTGCCGCGCAACAGGATTCGGTCGGTATCCACCGACGCCCGACTGCTGCACCGGTTGCTGGGTCTGACGGTGCTGCGGGTCAGCACCGGCCAGGAGGCCAGGGGCGACGCCGCATTCGCGCTCGACGCCGTGCCCACCGACCAGGTCGGCAGGCTGCGCGCACTATTACTGGCCGAATCCCTTGCGGCAGAGGAGGACAAGCCATCGGCGCCCGGTCGCGTGCTTGCGCGGTGGACGCCGTCGTGGTTGCGCTACAGCCCGCTGAGCTTCACCGGGCTGGCGATGATCGCCGCCGCGGTCGGCGTGGTGTATCAGGTGGGCGTCGACACCGGCGTGCACGAATCGGGCCTGGCCCAGTCGTGGCTCGACACGGCCAGGGGTCTCGGGGCGGCGGCGGGCATCGCGCTGGGGGCGACGGTACTGCTGCTGGCCTCCGTCGTGCTCTCGGTGCTGCAGTCGTTGTTGACCTACGGCAACCTCGAACTGCGACGCGACTTCGAGGTGCTGCATCTGAAGTACGGGCTGATTCGCATCCGCGAACACACTTTCGACATGCGCCGCCTGCGCGGGGGCACGCTGCGGGAACCGTTGCTGGTGAGGCTGTTCGGCGGCGCCCGCCTCGACGCCGTGATGACCGGCGTCGGCGGCGAGGGTGAATCGTCGTTGTTGTTGCCGCCCTGTCCCAAGCGCACCGCCGACGAAGTCCTGACGGGTCTGATCGAGCGCCCCGACGCGGTGACCGGGCCGCTTCGCGCACACGGCCCGGTCGCCTCTCGAAGGCGCTGGACCCGGGCGATGGCGCTGCCCGCTGCGGTGGCGGTGGCGCTGCTGGTGGCGCCGACCCTGGTCGCGTCGCCGCCGCTATGGGTGTGGGTGCTCTGGGTCGTGCTCACCGGGTGTTGCGCGCTGCTCGCGTTCGACCGCGCACGGTCGTTGGGGCACCGCGTGGGCGACGGTTGGTTGGTCGCGCGCACGGGGAGCCTGCAGCGCCGCCGCGACTGCATCGACGCCTCGGGCATCATCGGCTGGACCGTGCGGCAGACCTGGATGCAGCGGCGCGCGGGGGTGGCGACACTGGTGGCCGCGACGGCCGCCGGGGTCAAGCACTATCAGGTGATCGATGTACCCGCGGCACTGGCATGGTCGATCGTGGCGGAGGCGTCGCCGTGGGTGGCCGACACGGCTTGGATGCGACGATAACCGGACCCCTGGGCTCGCAGGACCCGCCACATGAACGAGGGTGAGAAGAGTTTCGCCGGCGGATCCACCATGCCCAGCACGCGCAGGAATCGCAGCGTGACGGCCTCGTCTGTCTCGCATGCCGTCAACACGCGGTCCAGGTAGGCGTTGCTGAGCCGTATCGACAGCGGCGCAGTCCCTTCGACTTCGGGCAACGCCAGATCCGATCCGACGGCGGTCTGCCACGCGATGCGGATCGGCTTGACGCTGGATCGGAAGAAGCGGCGGGCCAGATCGTCGTTGCCGTGCCGCAGGCAGTCTCGCAGCACGGTCGCCTCGACGGCCGCGACGGTCATGCCCTGTCCGTAGATCGGATTGAAGCTGCAAACCGCGTCGCCGAGCACCAGCAACCCGTCGGGTAACCGGCGCAGCTTGTCGTAGCGGCGCCAGCGGTTGGACGGCACCCGGTAGTTCACCACCGGCCCAAGGGGTTCGGCGTTCGCGAGGGCGGCTAACACATTTGCCGGCACGAAATCGGCTACGAAATCGCGCATTTCATCGGCCGTGTCCGGCACCTCGTGGCCCGCCATGGCTCCGATCGCGAACATCGTCGCGTCGTCCTCGTAGCACGCGGCCGCGAACATCCGGGGCCTGCCGTGCTCCGGCATGATCGCGATGAAGTGCTCCGCGATCGCGCCCGGCCTGATGCGCACCGGCTGGCAGGCATAAGTCAACCGCACAACCACTTCGTCCACCGGCGGCCGGTCATAGCCCAACTGCTCGAGGAACAGCGGTGTGCGGGAGCCACGCCCGGTCGCGTCGACGACCAGGTCGGCGTCGAGCATCGACACCTCGCGGCTGTCGCGATTGATCACGTCAACACCCATGACCCGGCTACGGTCGGCGGTCGCCGACAGAGAGACCACGTCGTGGCGCTCCAGGATCGTCACGTTGGGAACGTCGCGCATGCGCCGCAGCACATGCCAATCCAGAAACGGCCGGCTCTGGAAGTAGAACGGCATCGAGTCGGGAGACGGGCATCGGCCAGATTGCACGAGCCGGTGACCACCGGGAGAGAAGTGGAGCTTGGAGAAGTCGCCGTCCCACTTGACTGCGCCGTCCGCGACGAGTTCGTCGAGGATGCCAGGCAACAACTCCTCGAGCACCTGTGCTCCGCGCGCGAGCAGGGCGTGGATCAGCCTGCCCTGAGGGACTCCACGCCTGGGCGTCGGTTCGGTGGGCAGGGCGTCTCGCTCTACCACGGTGACGGTCCGGTAGCTGTCCGCGAGCACTCTGGCGGCGAGCAGGCCCGCCATGCTCGCGCCGAGGACCACCGCTCGTTCGCCTACGACTGGCATCGCCCACCCCTCACCTCGAAATCTGTGGCCGTTATCGGCCCTGGTAAGGGATAGTTTTCGACGAGCACCGACGGCGCACTAGCGTAGGCGACTACTCGAATTCGCGCGGCCTCCCCGATTTGCGCTGACGCATGCGCCGTTTACTGTCGGGCCATGGCTATCGGTGGGGTGCTGTTCGACATCGATGGCGTGCTGGTGACCTCGTGGCGCCCGATCGAAGGTGCGGCCCAGACCGTCGCGACGTTGACCGACAACCAGATTGCCAGCGCCTACCTGACCAATACGACGACCAAGACCCGCGTGCAGATCGCCGAACTGCTTTCCGCAGCGGGGATGGCCGTCCGCCCCGACGAGGTCATCACCGCCGCGGTGCTGACCGCGCAATACGTGCGCGACCGGTATCCCGATGCGCGGTGCTTCCTCGTCAACAGCGGGCAGATCGCCGAGGACATGCCCGGCATCGACATCGTCTATTCGCACGAGTACAGCGGTCCGCGCGCACCGGAGACCCCGGACGTCATCCTCCTTGGCGGCGCGGGCCCGGAGTACAGCCACCTGACGTTGTCGTGGGTCTACGACTGGATGGCCCACGGCGTGCCGGTGGTCGCGATGCATCGCAGCACCGCATGGACGACGACCGACGGGTTGCGCGTGGACACCGGCATGTACCTGCTCGGCATGGAGGAGACCTCCGGGCGCAAGGCCACAGCGGTCGGCAAGCCCGCCCCCGAGGGCTTCCTCGCCGCGGCGAGGCGGCTCGGGGTAGAACCCGACGAGATGTACATGGTCGGCGACGATCTCAACAACGACGTGCTGGCAGCGCAGGTGGTCGGTATGACCGGCGTGTTGGTGCGTACGGGCAAGTTCCGACAGGATACGTTGGATCGTTGGGCGGCAGACGAATTCGCGATGCAACCGAATCATGTGATCGACTCCGTGGCCGACCTGCCGCAGCTTCTCGGACTGTAGGGGGCATCGATGTGGGAGCGGGTGCAGCAGATGTTGCTGCAGCGCGGTATCAACACCTACCTGGAGCTGGTGCTGTGGATCACGTTGGTCTACATCGTGATCGGAGTCGTGTATGCGGCGTTTCACATCGAGCTGATCGGACAGCTCGAGGCGGCGCTGTCCGGCGACTTCACGATCTTCGCCAACATCGCGGCTCTGGTCGTGGCCGTCGTGCTGTGGCCGCTGCTGCTGATCAGCTCTTGGGTGTGTGGGGTGGCCGGGTGTGGGGTGTTCTGACGATGACTTTTCGGGCCCGCCGCGGTCTGTATCGACATGACAGAACAACGCGTCCACGCGACCACAACCGTCAACGCCCCGATAGAGACCGTGTTCGAGGTGCTCGCCGACCCGTCGACGCACCAGGCGATCGACGGCACCGGATGGGTACGCGAGCCGCTCGACGGTGAACGCCTGACCGGGGTCGGCCAGGTGTTCCGGATGGGCATGTACCACGACAACCATCCCGAGAAGTACTACGAGATGGCCAACCGGGTCGAGGTTTTCGACCGGCCGCGTGCCATCGCCTGGCAGCCGGGCCAGGGTCCCGAGCAGCGCGGTTATCTGATGAACGGCACCGAGCTGCAATGGGGCGGCTGGATCTGGCGATACGACCTCGAAGCGGCGGGGCCGGCGCAGACGGCGGTCACGCTGACCTACGACTGGTCGAACGTGGCGCCGCACATGCGCGACATCGAGTTCCCGCCGTTCGAACCGCAGCACCTCGACAACTCGCTGAAGAACCTCGCTTCGATCGCCGAGGCGCGCGGCTAGGCCCACACGGCGCGGCTAGGACTGCAGCTTGCGTACCGCCTCGATGCGGGCGCGCAGCTGATCGGTCGTCGCCGCCGCGACCGCCGGGCCGCCGCAGATCCGGCGCAGTTCCTTGTGGATCCAGCCGTGCGGTTTGCCGGTGCGGTGATGTGCGATGGACACCAGCGTGTTGAGTTCCTTGCGCAGTTCGCGCAGTTGGCCGTGCGTGGAGACCCGCGGCACCTCACCCGAGGCGGTCTGACGGGTCAGTTGCTGTTCCTGCCTGTGCCGCAACAGGTCCCGCATCTGGTCGGGGGCGAGCAGGCCGGGAATGCCGAGGTAGTCGGCCTCGTCCTCGCTGCCGACGGCCGCCGCGGTGCCGAACGAGGAACCGTCGAAGATCACCTGGTCGAGCTCGGCGTCGGCACCCAGCATCTCGAAGCCGTTGTCGGGCTCGCCCGGCTCGTCCTTCTTCTTGTTGGCGTCCTCGAGGGCCGCGTCGTCCCACTCGCCCTGCGACTCGCGGTGCGGTTTGCCGAGCACGTGGTCGCGCTGTGCCTCCATCTCGCTGGCCAGGTCGAGCAGCGCGGGCACCGACGGCAGGAAGATGCTCGCGGTCTCGCCGGGCCGCCGGGAGCGGACGTAGCGGCCGATCGCCTGGGCGAAGAACAGCGGGGTGGACGCGGAAGTCGCATATACGCCGACGGCCAGGCGGGGCACGTCGACGCCCTCGGAGACCATGCGCACTGCGACCAGCCAACGACTCGTGCCCGCCGCGTATTCGGCGATGCGGTCCGAGGAACCGGGGTCGTCGGACAAGACGAGCGTCGGCGCCTCGCCGGTCAGCGTCGTCAACACCTTGGCGTAGGCGCGGGCGGCCTTCTGGTCCGACGCGATCACCATCGCGCCCGCGTCGGGCACCCCGCCGTTGCGCAGCTGGCTGAGCCGGGTGTCGGCGGCCTGCAGCACCGCCGGGATCCACTCGCCGTTCGGGTCGAGCACCGTGCGCCAGGCCCGCGCGGTCTGCTCGGCGTTGAGCGGTTCGCCGAGCCGCGCCGAGTACTCCTCACCGGCACTGGTACGCCAGCGGGCCTCGCCGGAATAGGCCATGAACACCACGGGCCGCACCACGCCGTCGGCCAGCGCGTCGGAGTACCCGTAGACGTGATCGGCGCGTGAGCGCATCACCCCGGTGCCGTCGGGTTCGTAGGTGACGAACGGGATCGGGCTGTCGTCGCTGCGGAACGGTGTGCCGGTCAGCGCCAGTCGGCGGGTGGCGTCGTTGAACGCCTCACGCATCGCCTCGCCCCAACTCTTCGCATCGCCGCCATGGTGGATCTCGTCGAAGATGACAAGGGTGCGGTAGTTCTCGGTGCGCACCCGGTGCCGGGTGGGGTGGCTGGCCACCTGGGCATAGGTGACGACGACGCCGTGGTACTCCGAGGAGTGGTGCGCGGCGCTGTTGGAGAACTTCGGGTCCAGGGACAGGCCGAGCCTGGCGGCGGCCAGCGCCCACTGGATTTTGAGATGCTCGGTCGGCACGACGACGGTGACGCGCTCGACGGTGCCGTCAGCCAACAGCTCGCCGGCCACGCGCAGGGCAAACGTCGTCTTACCCGCACCCGGGGTCGCCACGGCGAGGAAATCGCGCGGTTTGGCGCCAAGATACCGCACCAATGCCCGACGCTGCCAGCCTCGCAAAGCCTGGGTGTCGGGCGCTGTGTCTGCCCGCACCCAAAGACTCCTCACTGATCGGACAGCAGCCTAACGCAACGGATTACGGCCGCGCATCTCTGTGTGGCGTGTCGCCGGACAGCCGGTGTGTCGAGCGTCGCCGGCGGCTGCGGTCCACTTCTGAGCACCCAGCGGCTGACGGCGCGTCACGACCCGCAGGGACATGTCCTCCAGCAAACGCGGTGCTTGTGGTGGCGCGACGTGGGTACTCTGCGCCAACCATGTCGGCAACCCCCACTACGCCCAGCGACGACGACATCGATCCGTGCGTTCGTGTCTTCGGTACCCGCGTACACAACCTACGTGGCGTCGACGTCGCCGCACCGCGCGACGCGCTGGTGGCGTTCACCGGTATCTCCGGTTCCGGCAAATCGTCGCTGGCCTTCGGCACCATCTACGCCGAGGCGCAGCGCAGGTACTTCGAGTCGGTCGCTCCGTACGCGCGACGACTGCTGCTGCCGACCGGCGCGCCCAAGGTGGACGACATCACCGGGCTGCCCCCTGCCGTGGCGTTGCAGCAGCGCAGGGGGGCGGCCACGTCACGATCCACGGTCGGCACCGTCACCACCCTGTCCAACCTCCTGAGGATGCTGTTCTCCCGCGCCGGGACGTATCCGCGCGGCGCCACCGAACGACTCGACTCCGACGCGTTCTCCCCGAATACGGCCGTCGGTGCCTGCCCGAAGTGTCACGGCCTCGGCCGGATCCACGAGGTGACCGAGCAGACGCTCGTGCCGGATCCCTCGTTGACCATCCGCGAGGGCGCCGTGGCGGCGTGGCCGGGTGCCTGGCAGGGACAGAACCTGCGCGACATCCTCATCACGCTCGGGTTCGACATCGACAAGCCGTGGCGGAAACTGCCCAAGCGTCAACGTGATTGGATTTTGTTCACCGACGAGCAGCCCACCGTCGAGATCGATCCGAGCCAACATCCGGTCACCGCGGAGTACTACTACAACGGGACCTTCTCCAGTGCCGAACGTCACGTCAGGCACACGCTGGCGAACTCGCAGAGCGCGATGATGCGCCGCCGCGTGCTGCAGTACGTCGACAGCGTGGACTGCGGGTTGTGCCACGGTTCGGGCTTGCGGCCCGAGGCACTGAAGGTGACGTTCGCGGGTCGGACCATCGCCGACTATGTGGCGATGCCGCTGGTCGAACTCGCCGATGCGCTGCGGCCGACCGCGTCCCGCACCGATGTCGCCCCCGCCTTCGAGTCGACAGAGTCCGGAGAGCACACCGAGGTTGCCACGATGATCGCCGCCGATCTGGTCGCGCGCATCGGTGTCCTCGTCGACCTCGGCCTCGGGTATCTGACGCTGAACCGTCGCACCCCGACCGTGTCGCCGGGTGAACTGCAGCGGCTGCGACTGGCCACGCAGTTGCGAGCCGGATTGTTCGGGGTGCTCTACGTGCTGGACGAGCCGTCGGCCGGTCTGCACCCCGCCGATGCGGAGCCGCTGCTCGACGTGCTGGATCGCCTTCGGCGAGCCGGCAATTCACTGTTCATCGTCGAACACGACATGGACGTCGTGCGCCGCGCCGACTGGATCGTCGACGTCGGCCCCGGCGCCGGCGAGCTCGGAGGGCGGGTGCTCTACAGCGGGCCCGTCGACGGCCTGAAGGATGTCTCCGAGTCGATCACCCGTCGCTACCTGTTCGATGCCGAGGCAGCCGAACCGCGGACCACCCGCGGGCCGTCGTCCTGGCTTCGATTGCGGGGTATCGGTTTTCACAACCTGCGCGGCGTGGACGTCGACCTGCCGCTGGGCGTCTACACCGCGGTCACCGGCGTCTCCGGTTCGGGGAAGTCGACGCTCGTGGTCAAGGTGCTCGGTGATGTGGTGAACCGTCATCTGGGCCGCGCCGTGGGCCTGGCCGAAAGTGACAGCGACAGCGATGATTCCGACGCCGAGGTCGTCGATCTCGATCGCGACGCCAGCATCGGGGTGACGGCCGAGGGCGTCGATGCGATCGATCGACTGGTCGCTGTCGACCAGCGGCCGATCGGGCGCACCCCGCGTTCGACCCTGGCGACCTACACCGGCCTGTTCGACGCCGTGCGACGGGAGTTCGCCGCGACCCCGGCGGCGCGTCGCAGGGGCTGGACGGCGGGCCGGTTCTCGTTCAACGTCGCAGAAGGCCGATGCGAGACCTGCCAGGGAGAGGGTTTCGTATCGGTCGAACTGCTGTTCCTGCCAGGCACTTACGCCACCTGCCCGACCTGCGGAGGCGCCCGCTACAACGAAGCCACGCTGCGGGTGCGCTACCGCGACCACACCATCGCCGACGTCCTGGCCATGACCGTCGACGAGGCCGCACAGTTCCTCGGGGACATCGCGGGCGCGTCCCGTAGCCTGGCAACGCTGCGGGAGGTAGGGCTGGGATATCTGCGTCTCGGCCAGCCCGCCACCGAACTGTCCGGCGGGGAGGCCCAGCGCATCAAGCTGGCATCGGAATTGCAGCGGCCCCGTCGCGGCCACACGCTCTACGTCCTCGACGAGCCGACGACCGGCCTGCATCCGGCGGATGTGGATCTGCTCGACGGGCAACTGCATCGCCTTGTCGATGCGGGTAACACGGTGGTGGTGGCCGAACACGACATGCGGATGGTCGCCGGGGCGGACTGGGTGATCGACCTCGGACCGGGTGCGGGACACGACGGCGGCCGCGTCGTCGCGGCGGGCACACCGCACAAGGTGAGTCGGGCGAAGGGCAGCCGCACGGCGCCGTATCTGGCCGCGCGGCTGGTCACTCGATGAAGAAGTTGTCGTTGCGGATGAACCACGTCCGGCGCTCGTCGTCGGTCAAGTCGCCCAATGCGGCGAAACCCTCGAAATAATGCTCGCGCGGCGCGCCGGGAGCGAACAGCATCAACAGCGACGTCGGCGCATCGGCCTCGTTGCGGAAGCCGTGGATGCCCCCGGGCGGCACGTAGAAGAAGTCGTTGGGATTGCCGTCGAGCCACTCGGTGCCGTTGTAGAGCCGCACGGTCCCCGACAGCACGAAGAAGGCCTCCGAGATCGCGCGGTGAAAGTGGGGTCCCGGTCCGCCGCCGTTCGGTGCGATGTCGACGCGGTACAGCCCGTAGTCGCCCTCGGTGGCGTTCTGGTCGGCGAGGTAGTGGTATTTCACGAGCCCGAACGAGTCGTAGTCGGCCGGCTCGGTGCCGCGTCGCACCCAGGCGCTGGCCTCCGGTTCGGGCGCGGTGTATCGCGCAGGCGGGTAGGGCGGCACCTGCCGGGGATCGACGAGTGACATGCCTACCCACCCTGCCACTGTCCGACCGTCGTGGATACCGGGTTTGTGATGGCATGACCCCCTCCTCGGTACAGTGTTAACCGGAGCGGGCACTCCGGTTCCTTGTGGATATGCGGAACGAACGCCCCCCCGAGGTGATGATGTGAGTGCGACCGACCGACCCCTACGCGCCGATGCCCTACGCAATCGTGGCCGCGTGCTGGAGGTGGCCTACGACGCCTTCGCGGCCGACGGGCTCTCAGTGCCCATCGACGAGATCGCCCGCCGTGCCGGCGTCGGCGCCGGAACGGTGTACCGCCACTTCCCGACCAAGGTGGACCTGTACCGCGCGGTCGTCGAGAACCGGATCGAGAGCCTCGTCGCGGAGGGACGGGCCCTGGCCGAGGGCGTGCCGCCCGGGGAGGCGCTGTTCGTCGTGCTGCGCTCGCTGGTCCTGCACTGGGGAGCGGCCGATCGCGGCCTGAAGGACGCCATCGCGGGGGAGGGTATCGACGTCGCGGAAGTCATCCCGCAGACCGAGCGGACCTTCCTCGAATTCCTCGGCGGCCTGCTGAAGGCGGCCCATGACGCCGGGACCGCGCGGCGCGACGTCGACGTGCGCGACGTGAAGGCGATCCTCGCCGGTTGCTTTGCGATCCAAGACGCCAACCCCGAGCAGGCCGAGCGGCTCACCGAGGTGGTGCTGGACGGCCTGCGAGCGGCCTGAACGGGTCGCATGCGATCTTGCACTCGCCATGCCCGAGTGCTAGAAAGGCAGTTGGCACTCGCGACCGGCGAGTGCTAGGTCGGGCCGGTGAGGCAGGGGCCGCACCTGCGGGAGCACACCCCAGCCGTCCGTCGCGGGCACTGCACCCGACCGCAGACGTGCCATCCCCAATCCGGAGGAACACTTCGCAATGGCCAAGACAATTGCGTATGACGAAGAGGCCCGCCGCGGCCTCGAGCGGGGCCTCAACAGCCTCGCCGACGCGGTAAAGGTGACGCTGGGCCCCAAGGGTCGCAACGTCGTCCTGGAGAAGAAGTGGGGCGCCCCCACGATCACCAACGATGGTGTGTCCATCGCCAAGGAGATCGAGCTGGAGGACCCGTACGAGAAGATCGGCGCTGAGCTGGTCAAGGAAGTCGCTAAGAAGACCGACGACGTCGCCGGCGACGGCACCACCACCGCCACCGTGCTGGCCCAGGCGCTCGTGCGCGAGGGTCTGCGCAACGTCGCGGCCGGCGCCAACCCGCTCGGCCTCAAGCGCGGCATTGAGAAGGCCGTCGAGAAGATCACCGAGACGCTGCTGAAGTCGGCCAAGGAGGTCGAGACCAAGGACCAGATCGCCGCCACCGCCGCGATCTCGGCCGGCGACACCCAGATCGGTGAGCTGATCGCCGAGGCCATGGACAAGGTCGGCAACGAGGGTGTCATCACCGTCGAGGAGTCCAACACCTTCGGCCTGCAGCTCGAGCTCACCGAGGGCATGCGCTTCGACAAGGGCTACATCTCGGGTTACTTCGTGACCGACGCCGAGCGTCAGGAAGCGGTCCTCGAGGACCCGTACATCCTGCTCGTGTCGTCCAAGGTGTCGACCGTCAAGGATCTGCTGCCGCTGCTGGAGAAGGTCATCCAGTCCGGCAAGCCGCTGCTGATCATCGCCGAGGACGTCGAGGGTGAGGCCCTGTCCACGCTGGTCGTCAACAAGATCCGTGGCACCTTCAAGTCCGTCGCCGTCAAGGCCCCGGGCTTCGGTGACCGCCGCAAGGCGATGCTGCAGGACATGGCCATCCTCACCGGTGGTCAGGTCATCAGCGAAGAGGTCGGTCTGTCGCTCGAGACCGCCGACGTCTCGCTGCTGGGCAAGGCGCGCAAGGTCGTCGTCACCAAGGACGAGACCACGATCGTCGAGGGCGCCGGTGACTCCGACGCCATCGCCGGCCGCGTGGCTCAGATCCGCGCCGAGATCGAGAACAGCGACAGCGATTACGACCGCGAGAAGCTGCAGGAGCGCCTGGCCAAGCTGGCCGGCGGTGTTGCGGTGATCAAGGCCGGCGCTGCCACCGAGGTCGAGCTCAAGGAGCGCAAGCACCGCATCGAGGACGCCGTCCGCAACGCCAAGGCGGCCGTCGAGGAGGGCATCGTCGCCGGCGGTGGCGTGGCCCTGCTGCAGGCCTCCCCGGCGCTGGACGAGCTCAAGCTGGAGGGCGACGAGTCCACCGGTGCGAACATCGTCCGCGTGGCGCTCGAGGCTCCGCTGAAGCAGATCGCCTTCAACGGTGGCCTGGAGCCCGGCGTGGTGGCCGAGAAGGTCCGCAACTCGGAGAAGGGCGTCGGCCTCAATGCCGCGACCGGCGAGTACGAGGACCTGCTCAAGGCCGGCGTCGCCGACCCGGTCAAGGTGACGCGTTCGGCGCTGCAGAACGCGGCGTCCATCGCGGCGCTGTTCCTGACCACCGAGGCTGTCGTCGCCGACAAGCCGGAGAAGGCGGCCGCTGGTCCGGCCGACCCGACCGGCGGCATGGGCGGCATGGACTTCTAAGTCCCGGTCATTACGGAAAAGCCCGGCTCCTCACAAGGGGGCCGGGCTCTTTCGTTTCATCGCCGAACGTGGGTTACCCGCACGCGTTTTTCGCGCGGACCGTGACACAGGCCCACATTCGGCGGGGTGTGGGCGACGGGGGTTACTCCTTGAGCGGCACGCAGTCGTGCAGGCAGTCCGGGCTCGTCGACGGCGACTCCGGCGTGGCCTTGCGATGCAGTACCGCGCGCGACGGCTGGACCGACAACGCCTCGCCGGCCCGGTGCGCCTGGCCGTCGACGATCAGCGAATATCCACCGGGCTCGCTCGGCGGCCAGACGATGGTGACGTCACCGTGGCGGTCGGTGTTCTCCCGTGTGTGCCGACCGACGGTGCCGACGTCGAGCCTGCCGTCGCGCAACACCGGGTCGACGGCGACGGTGTGCGCGCGGTAGTCGTCGCCGACGGAGATCAGATAGGCGAAACCGAAGTCGGCCAGTACGTCGGTCAAGCGGTCGAGATCCACCTTCACGCTCATAGGGCGAGAATACGTCCGCGCTGCGGCGCGTTAGGTTCGTGTATGCCTTTACCGCAGCCTTCGTCCACCACCACAGCCGTCGTCACCGGGGCCTCGGCGGGCATCGGCGCTGACATCGCCCGCGAGCTGGCCGCGCGTGGCCACGGCGTCACCCTCGTCGCCCGCCGCGAGGACCGGTTGCGGGACCTGGCCACCGAACTCGGCGACACTGTCCGCGCCGAGACCATCGCGTGCGACGTCGCCGACCCCGACGCCCGCGCGGGCCTGTTCGACCAGATCGCCGACCGCGGGCTGACCGTCGACATCCTCGTCAACAACGCGGGGATCGGCACGATCGGATCAGTGACGAAATCGCCTGTGGCCGAGGAGATCGCGCAGGTACGCGTCAACGTCGAGGCCGTCATCGACCTCACCACCCGCGCGGTCCAGCAGATGGTGCCCCGCGGTCGCGGCGCGATCCTCAACGTCGGGTCCACCGCCGGCTATCACGGGTTCCCCGGACAGGCGGGCTATGCGGGAACGAAGGCGTTCGTCAAGACCTACACCGAAGGTGTGCGGGCCGAACTGGAGGGCACCGGCGTCACCGTCGCAATGCTCGCGCCCGGGCCAGTGCGCACCGAGTTCCTCCAGGCGGCGGGCATGGACGAGCGCACTTTCGCGGCGGCTTTCCCCAAGTTCATGTGGCTGCCGTCGCGCGAGGTGGCCAGGATCGGCGTCGAGGCGCTCGAACGCGACCGCGGCTCCGTGATCGCCGGACGCCAGAACGTGCTGAGTACCCGCCTGCTGCAAGCGATTCCGCGCCAGTTGCTACTCAGGACGCTCAGCCGTCAGCACCCCGCGCTGCGCCGCGACCGCTCAGCGGTCTGACAGCGGGTCATGCGGTGGGCGCGGGTCGACGGCCCCGGATCAGCTTGCCGGGACGCGCGTCGGTGGGAGTCCCGTTCTCGGCGATGATCTCGCCGGACACCACGGTCGCGACGTATCCCTCGGCGCTCTGGTCCAGACGCCGGCCTCCAGCGGGAAGGTCATAGGCGATCACCGGCCGGTGCAGGCGCAGGGCGTCGTGGTCGATGACGTTGAGGTCGGCCTTGTACCCGACGGCGATCCGGCCGCGATCGGCCAGGCCGGCGACCCGGGCCGGCACCGAGGTCAGTTCGCGCACCGCCTCGGCGACCGCCAGCCGGCCGGCCGCGCGGTCCCGCGACCAGTGCGTCAGCATGTACGTGGGAAAGCTTGCGTCGCAGATCATTCCGTAGTGCGCGCCGCCGTCGCCGAGCCCGAGCACCACATCATCGCGACGGATCAGCTCTGCGACCGTGTCCAGGGTTCCGTCGCGGAAGTTGGCCAGCGTCACCAGAAGCATGGCGTGACCGTCGTTGTCGAGCAGCCGGTCGTAGGCCTCCTCGAGCGGGCTCACGCCCCTGGCCCGGGCGCGGCTCGCAATGCTTTCGGACTGCGGCGGTTCGTAGTTCGGTGGATCGCTGAGCGGGAACATCCACTCGAACGCCTGCGCCGCGAACATCAGCGGGTGACCCTCTCCCGCCGGTTGATCCGACAGAATCCGTTGCCGCACCTCGGGTTTACGCATCTCGGCGACACGTTCGGCCAACGGTAAGGAGGCCAGCTCCTGATAGCTCGGGTACATCACGAACGGATTGCCCGACAGTTCCAGGCCCAACACCAACCCGATCGGCCGGGGGAAGATCTGCGCGGTGATCTCGCCGCCGTCGATGTTGGCCTTCTCGACCATGGTCAGCGCGTCGAGGAAGAACGGGTCACCGGCGTTGCCGATCGCCAACGTGAACGTCACGGGCAGGCCGACCTCGGCGGCGACCTCGAACACCGTCCGCAGCACGGGCTCGTAGTCGCCGGCCACCAGATCGGGCACGAACTGGATCAGCCCGCCACCGGCGTCGTCGACTCCGCGGGCGATGGCCTCGATCTCGGCGCGATCGGCGTCATAGCTGGGAATCGGCCGCCCGCTCTCGGTCTTGTGCAGCGTGAACCGCGACGACGCGAAGCCCAGCGCGCCGGCCTGAACGGCTTCGGCGGCGAGTTTGCGCATCATCGCCAGGTCCTCGGCGGTGGCCGGTTCGCGGTCGACACCGCGCTGCCCCATCACGTACACCCGCAGCGGCGAGTGCGGCAAGAGCGCTGCCACATCAATGTCTCGGTGCCGCGTTTCCAAGGCGTCGAGGAACTCCGGGAACGTCTCCCAGTGCCACGGCAGGCCGTCGACCATCACCACACCGGGGATGTCCTCGACCCCGGCCATCACGTCGACGAGTACGTCGTGGTCCTCGGGCCGGCACGGCGCGAAGCCCACCCCGCAGTTGCCCATCACCACGGTGGTCACACCGTGCGCCGATGACGGGGTCAGCCGGTCCGACCAGATGGCCTGGCCGTCGTAGTGGGTGTGCAGGTCGACGAAACCGGGGGTGACCAGGAGGCCCGCCGCATCGATCTCCCGCGTGCCGGGCTCGTCGACCTGCCCGACGGCCGCTATCACTCCTGCCGAAACCGCCACGTCGCCGACGAACGGCTCACCTCCGAGGCCGTCGACGATGGTGCCGCCCCTGATGACGAGTTCGTATGTCATACGTCGAATCTACGATGTGCCCGTGATCGATCACTTCGGAATCAACTGCGCGGACTTCCAGAGATCGAAGGCGTTCTACGACACGGTCCTGGGCGTGCTCGGCTACACCCGCCAACTCGACTATCAGGTCGCCATCGGCTACGGCCGCGACGGCAAACCCGACTTCTGGATCGCGGATATGAACGCCGGTGACGCTGCGGGTCCCAACCGCGAGGTGCACTTCGCGTTCCAGGCCGCCGACACCGATGCCGTGCAGGCGTTCTACGACGCCGCGATCCAGGCCGGCGCAGAGTCGCTGCACGCCCCGCGGCTGTGGCCGGAGTATCACTCCGGTTACTACGGCGCCTTCGTCCGCGATCCGGACGGCAACAACATCGAGGCCGTCTTTCACGGGGCGCGACCACCGCACTGACGTATACCGTCGAGGCCATGGCTGACTCAGACGTGGCTGTGGCCCGTGAGATTCTGCGCGACGCGTTCACACGGCTCAGCGAGCACGTGGAGAACCTCACCGACGGGTTGACCGACGAGACGGCGTTCTTCCGTCCCACGCCCACCGCCAACAGCATCGCGTGGCTGGTGTGGCACAGCGCCCGTCAACAGGACCTTCAGCTCGCCGACCTCGCCGGCACCGAGCAGGTCTGGTTGCGCGACGGCTGGGTCGACCGGTTCGGGCTCGACCTGCCCCGCGAAGACATGGGTTACGGGCACAGCCCCGAGGAGGTGGGCCGCGTCCGCGCCCCGGCGGATCTGCTCGCGGGCTACGCGCACGCCGTGCACAAGGCGACGCTGGAGTACATCGCGTCAGTCACCTCCGAAGAACTGAGCCGCGTCGTCGACGAGAACTGGGACCCACCGGTGACGGCGAGCGTGCGGCTGGTGAGCATCATCGACGACGGCGCCCAACACCTCGGCCAGGCGGCCTACATCCGCGGAATCACGTGACCCGGTGGTGGCCGGCGCTCGCGCTGGTGGCGATGCTGCTGCTCGGCTGGGTGGTCGGCAAATCCTCGACGCCGGTCGACGCGTGGTTCCAGGATTTGGGCGACACCCCGGTGCGGCGCCTGGCCGTGATCGCCGATACCCGCGTGCTGTTCGCCGCGGCTGTCGTGGTTCTTGCCGCGGCCTGCCTGCAACGCCGGTGGTGGCTGGCGCTGGTGACTGTCGTCGCGCCGGTGGCCGGAATCGCCGCCGTCCGGGTGCTCAAACCGATCTTCGGCCGGGAGAAGGGAGGCGGGCTCGCCTATCCGAGTGGACATCTCACCGCGACGACCATCGTGTGGGGGCTGGCCGTTGTGGTGGCCGGTGCGGCCTGGTGGGTCGTGGTGACCGCGGTTCTCGCCGTGGCGCTGGCGATGCTCGGAGTCGCCGTCACCTTCCACTACTTCACCGACGTGGTCGGCGGCGTTCTGCTCGGCTGGGCAGTCGTGTGGGCCGCCGCGATCATCGCCCGGCGCGACCACAGCGGGGCGCGCGATACCTCGGCGGCCTCGGCTGGCTAACTCAACGCGGTGCAACAATTGGGTGATGGCGTTGTCCGATAAGCCTTTGGGCTTGCGCGAGCGAAAGAAACTTCGAACCCGCGCGACGATCCGGCGTGAAGCTTTTCGCCTGATCCAGGAGCGGGGCTACCAGGCCACCACCGTCGAGCAGATCTCCGCTGCCGCCGACATCTCGCCGCGAACCTTCTCCCGCTACTTCCCGACCAAAGAAGCGGTGCTGATCTCCGACGATCACATCCCGCCGATCATCGACGCGTTCGTCGCCGCGCCCGCGGACATGTCGGTCATCGACGCCTACCGGCACGCCGTCGAGACCACGTTCAACTCGCTGACCGCCGAGCAGCGCGAAGAGGCGATCATCGGACAGCAGCTGATGTACACCGTGCCCGAGGTGGCCGGTCTGCTCTACGCCGAATATGTCCGGTTGATCGGCCTGATCGAAGAGGCGCTGACCAAACGTCGCGGCGCGCCGACCGACCCCCTCGAGCGGCGCGTGCTGGCCGGGGCGATCGTCGGCGTGCTGATCGGCGCATCTCACGGCACCCCGCTACCCGGTGACCCGATCTCGGACAGCCTTCAGGCGCTCGACCGGATCATGAACAGGCCCCCGCAAACTTGACACCTGTCAACCCCCGTGCGATCTAGATCACACACGACGGTTAGCATGGGGTCATGACTGCGACGTCCGACGTTGAGCTGCCCGAGACCAGCACAATCCGCAATCCCGCGACCGGAGCCGTCGCGGGCACCGTGCGATGGACCGATCCCGCCGACGTGCCGCGCATCGCGGCCGGCCTGCGCGAGGCGCAGCGGCAGTGGGAGGCCCGCGGCGCCAAGGGTCGGGCCAAGGTGCTGGCCCGCTACGCCATCTGGCTCGGCGAGCACCGCGACGAGATCGAGTCGCTGCTGATCAAGGAGACCGGCAAGTCCGCGGTCGACGCGGCGCAGGAAGTGCCGCTGCTGATCATGATCGCGTCGTACTACATCAAGACCATGGACAAGGCGCTGGCACCCGAGAAGCGTCCCGCGCCGCTCCCGTTCCTGTCGATCAAGAAGATCGAGGTGCACTACCGGCCCCGCCCCGTGGTGGGGATCATCGCGCCGTGGAACTACCCGGTGGCCAATGCCCTGATGGACGCCATCGGTGCGCTGGCGGCGGGCTGCGCCGTGCTGCTCAAACCGTCGGAGCGCACGCCGCTGACGGCCGAGCTGCTGCTGCGCGGCTGGCTGGACTCGGGGGCGCCGGAGGTGCTGGCGTTGGCCCAAGGCGCCCGTGAGGTCTCCGAGGCCGTCATCGACAACGCCGACTTCATCCAGTTCACCGGCTCCAGCGCCACGGGTGCGAAGGTCATGGAGCGCGCCGCTCGCCGGCTCACCCCGGTCAGCCTCGAACTCGGCGGCAAGGACCCGATGATCGTGCTCGAGGACGCCGACATCGACCTGGCCGCGCACGCCGCGGTGTGGGGTGCGTTCTTCAACGCCGGGCAGACGTGTGTGTCGGTGGAGCGCGTGTACGTGCTCGAATCCGTCTACGACGAGTTCGTCGCCGCGGTGGTGCGCGATGTCGAGAAGCTCAAGATGGGTGCGGGCGAAGGCTTCGACTTCGGTTCGATGATCGACGAGTCGCAGGTCGCCGTCGCCGCCCGGCACGTCGACGATGCGCTGGCCAAGGGTGCGCGGGCGTTGACCGGCGGTAAGCGGCCCGAGGGCGAAGGCAGCTTCTATCCACCCACGGTCCTCGTCGACGTGGACCATTCGATGCTCTGCATGACAGAGGAGACGTTCGGGCCGACGCTGCCGATCATGAAGGTCGCCAGTGTGGACGAGGCCATCCGGCTGGCCAACGACAGCCCGTATGGGTTGAGCGCCGCGGTGTTCTCCAAGGACATCGAGCGGGCCAACGACATTGCGGTCGAACTGGATTGCGGTGCCGTCAACATCAATGACGTCATCTCGAACCTGATGTGCACGACGGCGCCGATGGGCGGGTGGAAGACGTCGGGTCTGGGCGCGCGGTTCGGCGGAGCGGAGGGCTTGCGCAAGTACTGCCGCCAGGAGGTCGTGGTCGCGCCGCGAACGAATGTCGGTGCGGGCGGCAACTACTACAACAATTCGCCCAAGGCGCTGAAGCGGATGAACACGTTGATGACGAAGCTGGCGCTGATCACCCCGAAGCGGGCCGCCAAGTAGCGACCTTCGCGCCATCGCGTCGAGGCTACGGTTTCTGAGGCGGTTACTCGCGGTTCGTGTCAGAAACCGCAGTTTCGGGTAGGAGGATGCGCGTGCGCGTGGTGGTGACGGTCTTCTTGTGGCTCGTCACGACGGCGTTGCTGGCCGTCGCCGTCCCGACCATGTGGGCGCAGCGCAATGTCGTCGACGACGGTGGATTCGCGGCGTTGGCCGAATCGGCGGCCGACGAGCCGCAACTGCAGCACGCGATGGCGCGGATCCTCGCCACCGAAGTGTCCACTGCCATGGACGGCACCGGGTACGACGTCGACTACGACCTCATCATCGGCACGGCCTCGGCCTACACGGCCAACCCCACGTTCCCCGGGCAGTTCGCGCTGGCCACCAAGGTCGGGCATCGGTGGATGTTCACCGACGCGGCGCAGCGTGTCGAGGGCACCGACCGGTGGATGCTCGACCTCGCGCCGATGCTCGCCGACGAGTCGTTCCGGAACACGCTGGGGAACTTCGGTGTCTCGCCCGTCGAGTCTCTGCCGGTCCCCGTCACGATCTCGGAGGACTGGCGACCCGGTCAGCTGACGTGGGCGTCGACGTGGGGCCCGTGGGTCAGCGTCGGCGCGACGATCCTGACGGGCGTGTTCGCACTGCTGACGCTCGCGGCCGCCCGTAGTCGGGGCAGAGCCCTTGCCGCCCTGGGTGTTTCGGCGCTCCTGGTGGGTGCCGCCGGGTGGGCGGGCCTGGAGGTGGCGCGTCGCTCTGTCAACGACGCGTTGAACCGACTGACCGGGGACATCCGAGTGGTAGCCGACGTGATGGTGGCCCACGCCGAGGACAGCCTGCACCACTGGCTGAACCTGACATTGGCCGCAGGTGGAGTGCTGGTGGTGTTCGGCGTGCTCGTGGCGATGCTCGGCGGGTTGCGGCGACGCGACGTTTAGCCCACCTCGGCATTGCTACCGTCGAGCCATGCCGTTCGTCACCGACATCGTGGGCCCGCAGCGCCCCGTCACGACGTGGCCACCGTTGGAGGCGGGCGCCCTGCGGCGGACCAGCACGATTGACACCCATCCCGATGGCGCCGCTGATTCCGACGTCGACCTGAGGGCTCGTGACGTCGTCCGGCGCGGTGAGGTGGACGTGCTCGACGAGATCGCTGTGCGCGCCCACCTGGCCGACCGCACCATCGAGAAGATCGCAGCCGTTCCGGGCGACGACCGGCTCGATCACCTCATCGGTGAGCGGGTCGGTCCCGGCTTTCGGTCCACGGTCGGTGAACTGCTGGGAGAGGAGGTCCGGCGATCGAGCCTGCTGCACCTGCTGCTCGACGACTGGGTCGGTGCGGCGCTGGTCTCGGGTTATGCGCTGCAGCACGCGGCGATCGTCGCGGGTGCGGAGGAGAAGTTGCCGCCCGGCACCGCCGATCGCATGGCCAGTATCTGTGCGGGTTTCGCGCCCGAGGCATCGCTCGTGGGCTACGCGCGACGCCTCGGCACCATCCCCTCGGTGCACGGGCCGGAGGCCCCGCCGATCGACACCGATGGCATGCACGCCGTCGAACCCCTTCGCGCACACGGCATGCGGCGGTTGCGGCGGCTTGATCTGCTGGCGCCCGAGCGGGGCTCGGCCCGCTTTGACGCCCACTTCCGCGACTCCCATGTCGACGGTGACGGGATCGAGACGATCGTGCACGAATACACGATCACCGGTGCTGTCGATGAGGCGACGAGAACCATCACCGCGATCAGCGCAGACGTGCGCGTGCTGCCGTGGCAGGAATGTCCGGGCGCCATCGGCAGCGCGCAGCGGGCGCAGGGGATGCGGCTCGTCGAGGTTCGCGACCGGGTCCGAGCGGAGTTCGTCGGCACCAGCACATGCACCCACCTCAACGACACCTTGCGCGCGATCGGCGACCTCGAGGCGCTGTTCGAGCTGCGCTCAGGGCTCGATGACGTGTGACGGGTCGGGCCGTTTGTCCGGCGGAGCCTGGCTGTAATCGCCCCACGGGCCGTCGCGTTGCTCGACAGCGGCTCGGACACCTTGTGCCGCAGCGGTTTCGACGAACTCGAGCGCATCGGGCGTATTGCGCATCAGCCCGTCGAGAATACCGCCGAGTGTCTGGGTGGAGGCCAACCCCATGTTCTCGTAGGCCTGGTTGACGATCAGCTTCTGCGCTTGAAGTTGCGACAGCGGAATCGCGGCCAGCTTCAGCGCGATCTCTTTGACGCGGGCCTCGAGGTTCTCGAACGGCACCGACTCGTTGATGAGTTCGACTGCGGCGGCTTCCTTTCCGGTCAGCGGCTCACCGGTCAACGAGTGCCACTTCACCTTCGCCAGGCTCAGCCGGTACAGCCACATCCCGGTGAGGTAGGCACCCCACATGCGGGCGTAGGGAGTGCCTATGACCGCGTCGTCGCTGGCGATAACGAGGTCGGCGCACAGCGCGTAGTCGCTCGCGCCGCCCACACACCAGCCGTGCACCTGGGAGATCACCGGCTTGGATGCCCGCCAGATCGCCATGAACTTCTGGGTGGGCCCGGTTTCGCGGGCACTGACCATGGCGAAGTCCTTACCCGGATCCCAGCGGCCGTCGGTGTTCATCGCTTCGCCCCAGTGCGTGAAGCCGCCGCCGAAGTCGTAGCCGCCTGAGAACGCGCGCCCAGCACCGCGCAACACGATCACCTTGACGGCGGGATCCCGCTCGGCCACACCGATGGCCTTCTCGATCTCGTCCGGCATCGGCGGGACGATGGTGTTGAGGTGGTCGGGGCGGTTGAGGGTGATGGTGGCAACGGGTGGTTCGGCGGAATACAGCAAGGTCTCGAACTGCGGCCCGGATTCTGGCGGCGTCATGGCCCAAGTTTGGCAGAGAAGGCGCCGGGTAAACGAGGGCAGTGACGAAACGAGTGACCGGCGCTCGTGCTGCCACGACGCTGCTCGACCTCGGTGCGGCATCCATCGCGGCCGGTGTCATTTCCCGGCGCCGACCGGTCATCCGTGCCCTGGAAGCCGCGCAGGCCGACTCGCGGGCCGTGCAGCGCATGCAACGGCTACGACGCGAATTCGGGCGCGGACCCGTGGAATTGGTGTTTCCGGGCCGCCGGATGGTGGTGATTCTGGACCCAGAGGACGTGGGAAGGGTCCTCGCGGAAGCGCCCACACCGTTTCACCCCGCGAACACCGAGAAACGTAAGGCGCTGCAGTGGTTTCAGCCCCATGGCGTGCTGATCTCGCAGGGACCGATCCGCCAGCAGCGCCGTGAATTCAATGAGGCCGCGCTCGACAGCGGAGTCGAGGTGCACCGTCTCGCGGAGCCGTTCACGCGCGTCGTCGCCGAGGAAGCGCGCGCGCTGGTCGCAGACGCCGCCGCCCGCGGGAACCTGGATTCAGCGCGGTTCATGACGACGTGGTGGCGCATCGTGCGCCGACTGGTGCTCGGCGACCGCGCGCGAGACGACGAGCTGATCACCGACGCGCTGATGCGATTGCGGAAGGCGGGCAACTGGTCGTTTCTGTCGCTGCCGCACTATCGCGCTCGCGCGAAATTCCTCGAGGGACTGTATCGCTACGTCGAAGACCCCGAGCCGGGAAGCCTCGCAGCCGTCGTCGCCCAGACACCGTCGAGTGGAGCGGTGGATCCGGTCGGTCAGATGCCGCAGTGGATCTTCGCATTCGACGCCGCAGGTATGGCGTCGTTGAGGGTGATGGCGCTGTTGGCCACGCATCCGAGCGAGCGGGCGCTCGCCGTCGAGGACGCAGCAGAACCCGACCGGGTTGCGGTGCGGCCCTATCTTCGCGGCTGCGTGCTGGAGTCGGTGCGGTTGTGGCCGACCACGCCGACGATCCTGCGTGACACAACCGAAGAGACCCGGTGGGCTGACGGGTCGACCGTCGCAAAAGGTGCTGGACTAATGATCGTCACGCCGGCCTTCCACCGCGACGACGAACTGCTGCCGTTTGCGCATTCGTTCTCACCGCAGATCTGGCTCGACGGGACCGCGAAGAACCATCCGCAGCTGGTGCCATTCTCGGCGGGGCCGGCCGAGTGCCCGGGACGCAATCTCGTTCTGCTGGTGACGAGCACGCTGCTGGCGCAGGTGCTCTCTGCGTTGGAGCTCGACCTGACGTCGGAACCGAAGCCCGTGCCCGAGCGACCGCTGCCGATGACGCTGAACCAGATGACGCTGGAGTTCGGCGCGCGGCGTGCGAGTCAGTCCGTGTCGTCTTCCGAGCGGTAGGTGAGCTGGAAGGACCCGCCCGCCAGGCTCGCACCTAGATTAGGCATGCCTCGCCTCTGACCAGCTAGAAGTGCTATGTTCAGCCTCTCCTAACTTCGAGGTGCTAATGAACCGGTATCTTGCCTGGGCAACCCCCATCGCCATCGTCGGCCTGATCATGTCCGGATGTTCGAACGAGAGCTCGTCTTCCGGCAGTGGTACGACATCTGCCGCTGAAACCGCGGCCGAGACCACCAGCGCCGCTCCCGCGGTCGATCCCGCGATCCTCGACAAAGCCGCGGCCGACTACAAGGCCTACGCCCAGAGCAACATCGACGAACTTCAGCGCGTGGTCAAGGTCTTCACCGATGCCGTGCGCGCCGGAGACCTCAAGGCCGCCCAGGACGCGTACGCACCGTCCCGCCTCCCGTGGGAACGCATCGAGCCCATCGCCGGCCTTGTCGAGGAGATCGACGGCAAGATAGACGCACGCGTGGACGACTTCGCGGGTGTCGACGACCCGAAGTTCACCGGGTGGCATCGCCTCGAGTTCCTGCTGTTCGAGAAGAACACCACCGAAGGCGGAGCACCGTTCGCCGACCAACTCGACAAGGACGTCGCCGATCTGAAGGCGCAGTTCCCGGCGGTCGAGGTGAAGCCGATCGACGTGTCCAACGGTGCGGCCGAGCTGATCGAAGAGGTGTCCGAAGGCAAGATCACCGGCGAGGAGGACCGCTACTCCAAGACCGATCTGTGGGACTTCGACGCCAACCTGCAGGGCTCGCGCGACGCCGTCAACACGTTGAGTGCTGCTCTGGTACAAGCCGATCCGGCGCTGCTGGGCAAGATCGAAGCGGGACTCAATTCGGTGTTCGACACGATGCGTCCGCTGCGTCGCGGTGACGGCTGGGTGTTGTTCTGCACCGAGAACGACCCCTACCCGTCGCCGCGCTGCCCCGAGGTCACCGTGACACCGGACGTCATCGACAAGCTCAAGGCCGAACTCGCCGGGCTGTCGGAGAACCTGTCGCAGGTGTCGGGAGTGCTGAAACTGAAGTGACGGAAGGCCACTCGGGTCTCTCGCGCCGGGGCTTCATCACCGGCGCGCTGGGCACGGGTGCCGCGGTGGGTGCCGGCGCGGCCCTCGCCGGGTGCTCGAAGCAGGACGACGCTCCGCCGACTGCGACCGCGGGGGCGCTCGTCCCGTTCGAAGGAACTCACCAATCCGGCATCACCGCACTGCCCATCCCCGAACAGGGGCTGATCGCCTCGTTCAACGTGTTGTCGAAGGATCGCGACGGCCTCAAGCGCACCCTCCAGGAACTCACCGAAGAGATCCGCGGGCTGATGGCGGGCAGACCGCCGGAAGTGCGCGACCCGGAGTACCCGCCCGTCGACTCCGGCATCCTCGGCGAGCAGCCTCCCGCGGACAACCTGTCGGTCGTGGTCGGGGTGGGCGCGTCGCTGTTCGACGACCGGTTCGGGCTGGCCGATCGCAAGCCCAGGGAACTGGTCACGATGCCGTTTCTGGCCAACGACCGGCTGGATCCCAAACTGTCGCACGGTGATCTGTCGATCGTCATCGAGGCCGGGCACAGCGACACCGTCATCTTCGCGCTGCGCCAGCTGATGCGTCGCGCGCGCAGCGATCTGGTGATGCGGTGGATGGTCGACGGCTACGCCAGGGGGATCGGCGCCGGGCGGGCGTCGGAAGCGGCGACACCGCGAAACCTGTTGGGCTTCAAGGATGGGACGGCCAACCTCGATGTCGACGACGGTGCCGTCATGGACCGTCACGTCTGGGTAGGCCCGCAGGACGGTGAACCGGAGTGGGCGGTCGGCGGCTCGTATCAGGCGATCCGCATCATCCGCATGTTCGTCGAGTTCTGGGACCGCACCCAGCTCGTCGAGCAGGAGGCGCTGATCGGGCGCAGCAAGCTCAGCGGTGCTCCGCTCGGGCTCAGCGGCGAATTCACCGATCCCGACTATCCAGAAGACCCGGACGGCAAGCGAATTCCGCTCACGGCCCACATTCGGCTGGCGAACCCCCGAACACCGGAGACGGATGAGAACCTGATCCTGCGAAGAGGCTTCAACTACTCCCGCGGTTTCGACGGGGCGGGCCGGCTGGACCAGGGTTTGGCCTTCATCGCCTATCAGCGCAGCCTGGAGAAGGGCTTTTTGACCGTCCAGCGCCGCCTCGCCGGCGAACCGCTCGAGGAATACATCCTTCCGGTGGGCGGAGGTTTCTTCTTCATCCTGCCGGGAGTCACCGGACCGGACCGGTTCCTCGGCGATCAGCTGTTCAGCTGAGCATCGACCACAGGAACTCGTAGATCAACGCCGAACGGAACGCGGTCTGGGGGTTGTCGGCCGCGCCCGCGTGACCGCCCTCGATGTTCTCGTAGTAGTAGACCGGATGGCCCGCATCCTCCAGGGCCGCAGTCATCTTGCGGGCGTGTCCGGGGTGCACACGGTCGTCCCGAGTCGACGTGGTGATCAGCACGGGCGGGTACCGGCGGTCCGCCGAAATATTCTGATATGGCGAGTATTTCGAGATGAACTCCCAATCGTCGGGATCGTCGGGATCTCCGTACTCGGCCATCCAGGAGGCGCCCGCGAGCAGAAGGTGGAACCGTCGCATGTCGAGTAGCGGCACACTGCACACCAACGCGCCGAACAGTTCCGGGTACCGCGTCAGCATCACGCCCATCAACAGGCCGCCATTGCTTCCGCCTTGTGCGCCGAGTTGCTCGACGGTGGTTATACCGCGCGCGACCAGATCGCGTGCCACAGCGGCGAAATCCTCGTAGACGAGGTGCCGGTTCTCACGCATCGCCTGCGTGTGCCACGTCGGCCCGTACTCCCCTCCGCCGCGGATGTTCGCCAACACGTACGTGCCACCACGGCTCAACCACAGCCGGCCCAACACGCCGGCGTAGCTTGGCGTGTTGGCCACCTCGAAGCCGCCGTACCCACCCAGCAGGGTGGGGCCCGGTGCTTGGTTGTAGCGGTGGCCCACAACGAAATAGGGGATCATGGTGCCGTCGTCGGAGGCGACGAAGAACTGCTCCACCTGCAGGTCGGCCGCGTCGAAGAACGACGGCGCGCGTTTGACCTCCGCGACGGTGCCGCCGGCCACCCCCCACAACAGCCGCGACGGGGTGTCGAAACCGCTGGAGTCGACGAAGATCTCGTCGCCGTATTCGTCGGCGTCGACCAGCACCGTGTTGGTGTTGGGCGGTATCCCCGGAATCGCGGCTCGCTGCCAGGCTCCGGGCGTCACGACCTCGACGTGGCTGACCACATCGACGAGCGTGACGAGGATCAGGCGGTCCCGCGTCCACGCGTAGTCCTCCAGGCTGGAGTGCTCGTCGGGCTCGAACACCACCTGCAGATCCCTTGCACCGTCGAGGTATTCAAGGTATTTCGCGGCAAGCAGGGAGCCGGCGCGATACGTCGTCGAGCCCACGGTCCAATCTGTGCGTGGCCGGACCAACAGCCACTCGCGGTGTACGGAGATCCCGGCGTCGGTGGGCACGTCGATGGGCATCAGTGTTTCGCCGCGCAACTCGTAACGCTCGCGGTTGAAGAAGTCGAACGATCGTGTGATCAGCAACCGCTCGAACCCCGGCGTCGCGTCGTAGCCGCAACCGACGCTGACGTCGGCGGCCTCCCCCTCGAACAGGGTCTGAGCATCGGCGAGCGGTTGTCCGCGCCGCCAGCGTTTCACGATGCGGGGATAGCCGGAGTCGGTCAACGAGCCCGGCCCGAAGTCGGTGCCCACCAGCACGGTATCGCGGTCCTGCCAGGTGACGCTCGACTTCGCCTCGGGAAGCGCAAAGCCGTCTGTGACGAACTGCCGTGTGTCCATGTCGAATTCGCGAACGACGGTGGCATCGGCGCCACCGCGGGACAGTTCGACGAGCGCGAGGGAGAAGTCGGGCTCGAGCACGTCGGCGCCGGCCCACACCCAGTTCTCGTCGTCTTCGTCGGCGAGCGCGTCGACATCGATCAGGACGTCCCACTCCGGCTGCTCGGTGCGGTAGCTGTCCAGCGTCGTGCGCCGCCACAGACCTCGCGGGTGGTCCGCGTCGCGCCAGAAGTTGAACAGATGGTCACCCCGCCTGCGGACATAGGGGATGCGCGCGTCGGTGTCGAGTACCTCCAGCGCCTCGCGTCGCATCTGCTCGAAGCGCTCACCGCCGAAGCGCGCGATCGTCGGCTCGTTGTGCTTGCGCACCCAGTTCAGCGCGTCGTCACCGGTGATGTCCTCGAGCCACAGATAGGGGTCCTCATCCACGCGACCCATTGTCGCGGTCCGGTGTCCGAGCGATTCAGCCGGTGTTCCCGTGCCGGGTGTGACGGCCGTCTGGATCCCGACTTGCGGCAGAGTCAATTTTCTGTCCGAATGCGCCGCATCAGCGCCCAGCGTGAGTGATCATGACCTGGTCAACCTTTCGCCTTGCCGAAGGAGGTCGTCATGGCCGACCCGCAGATCGTCGACACCGATGAGGTTCGAGAAGAAGAGGTTCAGCAGGAAATCGACCTGCTGCCGTCCTGATGGCCGACGACTCATCGACCGCTCGACACGTCGGTGAGATCGAAGAACTCGGCTACACCGTCGTCAGGGGAGTCCTCGACGATGCCGCGGTCGACGGTTATCTGAGCGATACGCGTCGGCTCGAGCGTGAACTACCGACGGTGATCGCCAACTCGAACACCGTCGTCAAGGGCTTTCCCCGCCCGGGACAGAAGCCGCTCAACGGCGCTGATCATGACTGGGTCCGGATCGACAACCTGCTGCTGCACGGCGCCCGATACGAAGCGCTGCCCACCAACCCGCGGTTGTTGCCGATCATCGAGGGTGTCCTCGGGCGGGACTGCCTGCTGTCGTGGTTCATGACGAGCAACCAGCTGCCAGGGGCGGTCGAGCAGCGGCTGCACTGCGACGACGAGATGTATCCGATTCCGCGGCCACACCAACCGCTGCTCTGCAACGCGCTGATCGCGCTGTGCGACTTCACCGATGAGAACGGCGCGACGCGCGTCGTCCCTGGCACCCACCGGCTGGCAGCGATGCCTTCGGAGCCATATCCGCCGAGCACTCCGGTGCAGATGGCGGCCGGTGACGCCCTGGTGTGGAACGGCAGCCTGTGGCATACGGCCGGCGCCAACCGGACGAACAGCCCGCGGCCCGCTCTCACCGTCAACTACTGCGCAGGGTTTTTGCGGCAGCAGATCAATCAGCAGCTGAGCATTCCTCGGGAATTGGTGCGACGGCTGGATCCGCGACTCCGCGAACTCATCGGCTATGGGTTGTTCGCGGGCAAGATGGGTCGGATCGATTGGCGTCCGCCCGCCGATTACCTTGGTTCGGAGGAGCATCCGTTCCTCGACTCGGTTCGCGACCGTTTGGAGCGGCCGCTCACGATCTGACGGTGGGCTGTTCGGGCAGCCGAAAGGCGATGATGAGCGCGACGGCCGTGATGGCGGCTGCGACGGCGATCGTCGCCTGGGCTCCTGTCGACAGTGCCGTCGCGAGCGCAGAAGTGTCCGACGAAGGTGTGAGGCGCGAATGCGACGGCATGGCCGCGTCCAGCGCCGAGCGGCCGGCCACCCCGCTGAAGACGGCCGTCAACACACCCGCGCCCAGGGCTCCGGCCATTAGCCGCAGCGCACTCTGAACGCCGCCCGCAACCGCTGAGTCCTGTTCGGGCACTTCGTAGTACGACATGTTCACCAGGCGTGCGTAGGCGACACCCCAAGCCACTCCATAGGCGACCAGCACCGCTCCGACGGCGACCAGCGGTGTCTCTTCAGAGAGCAGCCCGATCAGCCCGATCAGCAGAAGTGGCAGCGCAGCAAGGGCGTACCTGGCCACCGTGCGGTCATCGAGTCGCTTGGCAAGCGCCGCGGCCGCCGGGCCGCTGAGTACCGCCCCTGCGCCGTAGCAGGCCAGGACGACGCCGACACCCAGTTGGCCGACCCCGAGAACGAACCCCAGGACCAGCGGCAGGGCCAGTTGGAATCCGGTGTCGCCGATGGACATGAACGCAGAACTGAACGTGGCCAACCGAAAAAACTTGTACCGGAACAACTGTGGCGGGGCGATGGTTTGCTGTCGCCGGCGAATGCGTCTGCGTTGCACTGCGGCGAAGACCGCTGCGGCAGCGATCGTGACACCGAAAAGCCCGATAGCCGTCTGCACTTGGTCGTCGTAGCCGCCTCCGAGGTCCACGGCCAATGCCAGGCTGCCCGCGCTTGCCGCCAGCAGGAGCGCACCCGAGACGTCGATGTCGGCAAGGCGCTTGCGGGGGTTCTCGGCCAGGGTGGCGGCGATACCGGCGGCGGCCAGCGCGCCGAGTAGCGCCGATCCGAAAAAGGCCCAGCGCCAACTGATCGCGGTGGCTGCGGCCGCGCCGCCGACAAGAGGTCCGATCACCGCCGCCAGCCCGATCGCCGCCGCCCACAAGCCGAAGGCGCGCTCGCGCTGCGGCCCGCGTTGCGCAAACAGGGTGTTGAGCACGCCGAGACCGTTCGGCAGGGTCGCCGCCAACGCCAACCCGGACAGCACCCGGCCGCCGAAGAAGGACGGTAGATCCCATGCGATGCCGCTGAGCACGCTTCCCGCGATGAACAGAGCGGTGGAGACGAGGAGCACGAGGCGTCGTCCGAGGACGTCACCGAGCCTGCCGAACAGGACCATGAACGCCGCCGCGGCGGCGAAGTATGCCGTGAACGCCAGGCCGAGATCGGCCACGGACAAACCGAGATCCCGTACCAGCGAGGGGATGACGGCGTCGGCGATCGTGAAATCGCTGATCGCCAACGTCACCGCCAGCAACACGAATCCGTAGCCTGTCGAGGGCCGCGAACCGGACGCGCGGTGCCCGACCGTCGATGACGGATCCACGCGACCATTGTGGAGGCCGCGAGGCACGGTAGGGGGCACGCTGGCGCACCGATGTGATCGCGAGCACAATCGGCCATGATGCGAGAGACCGACGGTCCGCCGCCCGTCACCGACGGCGCCCGGCTGTCACAGGTCTCGCCAGATGTCTCAACGAGGAGGACACGATGACCGTTTACGCCCGCCCGGGTGCCGCCGATGCCCTGATGTCGTTCGAGTCGCGCTACGGCAATTTCATCGGGGGAGAGTGGGTGGCGCCGGCCTCCGGTGAGTACTTCGAGAACCCGACGCCGGTGACGGGCCAGCCGTTCTGCGAGGTCGCGCGCTCCAACGAGACCGATATCGAGGCGGCGCTGGACGCCGCACACGGCGCGGCCACCGCATGGGGCAAGACAGCCGCGGGGGAGCGCGCCGTCATCCTCAACAAGATCGCCGACCGCATCGAGGCCAATCTCGAATCCCTGGCGCTCGCGGAATCATGGGACAACGGCAAACCCATCCGCGAGACACTGAACGCCGACCTGCCACTGGCCGTCGACCACTTCCGCTACTTCGCGGGAGCGATCCGGGCGCAGGAGGGTTCGCTGTCCCAGATCGACGACGACACCGTCGCCTATCACTTCCACGAACCGCTCGGCGTGGTCGGGCAGATCATCCCGTGGAACTTCCCGATCCTGATGGCGACGTGGAAGCTGGCCCCCGCGTTGGCCGCCGGTAACGCCGTCGTGCTCAAACCGGCCGAGCAGACGCCGGCGTCGATCCTGTATCTGATGAGCCTGATCGGCGACCTACTGCCCGCAGGTGTGCTCAACGTCGTCAACGGCTTCGGGTTCGAGGCCGGCAAGCCGCTGGCGTCGAGCAACCGCATCGCCAAGATCGCGTTCACCGGCGAGACCACCACCGGCCGGCTGATCATGCAGTACGCCTCGCAGAACCTCATCCCCGTCACGCTCGAGCTCGGCGGCAAGAGCCCCAACATCTTCTTCTCCGACGTGATGGCCGCCGCTGACGACTACCAGGACAAGGCGCTCGAAGGGTTCACGATGTTCGCCCTCAACCAGGGCGAGGTGTGCACATGTCCGTCGCGCAGCCTGATCCAGGCCGACATCTACGACGAGTTCCTGGAACTGGCCGCGATCCGCACCAAGGCCGTGCGGCAGGGCGATCCGCTGGACACCGAGACCATGATCGGATCGCAGGCCTCCAACGACCAGCTCGAAAAGGTGTTGTCCTACATCGCGATCGGTAAAGACGAAGGTGCCCGCGTCGTCACCGGCGGCGAGCGCGCCGAACTCGGCGGCGACCTGTCCGGCGGCTACTACGTCCAGCCGACGATCTTCGAGGGCAACAACAAGATGCGGATCTTCCAGGAGGAGATCTTCGGGCCCGTCGTCGCGGTCACCTCGTTCACCGATTACGACGACGCGATCTCCATCGCCAACGACACCCTGTACGGGTTGGGCGCCGGCGTGTGGAGTCGCGACGGCAACACCGCCTACCGTGCCGGTCGCGACATCAAGGCGGGCCGAGTGTGGACGAACTGCTACCACGCGTATCCGGCGCATGCGGCGTTCGGCGGTTACAAGCAGTCCGGTATCGGCCGCGAGAACCACAGGATGATGCTCGACCACTACCAGCAGACGAAGAACCTGCTGGTGTCCTACAGCGACAAGGCGCAGGGTTTCTTCTGATCATGCCTCGGCGCGAACGTGGGTTACCCGCACACCAAACTGAACTTTCACGTGCGGGTAACCCACGTTCGGCGCACTCGGCGCCACCGCACTCGGCGCACTCGCCGCCGCATCGGGCATTGATCACCACGGCCGCGGCCGAGTTGTTGGCCAAGTTGCAGGACAAGCACGGCGCGCTGATGTTTCACCAGTCCGGCGGCTGCTGCGACGGGTCCTCGCCGATGTGCTACCCCGAGGGAGAATTCATCGTGGGCGACCGCGACGTGCTTCTGGCAATCCTCGACGTCGGCGGCGGGGTGCCGGTGTGGATCTCCGGTTCGCAGTTCGAGGCGTGGAAGCACACCCAACTCGTGATCGACGTCGTCGAAGGCCGCGGCGGGGGCTTCAGCGTCGAAGCGCCCGAAGGGGTGCGATTCCTGAGCCGAGGGCGGGCGTTCACGGAGGAAGAGATGCAGGCACTGGCCGCCACGCCGCCTGCGACCGGGGCGGAATTTGCGCGGGGTATTCGACCGCCGCCGTCTGTATCGCACATCGTCGGTAATCCAATCGATGCCTGTCCGATACCTGACGCGCCGGGCGGGTGAGCGGGCCGAAGGCGCTGTCCGCGTAGCCTTTCAGGCGTGATACCGCTTCCCCGTGCATGGGTACTGACCAGCGCGTTGCTGGTCGGTACGGCAGTGGGGCTGATCCTGGGGGTCGCCGCCACGCTGGTGGTTGACGCCCCCATCCGTCCCGACGTCGTCGTCGCGCTCGTCGTCGGCGTACCTGCCGCGCTCGGCATGCTGGCGATCCTGGTGTCGGGTCGGCGGTGGGTGACGACTGCCGGTGCCTTCCTGCTCGGCGTTGCGCCCGGCTGGTTCGGCGTGCTGGTGGCGATCCAGGCGGTGCACGGTGCCTGAGACCACCGAGACGCTGCCCGGCGATCCGACGGAGCCCTACACCCCGACGTTCACCACGGGTGAGTTCCAGGCAGTGGTCGGGACGACGGCCGTCGCCGAACACCCGTCCGAGCCAGTACCTGTCCCGGCGCAGCCCGTGGTGGTTCCCGGCAACTACCAGTACCTCAAACGCTGGATGTTCGTGCTCGTCGTCGCGGGGGTCTGGCTGATCGCCGCGGTGGCGGGATGGGGTCTGTACCACTGGTGGTACCACTCGATGGACAAGACGGCGCCGGTCTTCGTCGCGCTGGTCTTCGGGGTCACGTCGACGGTGGCGGGCCTGCTCCTTGCGATGGTGCCGGATCGGCCACCGGTGTCCGCGCTTGCGATCGCGGTGATCTCCGCGCCGTTCGGAGCGGTCGCGGGTGCAGCGGTCCTGCACGGTCTGTACTTCTGCGAGTGGGCCGCTCGGTGTTTTGCGGGGGTCATCCCCTACTGACCCGCGCTTCAGCGGCCGCCAGTCGGCTCCCACGTCCGCATCGCCGCCTCGAGGCCCTGATCGTCCAGCGCGCGCACGGGCAACGGTTCGTTGTCGGCGTGGGAACGCATACCGTCCAACAGAATTCCGACGTAGCGACGCCACAGGTCGGTGTTCACGTGTCCGGCGAACTCGCTGACCATACCGGCGAGCAGGCTGAGCAGAGGCAGGTCGGTATGGGAGATGTCCGACCGTAGGCGGCCGTCGTTCTGCGCTCGCTCGACGACCTGCACGGCGACCGGGTGAAGACGTTCCTGTGCCGCCACCACGCGCTCACCGCCATAGGCTTTGCTGAACGCGATTTCGCGCAAGCCCCGGTCGGTAGCGGTCATGGCGCACAGCTGCTCGACGAACCACACGAAGCCGTCCCACGGATCGTCATGCTGCAGCGCGGTCTCGGCCAAGGCGGTCATCTGGTCTAGACCGTCGACGAATATCGCCTCAAGCAGTTCGTCTTTGGTGGCGAACCGCCGGTACACCGTTCCCACTCCCACCCCTGCATGCCGGGCGACGTCATTGAGGTTGGGATCCAAGCCTTTTGCGGCGAACAACTCCCGGGCCGCTTGCAGAACGCGGGTGCGGTTGCGTTCAGCGTCTTTGCGCAGCGGGCGGTGGTCGAGCCCCCGCGACTCCATCTCACCCACGTCCATCGGCCGAGTGTAATGCGCTCCACAGAAAAGCGGATTGACCTTGTCCGCTTCGTTCGTTAGCTTGGCTGAGCATCGCGCCCCTTGAGCCCGGGGTCGTCACAACGCCGGAAGGCCCGCACATTGACTCCCGTCGATCGAGTTCACGCACTACTGGTACGCGCTGGTGCCGACCCGTTGGCGCTGCGGTCATGAAGCTTCTCACGCGTCTCTGGCTCCCGACCATGATCGTGATCGCCGTATCCGCGGGCGTGCTCGCCGTGTCGAACTTCCGGGGTGTCTTCGGTGCCGAGCCCGCCCTGAAGACTCCGATCGGTGCCGACACCGCGGAGAAGTTCATCCCGAAGGTCGTGACCTACGAGGTGTTCGGTTCGGGCACCGCCGTGGTCAACTACCTGGACCTGGACGGCAAGCCTGTGCGCGCGGGAAGCGTGAGCCTGCCGTGGTCGCTGACGTTGCAGACCACAGCGCCGTCGGTAGCACCGAACGTCATCGCCCAGACCGACGGCCAGTCCATCGGCTGCCGGATCACCGTGGACGACGAGCTCAAGGATGAGAAGACGGCTCAGGGTGTGAACGCTCAGACCTTTTGTCTGGTGAAATCCGCATGAGCACATCGGTCGACGACGCGCCGACGAACCCCAGCCCGATCGCCCGGCCGAAACGTCCGTGGCTTCCGCGGTTGATCCGCCTTTTCGCTCTGCCGATCATCGTGGGTTGGGTCGTCATCATCGGCTTCCTCAACACCGCGGTGCCGCAGCTGGAAGTGGTCGGCAAGCAGCGCGCGGTGTCGATGAGCCCGCAGGATGCGCCGTCGATGATCGCGATGAAGCGCGTCGGCACCACGTTCGAGGAATACGACACCAGCAGCTCGGTCATGGTCGTGCTCGAGGGCGAGAAGAAGCTGGGCGTCGAAGCGCTCGAGTTCTACGAACAGATGGTGCGTGACCTGCGCGCCGACACCGCACACGTGCAGTATGTGCAGGATCTGTGGTCCGACTCGTTCACCGCGGCGGGCGCCCAAAGCGTCGACGGTAAGGCCGCCTACACCCAGGTGTACATCGCCGGCGATCAGGGCGAGAGATTGGCCAACGAGTCGGTGCGCGCCGTGCGCGACATCGTCGCCAAACACCCGACACCCCCCGGTGTCGGGGTTTACGTCACCGGGGCCGCGGCGACGACGACGGACCAGAACGCCGTCGGCGACAAGAGCATGCGGACCATCGAGTTGCTCACGTTCGGCGTCATCGTCGTCATGCTGTTGGTGATCTACCGGTCCGTCGCCACGACACTGGTGCTGCTCAGCATGCTGGCGATGGGCCTGCTGGGCGCGCGCGGGTTGATCTCATTTTTGGGCTACCACAACGTCTTTGGCCTGACGACCTTCGCCACGAACCTGGTGGTCACCTTGACCATCGCCACCGCGGTCGACTACGGAATCTTCCTGGTCGGCCGGTACCAGGAGGCACGCCGATCCGGTGAGGACCGAGAATCGGCGTACTACACGATGTTTCACGGAACCGCCCACGTCGTGGCGGCGTCCGGGTTGACCATCGCGGGAGCCACCTTCTGCCTGAACTTCACCCGACTGCCCTACTTCCAGAGCATGGGCTATCCGATGGGCGCGGCGATGGTGTTCGGCATCGTGGTGGCCTTGACGTTCGGTCCCGCGCTGATCTCGGTGGTCAGCCGGTTCGGCCGCATTCTCGAACCCAGGACCCAGTCCTCGGCCCGGGCGTGGCGGCGGATCGGCACCTCGACCGTCCGCTGGCCGGGTGCGTTCGTGGTGGTGGCTGTCGCGGCGTGCCTGGTCGGCTTGCTCGCGCTGCCCAGCTACCACACGAGCTACAACGACCGGCTGTATCTGCCCGACGACATCTCGGCCAACATCGGTTACGCGGCCGCGACCCGGCACTTCTCCGAGGCCCGGATGAACCCGGATGTGCTGATGGTCGAGACCGACCGGGACCTGCGCAACCCGGCGGGGTTCCTGATGATCGACAAGATCGCGAAGGCCCTGGCCAAGGTTGAGGGAATCGCCCAGGTGCAGGCCATCACCCGACCCGACGGCAAACCGATCGAACACACGACGATCCCCTACATGATCGGCCAGCAGGGCGTCGGCCAGCTGATGTCCAACGACTACCAACAGGGCGTCATCGACAACATCATGGCCCAGGCCGACGAGATGGCGCACACCATCGAGTCGATGGAGAAGATGAACGCGATCACCCGCGAGCTGTCGGTGGTGTCGCGAAGTATGGCCGACAAGATGACCGACACCTCGCTGACGGTGCAGGAAGTGCGCGACAACATCGCCAATTTCGATGACTTCTTCCGCCCGATGCGCAACTACTTCTACTGGGAGCCACACTGTTTCAACATCCCGGTCTGCTGGTCGCTGCGTTCCATCTTCAATAGCCTCGACGGCATCTCGACCATGTCCGACGACTTCCAGGCCATGGTTCCTGACATCAACCGGATGGCCGACCTGACGCTGGAGATGACCGCGGTGATGCCCGGGATGATTCAGTCGATGAAGAACCAGCGCCAGATGATGCTGAACCAATATCAGGTCCAGAAGGCGCAGCAGGACCAGACCATGGAACAGCAGGAGGACAGCGCGGCGATGGGGGAGGCGTTCGACGAAGCCCTCAACGACGATTCCTTCTACGTCCCGCCGGAAGCGTTCACCAACGCCGACTTCATCCGCGGTATGGACCTGATGATGTCGCCGGACGGACACGCCGTCCGGTTCACGATCATCCACCAGGGCGATCCGCTGACCGAGGAAGGCATTTCGCGGATCGAACCGCTCAAGAAGGCCGCGGCCGCGGCGATCAAGGGCACACCGCTGGAAGGGTCGTGGATCTACGTCGGCGGCGCCGCGGCGATGTTCGACGACATGCAGCAGGGCGCCGACTACGACCTGCTGATCGCGGTCACGGCGGCGCTCCTGCTGATCCTCGTCATCATGATGGTCATCACCCGAGCGCTGGTCGCCGCCCTGGTCATCGTCGGAACCGTGGCGCTCAGCCTGGGCACCGCATTCGGGATGTCAGTGGTGCTGTGGCAGCACATCGTCGGCATCCCCCTGCACTGGATGGTCCTGCCGATGGCGATCATCGTGCTGGTGGCCGTCGGCGCGGACTACAACCTGCTGCTGGTGTCGAGGATGAAGGAGGAAGTGCACGCGGGGCTGCGCACCGGCACCATCCGCGCCATGGCAGGCAGCGGTCCCGTCGTCACGGCCGCCGGGCTGGTGTTCGCCTTCACCATGGCCACGATGGCGGTCAGCGACCTGATCGTCATCGGCCAGGTCGGCACCACCATCGCCCTGGGCCTGATGTTCGACACGTTCGTGATCAGGGGATTGATGACGCCGTCGGTGGCCACGCTGCTCGGACGATGGTTCTGGTGGCCGCTGCAGGTGCGTCAACGTCCGCGCCCGGCGCCGTGGCCCCAGCCGATCCAACGCGATCCCGCAGGACATGGCGGACCGTTCGCCGACGCCCATTAGTGTGGGGGCGTGACCCACTATGACGTCGTCGTTCTCGGAGCAGGTCCCGGCGGGTACGTCGCGGCCATCCGTGCCGCGCAGCTCGGACTGAACACCGCCATCGTCGAACCCAAGTACTGGGGCGGCGTCTGCCTCAACGTCGGGTGCATCCCGTCCAAGGCGCTGCTGCGCAATGCCGAGCTCGCGCACATCTTCACCAAGGAAGCCAAGCAGTTCGGCATCAACGGGGAGGCGACGTTCGACTACGGCGCCGCCTTCGACCGCAGCCGCAAGATCGCCGACGGCCGCGTCGCCGGTGTGCACTATCTGATGAAGAAGAACAAGATCACCGAGATCCACGGCTACGGCAAGTTCAAAGACGATCACACGCTCGAGGTCGACCTGAACGAAGGCGGCACCGAGACGGTCGAATTCGACAACATCATCATCGCCACCGGCAGCAGCACCCGTCTGGTTCCCGGCACGTCGCTGTCCGAAAACGTGGTCACCTACGAAGAACTCATCATGACGCGCGAGCTGCCGTCCTCGATCGTCATCGCCGGCGCCGGTGCCATCGGCATGGAGTTCGGCTACGTGATGAAGAACTACGGCGTCGACGTCACGATCGTCGAGTTCCTGCCCCGCGCGCTGCCCAACGAGGACGCCGAGGTCTCCAAGGAGATCGAGAAGCAGTTCAAGAAACTGGGCGTCAAGGTGTTGACCGGAACCAAGGTGGAATCGATCAAAGACAGCGGTGACGAGGTCACCGTGTCCGTGAGCAAGGACGGCAAGTCGGAGGACATAAAGGCCGAAAAGGTGCTCCAGGCAATCGGTTTCGCGCCCAACCTGGAGGGCTACGGGCTGGACAACACGGGCGTCGGGATCACCGAGCGCAAAGCGATCGACATCGACGACTACATGCGCACCAGCGTGCCGCACATCTACGCGATCGGCGACGTGACCGGTAAGTTGCAGTTGGCGCACGTGGCCGAGGCGCAGGGTGTCATCGCCGCCGAAACCATCGCCGGCGCAGAGACTCTGCCGCTCGGGGACTACCGGATGCTGCCGCGGGCGACGTTCTGTCAGCCGCAGGTCGCCAGCTTCGGGCTCACCGAGGAGCAGGCCCGCGAAGAGGGTTACGACGTCAAGGTCGCCAAGTTCCCGTTCACCGCCAACGCCAAGGCGCACGGTGCGGGCGATCCCAGCGGCTTCGTCAAGCTGATCGCCGACGGCAAGTACGGCGAGTTGATCGGCGGCCACCTGATCGGCCACGACGTCTCCGAACTGCTGCCCGAGCTGACGCTGGCCCAGAAGTGGGACCTCACCGCAACCGAACTCGCGCGCAACGTGCACACGCACCCGACCATGTCCGAAGCCCTGCAGGAATGCTTCCACGGGCTGCTCGGCCACATGATCAACTTCTGAGCCGGGGTCGACACAGCAGCGTGGTCCAGACATCCAGCACGGCGAGGGCATTGTGGGTCGCCGGCATCGGCGGCTTGGTGATCGGCCATATCCTCTGGCTGGCCGGAATCTCCTTCGCCACCTCGACGTCGAACGTCAGCACCTGGGTGCTCGTGGTGGCCGCGGTGTCGTTCGTCGTGGGCGGCGCGGTCGGCTGGCTGGGCTGGCGGGCGTATCAGCGCAGGAGCGAGGTGTGGGCGGCGTTCCTGTGCGCGCTGCCGGTCTCCCCGGTGCTGCTGTCGCTGATCGTGCTGGGGATCACGTACCTCTAGTCCGGAAAGTCCAGCGGCACTTTCAAAGTGGTGATCGTTGCCGCCAGCCCGTCGTACTGCGCGGCCAGCATGCAGAACTCGATCAGCTGCGGTTTGGTCAGGTGCCGCGTCAACACGGCCCACGTCTCGGGTGAGACGCCGCGGGTCACGACGAACTCGTCGGTGGCGGTGATCAGCGCGCGCTGGCGGTCGGTCAACCCGTCGGCGTCGGGGCCCTCGAAGATCTTCTTCTGGACGTCCGGGCCGATCCCGCGGGTACGGGCCAGGCGGCGGTGCTGCTGCAGTTCGTACTCGCAGTCGCGCAGATGCCCCACGCGCAGGATGACGGTCTCGGCGTCCTGCACCGACAGTTTACTCAGCATGCCGAGCAGCACGCCGCTGTACGGCAACCACGCCAGGAACAGAAGCCGGTGTTGGCCAAGCACATTGAAGAGGCTGAACCGGGGCGCCCTGATCGCGCGGGCGCCGAGCTTGGCGATGGCCCAGTTCACCGGGCCGAGTTCCTTGAATCCACCTGGCGCGATACGTGCCGACTCGGGTGCGCTCATCACAGCGAGTCTACGTGTGGACCTGTCATCAGGGTCGACGTACCAGGTAGGGCGAGACGGTGCTGCGGTGCTCGTTGATGTCGAGGGCACGGCCGAGCGCGGGGAAGGCGCGTTGCGGGCAATTGTCGCGTTCGCATACCCGGCAACCGGCGCCGATCGGCGTCGACACCTCCCCGGACAGGTCGAGCCCCTCCGAATACACCAGGCGATGCGCGTGGCGCAGCTCGCAGCCCAGGCCGATCGCGAACGTCTTACCGGGCTGGCCGTAGCGCTGCGCGCGCCGCTCGACGGTGCGGGCCACCCACAGGTAGTTGCGCCCGTCGGGCATCTGAGCGACCTGCACCAAGATCTTGCCGGGGTTGGCGAACGTCTCGTAGACGTTCCAGAGCGGGCAGGTTCCTCCGCTGGAGGAGAAGTGGAAACCGGTGGCGGACTGGCGCTTTGACATGTTGCCGGCGCGATCGACACGTACGAAGGACAGCGGCACACCGCGCATCGACGGCCGCTGCAGTGTCGACAGCCGGTGGGCGATCGTCTCGTAGCTCACCGAGTAGAACCCTGAGAGCCGCTCGACGTCGTAGCGGAAGTTCTCCGCGACATCGTGAAACTGCGCGTACGGCAACACCATTGCGGCGGCGAAGTAGTTGGCCAGGCCCAGTCGCGCCAGCCGCGTCGACTCGTCGCTGGTGAACTTGCCCTCGTCGACGAGCTTGTCGATGAGGCCGCCGAATTCCAGATACGCCAGTTCGACGGCCATCTTGAACACGGTCTGCCCGGACGAGAGATGGTTGTTGAGCTCGAGGGTCTTCCTCTCGGGGTCGTAGCGGTGCAAAACCGATTCCCCGAGGTCCATGCGGTGCACGATGCGCACGCCGTGCACCATCGTCAGTCGGTCCGACAGTTGGCGCGCGAGCTCCGAGCGGTGCATCCGCATGCGGGTGGTGAGGTCTTCGGCCGCGGTATCGAGTTCGTGCAGATAGTTCTGGCGGTCGTAGAAGTAGTCGCGTACCTCCTCGTGCGGCATGGTGATCGCGCCCGAACCCGAACTGAAGCCGCCGCCTGCGGCGAACCTGTCCTCGGTGGCCGCCGCCAGCCGGGTGGTGGTCAGCTGGTAGCGCCGGTGCAGGTTGACCATCGCGCGGGCCAGATTGGGGTGCGCGGCCACCATATCCGCGATTTCGGCCAGATCGACGTCGATATCGAGGTCACGGTCGAGGGTGACTTCGCGAAGCTCCGCGACCAGACGGGTGTCGTCCTCGGAGGCGAAGAATGTCGCGTCGACCCCGAACACCTCGGTGATGCGCAGCAGGACGGCCACGGTCAGCGGCCGCACGTCGTGCTCGATCTGGTTGAGGTAGCTCGGCGAGATGTCGAGCATCTGGGCGAGCGCCGCCTGGCTGAACCCGCGCTCGCTGCGAAGTTGCCGAACCCGTGAGCCGACAAACGTTTTCGCCACGTCAACCAGCGTAGCAACGATGCAAAGGTTGTCTTCGCATTGTTGGCAGATCGGCCGCTGTGGCAGGATCGGCGGGCGTGAGTACGAAGCGGGGATCGGGCGCGAGCTCAGCGCACGGGCTGGCCAAGACCATGATGCCCGTCCCTGACCCGCACCCCGACGTCTTCGACATCGAATGGCCGCTGCGGGTCGCCGACGTGGACCGCGAAGGCCGGCTCAAATTCGACGCCGCGACGCGTCACATCCAGGACATCGGATCCGACCAGCTGCGCCAACTGGGTTTCCAGGAGACCCATCCGCTGTGGATCGTGCGCCGCACGATGATCGACATGATTCGCCCGATCGAGTTCCAAGACATCCTGCGGTTGCGCCGTTGGTGTTCGGGCACGTCGAACCGGTGGTGCGAGATGCGGGTACGCATCGACGGGCGAAAGGGCGGCCTGATCGAATCCGAGGCGTTCTGGATCAACATCAATCGCGAGACGCAGGGACCGGCGCGCATATCCGATGACTTCCTCGAGGGGTTGCGGCGCACGACCGACGTCGACCGGCTGCGGTGGAAGGCCTACCTGTCGGCCGGCAGCCGCGAGGACGCCGACGAGATCCGCGAGTTTCCCACACGGGTCAGCGACATCGACATCTTCGACCACATGAACAACGCGGTGTACTGGTCGGTGATCGAGGACTACCTGCACCACCATCCCGAGTTGGCGCGGTACCCGTTGCGCGCGACGATCGAACACGACGCCGCGGTGGCCCTTGGCGACAAGATGGAGATCCTCAGCCACACCTATCCGCCGGGTTCGACGGACAAATTCGGCCCGGAGCTGACGGACCGTACTGTTACAACGCTCACATATGCGGTCGGCGACGAGGCCAAGGCCGTCGCATCGATCTTCAATCTCTGATCATCGCCCGTTTAACAGTACGGGCGTACTGACCTGCGACTATCCGCTACTCCTCGGTAACTTCTGAACCGGTCAAGCGGTCGCTGTTCTTCGCAAAATTTGCAAACTCCGGCCGTGGGTTGGCGAAAGTTGGCATTCGAAACGGCTGGACCTGCGCTAATGGACTGAGGCATTCTCGTAGTAGCCAAACCGCAAAACCGTTTGGGCGTTAACAAGCCGGGTATGCCGGCCGCGCCGCAGCGATAGTGAACAGATCGAAGGAGCGCCATGTCAACCGTGGGCAAGCCGAAGAGCGCCGAGGAAATCCAGCGCGACTGGGACACCAATCCCCGCTGGAAGAACGTGACCCGCGACTACTCCGCAGCCGACGTCGTCGCGCTGCAGGGCACCGTCGTCGAGGAGTCCACGCTGGCCAAGCGCGGGGCGGAGATCCTGTGGAACCAGCTGCACGACATGGAGTTCGTCAACGCGCTCGGCGCGCTGACCGGCAACATGGCCGTCCAGCAGGTCCGCGCCGGGTTGAAGGCCATCTACCTGTCCGGCTGGCAGGTCGCCGGTGACGCGAACCTGTCCGGCCACACGTATCCCGACCAGAGCCTGTACCCGGCCAACTCGGTGCCGCAGGTGGTGCGGCGCATCAACAACGCGCTGCTGCGCGCCGACGAGATCGCCAAGGTCGAGGGCGACACCTCGGTGGAGAACTGGCTGGTGCCGATCGTCGCCGACGGTGAGGCCGGCTTCGGCGGCGCGCTCAACGTCTACGAGCTGCAGAAGGCGATGATCGCCGCCGGTGTCGCGGGTTCGCACTGGGAGGATCAGCTGGCGTCGGAGAAGAAGTGCGGCCACCTCGGCGGCAAGGTGCTGATCCCGACCCAGCAGCACATCCGCACCCTGACTTCGGCGCGCCTGGCCGCCGACGTCGCCGATGTCCCGACCGTGGTGATCGCCCGCACCGACGCCGAGGCGGCGACCTTGATCACCTCCGACGTCGACGAGCGCGACCAGCCGTTCATCACCGGTGAGCGGACCAAGGAAGGCTTCTACCGCGTGAAGAACGGCATCGAGCCGTGCATCGCGCGCGCCAAGGCGTACGCGCCGTACGCCGACCTGATCTGGATGGAGACCGGCACCCCCGATCTCGAGCTCGCCAAGAAGTTCGCCGAGGGCGTGCAGGCCGAGTTCCCGGACCAGATGCTGGCCTACAACTGCTCGCCGTCCTTCAACTGGAAGAAGCACCTCGACGACGCGACGATCGCGAAGTTCCAGAAGGAGCTGGGCGCGATGGGCTTCAAGTTCCAGTTCATCACCCTGGCCGGCTTCCACGCGCTGAACTACTCGATGTTCGACCTGGCTTACGGCTACGCCCGCAACCAGATGTCGGCCTACGTCGAGCTGCAGGAGCGCGAGTTCGCCGCCGAGGAGCGCGGTTACACGGCGACCAAGCACCAGCGTGAGGTCGGCGCCGGCTACTTCGACCGGATCGCCACGACGGTGGACCCGAACAGCTCGACCACCGCGCTGAAGGGTTCGACCGAAGAGGGTCAGTTCCACTGATCGCCGCACCAGACCAAGCCCAGTAGGCTCACGAGGCCCAACGGCTTGTCATCAGGCCCCGTCCTTATATTGGGCGGGGCCTGATGTTGTGGAGAGGACACAAGTGAGCATTGAGCGAGTCGGCGTGGTCGGCGCCGGGCAGATGGGCAGCGGTATCGCGGAAGTCGCCGCGAAAGCCGGCGCCAACGTCATCGTCTACGAGCCGTCCGAGGAACTCGTCGAGGCGGGGCGCAAGCGGATCACCGGATCGTTGGAGCGGGCGGCCGACAAGGGCAAGCTCTCCGAGAGTGACCGCGACGCCACCTTGGCGCGGTTGTCCTACACCACCACCGTGGCCGACCTGGCCGACCGTCAGCTCGTGATCGAGGCCGTCGTCGAAGACGAGACGGTCAAGGGCAAGATCTTCGCACAGCTCGACGAGATCATCACCGACCCCGATGCGGTCCTCGCGTCCAACACGTCGAGCATCCCGATCATGAAAATCGCTGCGGCAACGAAGAATCCGAGCCGGGTACTGGGCCTGCACTTCTTCAACCCGGTGCCCGTGCTGCCGCTGGTCGAACTCGTCAACACGCTGGTGACCTCGGAGGAGGCGCTCGCACGGACCGAACAGTTCGCCGGCGAGGTGCTCGGCAAGCAGGTGGTGCGATGCAGCGACCGCTCCGGGTTCGTCGTCAATGCGCTGCTGGTGCCCTACCTGCTCTCGGCGATCCGGATGGTGGAGGCGGGCGTCGCCACGGTCGAGGACGTCGACAAGGCGATCGTGGCCGGGCTCTCGCATCCGATGGGGCCGCTGCGGCTTTCGGATCTGATTGGCCTGGACACCATGAAGCTGATCGCGGACTCGATGTTCGACGAACTCAAGGATCCGCATTACGCCCCGCCGCCGCTGCTGCTGCGGATGGTCGAGGCGGGTCAGCTCGGCAAGAAGTCAGGCCAGGGCTTCTACAGCTACTAGCGCCGAGCGCACACCATCAAACGGGGCAGCCGCGGCTCCTGAGCGCCTCGCATACCCGGCGCACTATCTCTGCTCGTCGACACCGTAGGTGACGCGCGCTGACCCGCACGATGAGCCAGCCTTGCGCCGCCAAGAACTCCAGCCGTTCGATGTCGCCGGCGTGAATGTCGGGACTCGTCCAATGCTGCACTCCGTCGTACTCGACGCCCACTTTCGGATGGCGCCAGCCCATATCGATTCGGCGATTGCCAACGCGAATCTGCGTGGCCGGGCGAGGCAACCCGGCACGGACGAGCAGCAGGCGAAGCTCGGTCTCTTTCGGCGATTCCGCGCCGCCATCGACGAGATCCAACGTCGCGCGCAGTTCACGGATGCCCCGTGCGCCGGGATAGCGGTTCGCGATGCCCTGCACTTCGGCGATGGTGCACCCGGTCGCGTTGAGCACGGCGTCGATTCGCATGATCCCCAGATCCCCCGGCACGCGCCGGCCTAGGTCATAAGCCGTGCGAGCGGGTGTCGTACAGTCGAAACCACCTCGCAGGCAGACCTCGTCATCGGCGAGCGTCCCACTGTAGATGACGATTGCGCGCGGAGATCGATGCCGTATACGTGCCAGTTCCGCCGGTCTGTCGGGCGGTAGTCAGCGAGTTCCGAACATCGCCGCGGCCGAATGGCCGAATAGTGTCGCTTGTCCGCGAGACCAGAGCCAAGCTGCGACGGCGCGGTCTTTCGCGTCGAGTTCCATTCCCGTCGGCGCGTATACGTTGTGGTGCACCTTGAAGTATTTGGTGCGCAGGTCGTGACGTGTCACGATGCCAGCCGTGAGTGCGTCGCTGCCCACGATGAGACGGTCCATATCCAGTTAGATGCGCCAAGCCCCCAAACGGTTCCACGAGACTGCGGTTTATGACAGGAATCGGCCGAAATTCGTCAGAAACCGCAGTCTCGGCGCTAAGACGAGAGGAGCCGCTTGCGCTCGGCCTCGACATCGAAATCGGCAGGCGGATACGACAAGTCAAGACCCTCGAGCGCTCCGATCAGCAGTTCGGTGACGGCCAGCCGTCCGTACCATCGCCGATCGCAGGGCACCACATGCCATGGCGCATAGTCCGTCGACGTGCGGTCCAGGACCGCCTGGTAAGCCTCCTGATACCGGGGCCACTCGAGCCGCTCGTCGATGTCGCCCGGGTTGTACTTCCAGTATTTCGTGGGGTCGTCGAGGCGTTCCAGTAGCTGCTTTTTCTGCTCCTCGAGCGAGATGAACATCGCGACCTTCACCAGAGTCGTTCCCCCATCGACGAGTTCGCGCTCGAAGGCGTTGATCTCGTCGTAGCGCGCCCCCCACACCTCCGGCGGCACCAGGTTGTGCACTCGAACGATCAGCACATCCTCATAATGCGACCGGTCGAAGACGCCGATGTGTCCCGGCGGCGGCAATGCGCGCCTGATGCGCCACAGGAAGTGGTGCGCCAACTCCTCCGACGTCGGCTTGCCGAACGCGGTGTAGCGCACGCCCATCGGATTGACGGCGCCGACAACATGTTTGACGATCCCACCCTTGCCCGCGGCATCCATGCCCTGTAGCACCAGCAGGACCGAGCGGGCGTCGTCACGGCCCTTGGAACTGGCGTAGAGCATCTCCTGCAGTTCGGCGAGGCGGCTGCTGCGGGCCGCTTGCACCGGTGCCGCGTCAGCCTTGGAGCCGTCGAAACCCGGTGTCGCAGAAGTGTTCAGATCGGCCACCTTGTCGCCGTGCCGATACCGCACCGCGTCGGCGATGGCCGAGGTGGCCGGGTCCGAGCTCACTGGTCGACTTGCGTCGGCGGCAGCACCGGCGACGGGTGTGGCCGGCTACGGAACGCCTCGAGTGAGCCGCCCACTTCGACGATGCCGCACAACGCATTCCACGACAGCATGGTCAGGTAGTCGATCAGCTCGTCGGAGCTCATGCGCCGATTCGACATCCACGAGTGCGTGGCCAGCTGGACACCGCCGACGGTGTGGTAAGCCCACGGCTCGACACCGCCGGTGTCCATTCCGGCCTCCTGCATCCGGCGTCGCAGCATCACCGCCAGCATGCGGGCGATGATCTGCTCGGACGTTGCGACCGCGCGGCTCCTGCTCGCCGAGTTGTTGGCCATCACAAACTGATAGGGCTCGGGTTCGGCGGCCACCGTCTCGACGTAGACCCGGATGACTTCGCGGGTCAGCTCGTAGCCGTCCAGGTTCGACGACAGCGCCGCGGCCATGTTGGGGATCAGTGTGGTCTGCGCGAACCGCATCATCACCGCGGTCGTGAGGTCGTTCTTGTCGACGAAGTAGCGATACAACACGGTCTTGGAGACGCCGATCTCGGCCGCGATCTCGTCCATGCTGACGCCGCTACCGAGGCGGCGGATCGCCTCCAGGGTGCCATCCACCAGCTCGTTGCGGCGCTCCACCTTGTGCTTGTGCCAACGCCGCTTGCGGCCGTCTGTTTTGACCGCGATCGCTTCGGACTGTTGTGCCACTATCCCCGTGATCCGTTCCGTAGTTCCCCTTGATAGTACGGCTGATCTTGACACCGCGGGTTGTCGGACCGAGGTGCCGCACGTCGTAGCGGATGATGGTGGAGTGGCACACAGACCGAGCGCCGGGCGAGGCGCCCCGGCGGCGACATCCGCTCCGCGGAGAAGCTTCGCCGAGTCCCTGGCCGGGGCGGATTCCGTCGGCGATGCGGAGCGCCGCCGCTCGCTGCGGCGCATGAAGGTCGTCGCGCTGAGCTTCCTCATCGGCGCCTCGGTCGTCTTCCTGGTCTGCACATGGGTCCAGTCCACCGGTGATGCGCCGGCCTGGGTGGGCTATGTGCGCGCTGCCGCCGAGGCCGGCATGGTCGGCGCGCTCGCGGACTGGTTCGCGGTCACCGCGCTGTTCAAACACCCGCTCGGCATCCCGATCCCGCACACCGCGATCATCAAGCGCAAGAAGGACCAACTCGGCGAGGGCCTCGGCACCTTCGTCCGCGAGAACTTCCTGTCTCCCGAAGTCGTGTCGGCCAAGCTGCGCAACGCCGAGGTGGCCGGGCGGCTGGGAAAGTGGCTCTCCGAACGCTCGCACGCCGAACGCGTTGCCGCCGAGACCGCCACGGTGCTGCGGGTTCTCGTGGAGATGCTGCGCGACGAGGATGTGCAGCAGGTGCTCGACCGGATGATCGTCAAGCGCATCGCCGAACCGCAGTGGGGTCCGCCGATCGGTCGCGTGCTGGCCACGCTGCTGGCCGAACACCGGCAGGAGGCCCTGTTGCAATTGCTGGCCGACCGCGCCTTCCAGTGGTCGCTGAACGCCGGGCCCGTGATCGACCGGGTGATCGAACGCGATTCGCCCACCTGGTCCCCCCGCTGGGTGGACCACCTCGTCGGCGACCGCATCCATCGCGAGTTGATGGACTTCACCGACAAGGTGCGCCGCAACCCGGACCACGAACTGCGGCGGTCGGCGACCCGGTTCCTGTTCGAGTTCGCCGACGACCTCCAGCACGATCAGGCGACCATCGATCGCGCCGAGAACGTCAAGGAACAGGTCATGGCCCGCGACGAAGTCACCCGCGCGGCGGAGACGGCCTGGACGGCGGCCAAGCGCATCCTGTTCGAGTCGGTCGACGACCCCTCATCGACGCTGCGCACGCGGATCGCGGACTCCGTGATGCTCATCGGGGAGTCGTTGCGCGACGACGCCGACCTGCGCGACAAGGTGGACAACTGGATCATCCGGGCGGCCCAGCACCTGGTCGCCCAGTACGGGGTGGAGATCACCGCGATCATCACCGAAACCATCGAGCGGTGGGACGCCGACGAGGCCAGCCGCCGCATCGAACTCCACGTCGGACGCGATCTGCAATTCATCCGGATCAACGGAACCGTGGTCGGCGCGCTGGCGGGCCTGGTCATCTATTCCGTAGCCCAACTTATATTCTGACCTGCGCTAACGAGTGCTTGCAAAAGTTAGCACTCCGTCGTACGGTAGGGCTGTCGCTTATTGGATACCCGACGCGTGGAGGGCTTCGTATGTCGCAGGATGACAATCTTGCCGTCGTCGTGTCCAACGCTGCGCAGACCGCCGCCCAGGACATCGGCACCTTCATCCGGACGCAGCGCGAGGCCGCCCAGGTATCCGTACGACAGTTGGCCGAGAAGGCCGGCGTCAGCAATCCCTACCTCAGCCAGATCGAGCGGGGATTGCGCAAACCCTCCGCCGACGTGCTCAACCAGATCGCCAAGGCGTTGCGCTTGTCGGCGGAGGTGCTCTACGTGCGGGCCGGGATTCTCGAGCCCAGCGAAAAGAGCGAGGTGCGCGACGCCATCGTCAACGACACGGCGATCACCGAGCGGCAGAAGCAGGTGCTGCTCGACATCTACACCTCGTTCTGTCAGCAGAACGAGGCCGAAGTTGACGAAGCAGGTAGCGACACAGAACAGGAGTCGTCGACTGAATAGAGACTCCACCTTCTGAACAGAACGCAAGCCAACGACAAACTTTGAGAAAGGAACACCATGGCCAAGAACACCCCCGCCAAGAACCAGCCCACCCCCGACGACCTCAAGGCGCCGTTGCTCGCCGCCGTCGGTGCCGCCGACCTCGCGCTCGAGCGGGTCAACGAGATCGTCGCCGCCCTTCGTGAGCGCGCCGACGACGCCCGCACCGACTCGCGTAGCCGCGTCGAGGAGACCCGCGCGCGGATCGACCGGCTGCAGGAGGACCTGCCGACGCAGTTCGGTGAGCTGCGCGACCGTCTGAGCTCCGACGAGCTGCGCAAGTTCGCCGAGACCTACGCCGAGGCGGCGCAGACCACCTACAACAAGCTCGTCGAGCGCGGCGAGGCCGCACTCGAGCGCCTGCGCAGCCAGTCCGGCTTCAGCGAGGCCGCCGGCCGCGTCGAGGGCTACACCGACCAGGCCGTCGAGCTGACCCAGGAGGCGCTGGGCAACGTGGCCGCGCAGACCCGCGCCGTGGGTGAGCGTGCCGCCAAGCTGGTCGGCGTCGAGCTGCCGAAGAAGGCAGACAAGGGTGCCGCGCCGGTGAAGAACACCGCCAAGAAGGCTCCGGCCAAGACCCCGGCGAAGAAGACCCCGGCCAAGAAGGCCCCCGCCAAGAAGGCTGCGGCCAAGAAGGTCACCCAGAAGTAAGGACTCGACAGCGGGTCTGAAGGCCCAAAGTCGACCGAGGGGACGTAACCCGCTTAGTCTTGAAGCGTGCAGCTCCAAGGCTTGGTGGGTTACGTCCTCTTCTTTTTGCAGATCGCCGTGCTCGCGACGACGGTGTACGCGTTCGTTCATGCGGCGATGCAACGGCCAGACGCTTATCCGGCCGCCGACAAACTGACCAAGCCGGTCTGGTTGGTCATCCTCGGGGTCGCCGGGCTGCTGGCGCTAGTGCTCGGTTCCGTGCTGGGGCCCGCCATCGCAGCCGTCGCGGCCGGCGTCTACCTGGTCGACGTCCGACCCAAGCTGCTCGAGGTCCAGGGGAAGTCCCGGTAGTGCATCGCCTCGTCGCGGTCGTCATCATGGCGGCCGGCCTCATCGTGCCCGCGCTGGCCGGCCCCGTGGCGTCGGCGAATCCGGCGCAGCCTGCCAACCCGACCGTTCCTGCCCCGCCGCTCGTCGATCACGTCGAATGGGCCAAGTGGGGCGACCTGTCGAGTCTGCGGGTGTATCCGACCGCGGCCGGACGGCAGGCCTCCGGGCTGTCCGCCCCCGCTCAGGGCGAGGCGGCCTGGGCCGAGGTGTTGACGCTCGCGCCCGATGCGGACATCCCGGGTATGAAGCCGCAATTCGTCTGTCACTGGGAATTCGCCGAGTACTACCAACCCGGCAAGGTCAGTTGGAATCTCGAGCCGTGGCGTCCCGAGGTCTCCTACGAGGAGATGGTGGAGACCGGCTGCAACCCCGGCGGTACCGAAGAGCCGTTCTGATGAATCGCAGCTACCGACGCGACGAGGTCGCAGGACTGGTCGATCACACACTGCTCAAGCCCGAGGCGACCGAGGCCGACGTCGCGGCGGTCGCCGAGGAGGCTGCGGCGCTCGGGGTTTACGCGGTCTGCGTGTCGCCGTCGATGGTTTCGGTCGCCAGACGGTCGGGTTCGCCCTCGCAGGTGGTGTGTGCGGTGGTCGGATTCCCCTCGGGCAAGCATCTTTCGGCGATCAAAGCCTCCGAGGCGCGGCTCGCGGTCGAAGACGGCGCCGGCGAGATCGACATGGTGATCGATGTGGGGGCGGCGCTGCACGGGGACCTCGCGGCGGTGCGCGCCGATGTCGAGGCGGTGCGTGCCGAGATCGGTGCCCGCGCAACACTGAAAGTGATCGTCGAGTCCGCCGCGCTTCTACTGCTCGGTGACGAGCAGACCTTGCTCGGCACCTGCCGGGCCGCGGCGGATGCGGGCGCCGATTTCATCAAGACCTCCACGGGATTTCATCCCGCAGGCGGGGCGTCGGTGCGCGGAGTGGAATTGATGGCGACGGTGGGGCCACAGGTCAAGGCCAGTGGCGGTATCCGGACCGCCGATGACGCGATCGCGATGCTCAACGCCGGTGCCACCCGACTGGGACTGTCGGGAACGCGGGCGGTACTCGAGGGCTTCCCGAAAGCCGACCGCCGACAGTAATTTACGCCGCTAACCGATATTTGCCGTATAGTGACGTCCGCCCCCGACGGCTGGAACCATCGCCATCTGCGCACACGGGAAACCGTGGATAGGATCTGATCATGATGACTCAAAGCGGTTTGCTACGTCGAACGCTGGCCGGAGCGGGGGTGACCGCGGTGCTGGCGATGGGTGCATTCACCGCCGGCTGCTCCAGCGAAGAGGGACAGGCGCCCGAGACGTCGACAACGACGACGACAACGACCACCACCACTACGGCGCCGCCTCCTCCCGCCACGCCGACGGAGAAGGCGCCGCGCATCGATCCCAATGAGCCGAACCCGTTCTCGCCCACCGTTCATGCGCCGCCTGCTCCCGGTCCGACGCCCGGTCGGCACCGCGGTCCTCACGGCCAGTAGGCCCGGGGTCGCGGCCGTCCTCACCGCCGCGCTGCTGATCGCGGCGTCGGGTGCGTGTGCATCGCGCACCCCGGCGGTGATCACCGGCGCCTATGCGGCATTGTTGGCGAGTTCGACAGACCTGGGCCCGTCACGTTCGGCGGACGCGCAAGTCACCGTCACGCTCGGCGCACCGGAACGCCCAGCCGCCTTGATGGGCTGGGCGGACGCCCGCGACCTCTGGGTGCGCTGGCGGCCCGGTGACGGATGGGCGATCGTCGAGGGGGCGGCCGGGGATCTCGCGCGGGCGTTCGGGATTCCGGTGCGCGACTACCGGACTCCGAAAGGCGAGGAGTTCTACGCTTCGCCCGAGCAGCCGGCGATACCGGCGGCACTGCGCGACGACGTCACCGCGGTCGGACGGGTGATGAGCTACACCCCGTACCGCATGAAGCGGCCCGACATCGTTCCCCTCGACGTGCCCAAGGGCGGGCTGACACCCGACGGATTGTTGTCGGCGTACAACGCCACGCCGTTGGCCGACGCCGGTTTCACCGGTGAGGGCGCAACGATCGTCATCTTCGCGTTCGACAGCGTCGAACAGGAGGACCTCGACCTGTTCGCCGACACATCCGGGTTACCGCGGTTCACACCCGAGATCGTGGGCGGCAAACCGTCCGAGGTGCACGGTGAGACGGCGATGGATCTGCAAGTGGCGCACGCGATTGCGCCCGATGCGCGGCTTGTGGTGGTCAACGCCAGGCCGACGGTCGAGGGTGACGGCACCTACGAGAAGCTCGGACGACTGTTCGAACAGGTCGACCGTGACTACCCCGGGGCCGTGTGGAGCCTGTCGATCGGATGGGGATGCGAGGCGTTCGTCACCGCGGCCGATCTGGCTCCGGTCGAGGCGGCCCTGATGGCCGCTCAGCGGCGCGGCACCACGGCGTTCGACGCCAGCGGGGACTCCGCCGGTCTGGAGTGCAAAGGCGGCGACCGCTGGTCGGCTCCGCCGGGACCGGACGACATCGGTGTCGACGCGGTCGCCTCGCTTCCCACGATGACGTCGGTCGGAGGCACGACGCTGTCGACAGGTACGCGCGGGCAGTGGCTGGCCGAACACGCGTGGGTGGATTCCCCACTGTCGCAGGGCAGTAGCGGCGGGGTGGCGAAGTTGTTCGCCCGGCCGGCGTGGCAGCAGAAATTGGACGTCGAGCGTGACACCGAGCGCCGCCGTCTGCTCCCCGACGTCTCCGCGGTCGCCGATCCCTTCACCGGTGTGCGGTTCATCTTCGGCCAGCGCGAGGTCGTCGGCGGCGGCACATCGCAATCGGCCCCGATCTGGGCGGCCCTCACCGTGCTGATGAACCAGTACCTGTTGGCCAACGGTGGGCGACAGGTCGGAAACCTCAATCCCGTGCTCTACCAAGTGGCCTCCGGGTCGCGTCTGCCCGGCTTCCGTGATGTGACCAAGGGCGGCAACGCCGTCGATCTGGCGTCGCCGGGGTACGACTTGGTGACGGGCCTCGGCAGCCCGAACACCGAGAACCTCGCGCGCAACATCCTCGACCTGCAGAAGACGTCGCGTTGACCGAAGCGTCACCGCGCCGCCGACGTCGGTGGCGAGATCCCCTGACGAGCTTGTTGTTTCCGCATGTGTCGGCTCGATCGAGGGCGACGTTCGGGCTCGCGCTGGCAGCACTGGCGACGATGCTCGTCGGCTTCGCGCTACTGCGTTGGCAGGCGCCGCTGATCGCGATCGGAGCGGTCGGTGTGGCGCTGGTGTTCATCGGCTATCTGCGTCAGGCAGGTCACGACCTACCGGCACGGCAGCTGATTCAGACCGCTGCGCTGGCCGCGGTGCTCGGTGTCGGGTGGGCGTTGGCGACCGGCAGCATCGTCGCCGAGTCCCACGATGTCGCACTCAGCGGCGGCGAGCTGGATCGCGAAAAACTGTTGACAGGCATTGCGATACCGGTCGGTAGTGCGATCGCGATGCTGATTCCGGCGGCGGTGCTGCGGTTCCGCCGCGGGGTGACTCGCCTGCCGTTCGACGGTTACGCGGTCGGGGCGTTGAGCGCCGTCGTCTTCACATCGGCAGCGACGTCAACCAGATTGGTTCCGCAGTTCGCGACCGGTTTCAGAGCCGAAGACCTGTGGGTCAGCGCGCTTCTGGTACAGGCCGGTATCCAGGGGTTGACCCTGCCGTTGACCGCGCTGACGCTCGGCGGGCTCGTCGGCCTCGCGCTGTGGGCGGAGCGTCGGAGGATGATCGTCGCCAGTGTGATTGTGACGCTGGTGCTTTACACGATCATGGGTGTCACCGAGTACACCCCGGCGCCGCACATCGTGCATCTGATCGTGCATGCCGCCATCGCCGTGGTCGCACTGGCTGCGCTGCGCGGTGGGCAGCGTGCCGCGGGCCCATTGCCACAGGAGCCGAACCCCGAGGGGGAGGCCGGCCGCGCGCGGGTGCTCGTGACGCTGGGTGTGGGCGCGGCCATCGCGGTCACGGCCGGTGCGGTGACGGCCGTGCTCACCACCCCCGACGTCCCGAAGATCGTGTGCCCGCCCGATTGTGGGCGGCCTCCGATCGGCGAGCCCATCGAATCCAACCCGCGGTTCTATGCCGCCGACGGGTCGTTCTCCGTCCAATACCCGGGACCCGGTAGCGCGTACGAGGCGACGCTGCTCCCCGATGGGGTCGAGCTGGAGTTCACCGGCGGGGACACCGGCATGCTCGAGCTGTTCGGACTGCCCGCCGCAAACCGGACCGCCAAGCAGGTCGCCGAGGACCTGATCGACGAGTACTACCCGGACGCCGCAACCGAATACGAGATCCCCAACGCGATGGTCGGCTATGAACCCGGCTACGGCGTCGTCGCCGATGACTATCCCCAGGACGCCAGCGGCAGCTTCACCCGGCTCCGGCTGATCGTGATGGTCGCCGTCAAAAACGATGTCGCCCTGGTGGCCTCGGCGATCGGCCCCTACCGCGAATTCACACCCGACTTCGGCACGGGCCATCCGTCGGGTGCCAACTTGCAGCTGGCGATCGATATGGGCAAGTACGTCAACAGTTTCCGCTGGACCGGTGTCACCGACTGACGGTCACAGCTCGGCGAAGCAGGGATCCTGCTGACCCTTCGGGATATCGGCGTTGCGCGTCGAGAACCGGCTCACCACACCCTCATCGGTGACCTCCACCGAATCGGCCTTGATGTTCATCGGGTAATTCTTCGTCAGCTCGGAGGTGAACGCGTCCAACGCCGGCTGCACGGCTTCGCGGGGCAGCGTGAAACCCAGACCGGTCAGTTCGATCACCTGCAGCGAGATCCCGCCGTCGACGACCGCCGGCCGGGCCCTGATCGAACCGAGCCCGCCTTCCAACTCGATCGTGTCGTCGGACGGGTTGGTCGTGACACCGCTGACGAACGCGCCGATGAGCGGGATCGAATCGGAGATGGTCTGCCGAATGCCCTCCGACGACCAGTTGATGTCGGCGACCAGTGAACCGATCGTTCCGCCCGAGGTGGCCGTGTCCTCGAGGCGGACGTCCTCGATGGTCAACTCGACCTTCATACCCTTGGCGTCGCGGATCTGATTGCCTGCGGTCTCGATGTGGATGTTCGTGTAGTGGCCGGACATGTGCTGGATCAGGAACGGCGGCATGACGCCGAACGATGCGCTCGCCTCGTCTTCGACCACGCATGACGTGACACCTGCGACGACGTCGTTCGCGCGCTTACGTGCGTACAGTTCGCCGGCGAGCACGCCGGCCAGCACCAGGGCCACCACGATGACCACCACCAGCACGATCGACAGCGGATCGCGCAGCAGGCTCCTGAGCTTGGACTCCGAGGGCGGTGGCTCGCTTCGGCCCGGTTCATTGGCTCCATGGGGTCCGGGCGGCGGGCCCTGCGGCGGCGAGCCCTGCGGTGGCGGAGCCTGGTCCTGCTGTGGCGAGGGGACCTGGCCCTGCGGCGGCGACGGCTGGTTCGGGCGGGCCCACGGGTCAGTCACGAGCGCGATTCTGCCTTACCGCGACGAGCAAAGTCCGCGCGGTTGCGCAACACCGCGACCGTCTCGCGCACCTTGCGCCCGTCCTCCAGGTCGATGTCCGTCACCAGCAACTGCGGGTCGTCGCCCGCACTGACCAGCACGTCACCGGTCGGGGACGCGACCAGGCTGCCTCCCACGCCGGTCGGACCGAGCGCCGCGATGTCGGGTTCCGGACAGCCCTGGTCGACGGCGGCGACGAAGCCGGTCGTGTCGATCGCGCGGGCCCTCGCCAGCAACGTCCACTGGTCGAGCTTGCCCGGCCCGCTGCCCCACGACGCGTGCACGGTGATCAGTTGCGCACCCCGTTCGGCAAGCTCGACGTAGAGCTCCGGAAAGCGGACGTCGTAGCACAGCGTCAGCCCGACACTCACGCCGTCGACCTCGATCAGGACCGGCTCCCGGCCGGGCGCGACCGTCTTGGACTCCTGGAACCCGAACGCGTCGTAGAGGTGGATCTTCTCGTAGTGCGCGTCAACACCGTCGCCGGCGGCGATCAGTGTGTTCAGAACCCGCCCGTCACCCGAAGGCACGAACATGCCCGCGACGACGACGATGCCCGCCCGCTCGGCGATGGCCCGCACACCCGAGGCCCACGGCCCGTCGAGCGGTTCGGCGACCGGGGCCAGCGGCACCCCGAACCGGCACATCGTGGCCTCGGGGAACAGCACCATCCGGGCGCCGGCGTCGGCGGCGCGGCGGGTGTAGTCCGCCACGACCGCGAGGTTCGCCGACGGGTCGGTGCCGCTGAGGATCTGCGCGAGGGCAATCCGCATGGGCCCCAGCCTACGGCGCTTCGCCGAAACTACGGTTTCTGACGGAAACAGGGGGAATTTCGTCAAATAGCGCAGTCTCGGCGAGCTCAAAGGGGAGTCGGCTACGGCCCCCAGGCGGGGCGGGGCAGCGCTGCGGCCTTGTTGCCCAGCTTGCCGGAGCGCACCTGCGCGGCGAGGCTGTCGAGAATCACCCGCGAACTCAACAACGCGGTCTGCTCGGCCCAGTCGTACGGCGGTGAGCATTCGACCACCTCGATACCGGCCAGTCCCGGCTCGGACACCATCTTGACGAGGTTCAGCGCCTCGCGCGGCAACAGTCCGCCGGGCTCGGGCCAGCCGGTGCCCGGAACGAACCCGGCGTCGATCACATCGATGTCGAAGGACAGGTACACCGCCTTGGCGTCCTTCCACGCGATCTCCAGCGCCATCTCGGCGATCTTCTCGACACCGACCCGCTCGACGTCGCCGACCGTGATCACCGTCGACTGCCGCTCACGCCCGACCTTGACCCCCGCCCGCGGTGCCTGCCACCCGCCGATACCGATCTGCACCAGGTTGGTGGCGGGTGCGTTCTTGATGTTGGTCGCGTGGAACCACGGCGTGGTGTGCATGCGCTCGTCGAGGTCGGTCTCCTGGGTGTCGACGTGGCGGTCGAAATGGATGATCCCGACGTTGCCGTCCAGGTACGGGGCCATCCCGCGGATGGTCGGGAAACCGATCGAATGGTCGCCGCCCAGCACGACGGGCATCACGCCCTTGCTCACCACATGCGCCATGGCCTGGCTGATCTGGTCGAACGACTTCTCCAGATTTCCGGGAATCGTGAACACGTCGCCGATGTCGACCATGTTGAGCTGCTCGCGCAGATCGACGCCGGACTCGTAGTTGTAGGTGCCGAAGAGGTTGGTGGAGCGCCGAATTCCCTGCGGGCCGAAGCGCGTTCCGGGACGGTAGGTGGCGCCGGCGTCGAGGGGCACGCCGAAGATCGCGACCTCCGCGTCGTCGACCTGGTTCACGTCCTCGACGAACGGACACTTGAGGAAGGTGCCCCGCTCGCCTGCGAAGTGCGGCAACTCGCCGCGGACGAACGTCGAGATGCGACGGTCGTTGATCGTCGGGGCGGCCTCCAGCCCGAACGTCAGGCTGCGTTCGATCTCCTCGCGTTCGCGGCGGTCGGACAAGCGGGCCTCGGCCTGCTGAGCCCAGGCGCCCTCGGCGTTGAGGGGTTGGTTGTTTTCGGTCACGGGTGCTCCTGATGTGCCGTCTTGTCGCTGACCGGGTACGGCACACTCGTCCGGGGAGCCGACACGGCTCCTGCGGGCATTGTTGATCCGAAATGGTCCACGCGCTACTCGAATCGAAACAAAGCGTTAACACCGGACGCGGTCGGCCGTAACGCCGCGACGCTTATCTGGTCGACGACTCACAGGTGACTGTGAGGCGCGCCTAGGGTTCCGCCGCAATCATGCGGGTCTGGTCCGAGAGGTGCAGGCGGACTGCGGCGTCCGTTCCACGGCGGGAGAAAAGCCCGGGAGACTCCATCGCGCATAGGAGCTCCAGATGATTCTTCTCGGTGTGGCGGCCAGCATCGTCGTCGTCGTGGCCGTCGGTTTCTACGTGTCCAAACGCATCGAAGGCGACAGCTCGAATTTCCTTGTCGGCGGCCGCATGTTGCCCTACTGGCTGATCGGCGGCGCATTGATGGGCTCGGCCGTCGACACCAACGCCACGCTGGGCAACACCGACCTCGCCTACGAGTTCGGCTTCTGGGCGGGTGCGAGCCTGCCGCTCGGCCTGGCACTGTGCCTGACCATCACGGGCGTGTTCTTCGCCAAACCGATGAACCGCATGGGGTTGACGTCGTTTCCCGATTACTACCGCCTGAGATTCGGCCGGTCGGTGGAGGTCGGCGCCTCCGCGCTGCTGGCGGTCGGATTCTGCATGCTGGTGGCGGGCAACCTGGTCGCGGGTGGCTTCCTGTTCAACTACTTCCTGGGCATGCCGTACTGGCTGGGTGTCGTGCTCATCGCGGGAATTGCGGTGGCCTACACCGGCACCGGTGGATTGATCGCCGACGCCTACACCGCGATCATCCAGATGTCGCTGATCCTGATCGGTGCGATCGGGATGCTGGTGTGGATGGCCTCCACGCACACCCTCGAAATCGCCGACGGCACCGGGCCGCTGGCCCTTGGGCAGTTGTCGGACCCGGCGCAGGGCGCGGTGATCAACTGGGCCACGTTGCTCGCGCTCGGCATCGGCGACATCGTCGCGATCGACTTCATGCAGCGGGTGTTCGCCGCCAAGTCGCCCACGAGCGCGCGCCGCGCGTGCTTCGTCGCGGCCACCGGCACGGTCGCGATCTGTGTGCCGTTCGGCCTGGTGGTGTTGGCCGCCAAGACGTTCCTGCCCGAAGACATCGACGGCCCACCACTTTTCGTGCTTCTCGGCGAATACGCTCCGACGGTGCTGACCGTGATCGTGTTGTGCGGGCTGGTCGGCGCGTCGATGAGCACCGCCAACGGGGCGATCCTGGCGATCTCGAATGTCTGCGTTCGCAACCTCGGCGGTATCCGGCGTGTCCACGTGCCCGGCCAGCGCGACCCGCTGCTGCGTGCGACCCGTATCGCGATGGTCCCGATGACGGTGTTCTCGATCGCGTTCGCGATCTACGTCAAACAGACGGGCATCCTGCTGACCCTCGCGTTCGACCTGCTGCTGGCCTGTTTGGTCGTGCCCTTCATCCTCGGGCTGGTATGGCGGCGGGGCACCACCGCCGCGGCGATCGCCGCGATGGGTGTGGGATTGGTTGTCCGTCTCGTCCTGTTCATGCTGACGCCGACGATCTACGGCGTCGACAACACCATCCTGTACGTCCGAAACGACCTCGTGCCGGCAAGTTTCGACGGCTGGCCGACGTTCATCGCGTTCGCCGCGGCGATCGTCACCTACCTCGCCGTGTCGCTGATGACCCGACCGGCGCATCTGCGGGGGCTGGACATCCAGTTGGCCAAGGACGTCGACGACGCGCTCGATGCGACCGCAGAAGAGATCGAGCACGGCGTACCGGTGCTGGCAGGAAAGCCCGGACCGGCGTAGCCGGGCTCAGGTCGGTGCGACGGTCGGCCAGGGTACGGTCAACACCCCGTCGCGCATCCGCCGGCGCGCGGGTACGACAGGAAAACCGCTGTCGTGCAACAGTTCCAGCATCGCGCGCCACCGCACCCGCGGGCCGAACACCCCGTGCCCCGCAACGCTGGCCCACGCGCGGTCGGCGGCGCTCAGCAATGCGTGCACGGGCTGACCGTCGACGTTGTGGTGGATCAGTGCCTTCGGCAGCCGCTCGGCCAGATCGGACGGCCGTTCGATCGCGAACGGGTCGCACGCCAGCGTCAGGCTCACCGGACCGTTCTCGTCCAGCAGAATCCAACAGGCTCGGCGGCCGAGTTCGTCGCAGGTGCCGTCGACGATCAGGCCACCGGTCGCGAGCTGTCGCTGCATCGTCGACCACGCCTCGTGCACCGCTTCGACCGGGTACTGCCGCAACACGTTGAACGCCCGCACCAGGACGGGCCGCAGTCCCGCCAATTCGAAACCGCCGAGGCCGAACTGCACCACCCGGGACTCCGCCGCCTGCGCCGTCTGCACGCGGTCGGGATCGATCTCCAGGCCCACGACGCGAATGTCGTTGCGCACCACCCGCAGCCGTGCGGCGAGCTCGAGCGTCGTCACCGGCAAGGCGCCGTAACCGAGATCGATGACCAGCGGATCCTCGGCAGCGGCCAGCGCGACCCGGACCCGCGGCGCGTGCACGAGCCAGCGGTCACTGCGGCGCAACCGGTTGTAGCCGGTGGTACCCCGTGTCAGCTGACCGATGGGCCCGCTCATGGCTCCGAGTCTATGGTCCGCCGGCCCCTTGGCTCCGATGCGCGGGACCATCGCGGGGCAAGGGTGCGAACTTTCCCGATGTAAAAGTAGAATACGACTCTCGTTCGGCAATAGTGTTGCTATGATCGCACGCGTCCACTGGTCGCCATCGGCAGCAGCGGTGCTGCCACCTCACGGGGGTGCTGACGTTGGTGCACGATCCGCCGGGTCCGCGGATTTCGCGGCCGACCCCAGCCGGACCGTGGCATGCTCGCCTTCGATATCTGCAGACGCGTGCACCCGAAAACGAGCTCCGGCAGTGACGAGCGTATTCCACGAGGCGACCCGGGTGATTCCTGCCGACCTTCGGAAGCACTACGAAGCGGAAGGATGGTGGACGTCCGACACGCTTGGCGCGTCGCTTTCGGAGTCGCTGACCGCTCACCGGGAGCTGCCGTTCCGGGTCTATTCGTCCGCCCGCCCGTACGCCGGGACGTTCGGCGACGTGGAGACCGTCGCCCGCCGGCTGGCCGAAGGCTTGCGGGCGCGTGGGGTGCAACCGGGTGACGTCGTGGCGTTCCAGCTGCCGAATTGGATGGAGTCCGCCGCGACGTTCTGGGCGGCCACGCTGCTCGGTGCGGTCGTGGTGCCGATCGTGCACTTCTACGGGCGCAAGGAGCTCGGGCACATCCTGACCACCGCTGCGCCGAAGGTCTTCATCACGGCGACGGAGTTCGGCCGGATGACGTATCACCCTGATCTGGTCGCGGACGTTCCGATCGTCGGTGTGGTCGGACGCGACTTCGACGACCTGCTGTCGCCGACGCCCATGACGGGGGTGCTCGACGCGGATCCGGCGGGTCCGGCACTGATCGCGTTCACGTCGGGGACCACCCGCGACCCCAAGGGCGTCGTGCACAGCCATCAGTCGCTGGGCTTCGAGATCCGCCAACTGGCGGCCAACCACCCGCCCAATCCGTCGGGTTCGGTGATGGCGCTGCCGGTGGGACACTTCATCGGAATGCTCGGCGGACTGTTGTGCCCGGTGCTCGAAGGAGTACCGGTACACCTGTGCGACACTTGGGATCCCGGCCTGGTGCTGGACCTGATGCGGCGTGACGGCGTCGGCTTCGGCGGTGGGCCAACGTATTTCATCACCAGCCTGCTCGACCACCCCGAGTTCACCGAAGAACACTTGCGGTACATGCCCTATCTGGGTCTGGGTGGCTCAGCCGTGCCGGTTGCGGTGACGCGGCGGCTCACCGATCTGGGACTGGTCGTGACACGGTCATACGGCAGCACGGAACATCCGTCGATCACCGGGTCGCGGCCCGAAGCCCCCGTCGAGAAGCGGCTTTACACAGACGGCCCGGCGCGTCCCGGTGTCGAGCTCCGCATCGCCTCCGACGGTGAAATCCTGTCCCGCGGTCCGGATTTGTGCCTTGGTTACCTCGACCCACAGCTCTCGGCCACGGCGTTCGACGCCGACGGGTGGTACCACACCGGGGATGTCGGCGTCCTCGACGAGGACGGGTATCTCACCATCACCGACCGTAAGGCCGACGTGATCATCCGCGGTGGTGAGAACATCAGCGCCATCGAAGTCGAAGAAGCGCTGCTCGGCCTACCCGCCGTCGCCGAGGCCGTCGTGGTGGCCGCGCCCGACCGCGCATTCGGTGAGCGGGTCGCAGCGGTACTGAGGCTGAAGCCGGGTTGGCCCATGCCGACCCGTGACGATGTGCGCGAGCATTTCGTATCCGCCGGGATGGCACGTCAGAAGTGGCCCGAAGAGTTGCACCAGGTCGACGACTTCCCGCGCACAGCAAGCGGCAAGGTACAGAAGTACCTGGTACGGCAGAAAGTTCGTCGGTTTCACCGATTGTGAGGAGGCTTCGATGACGGGACGCGTTGCGGGCAAGGTGGCTTTCGTCACCGGCGCGGCTCGCGGGCAGGGCCGCAGCCACGCGGTCCGGCTGGCCGAGGAGGGCGCCGACATCATCGCGGTCGACATCTGCAGGCACATCGACAACACACCCGAACCGGGGTCGACCCCCGCCGACCTGGCCGAGACCGCCGACATGGTCAAGGCGCTGGATCGCCGTGTCGTCACCGCGGAGGTCGACGTCTGCGACTTCGATGCGCTCAAGGCCGCCGTCGACAGCGGCGTCGAGCAACTGGGCCGACTCGACATCGTCGTCGCCAACGCGGGCATCGGTACCCCGGGGGCGATGCTGGACGAGATGGACGAGCCGCGCTGGCAGCAGACGATCGACGTCAATCTGTCGAGTGTCTGGAAATCGGTCAAAGCCGCTGTGCCCCACATCAAGACGGGAGGCCGGGGTGGATCGGTGATCATGACGAGTTCAGTGGGCGGTCTCAAGGCCTACCCGCATGTCGGTCACTATGTCACCGCCAAACACGGCGTGGTCGGGCTGATGCGGACCTTCGCGGTCGAGTTGGGGCAGTTCAGCATTCGGGTGAACTCGGTCCATCCGACCCATGTCGGCACCGACATGTTGCTCAACGAGTCGACGTATCGAGCGTTTCGCCCCGATCTGGAGAACCCCGCTGCCGACGACATCAAACCGATCTGCCAGATGTTCCACATGCTGCCGATTCCGTGGGTCGAGCCCGCCGACATCAGCAGTGCTGTGTTGTTCCTCGCCTCCGATGAGGCCCGATACATCACCGGCGTCCCGCTCCCGATCGATGCGGGCAGTTGTCTGAAGTGACCGACGTCGGGGGCGCGTTCGACGGCATCCGCGTCGTCGAGCTCGCGCAGTGGGTGTTCGTGCCGGTTGCCGGCGCGCTGCTGGCCGATTGGGGTGCCGACGTGGTGCGCGTGGAGCGGCTCGACGGTGATCCCTACCGGGGGCTGGCCACGCAGGGCATCGGAACGGACCGCGGCGGTGTCAATCTGTCGATGGCCCTTGCCAATCGGGGCAAACGCTCGATCGCGTTGGATCTGCGTCAGCCACAGGGCCTCGCGGTGCTCCACGATCTGCTCGCGTCGGCCGATGTGCTGCTGACGAGCCTGCGCCCCGGCGCGCTGGAACGGCTGGGGCTCGCCGCCGACGCCGTACGCGAACGCCATCCGCACCTGGTCTACGCCCGCGGACACGGCTTCGGGGTCCGCGGTCCCGACGCCAACCAGCCCGGCTACGACAGCTCGGCGTTCTGGGCCCGCGGGGCCGTCGGTCACATGCTGACCCCGGCAGAGCGGGATTACCCGATCAGCCAGCGCGGCGCGATGGGAGACCGCAACGGTGCGATGGCGCTCGCGTTCGGCATAGCCGCCGCGCTGCTCAAACGAGCCCGCACCGGAGCGGGTTCGGTGGTCGACGTCTCGCTGTTGGCCACCGCGATGTGGATGTTGTCCTCGGATCTGCTTGTGGCCCTCAACGGCGGTGAGGCACAACCGGTCCGGGGCCGCGGGCCACAGGTGAACCCGTTGACCGCGACGTATCGGACCAAGGATGAGCGCCACATCCAGCTGATGTTCCTGCAGGGCGACCGCTACTGGAAAGACTTCTGCCGTGCGGTCGGCCGGCCGGATCTGAGCGATGACCCGCGATTTGTCGACCTCGCCGCCCGGCGCGTCAACGCCGCGGCCTGTGTCGCCGAACTCGACGCGCTGTTCACCGAACGCACACTCGAGGAGTGGAAGACGGTGCTGGCGACACTGGATGCTCCATGGTCGCCGATCCAGACGATTCACGAGGTGGTCGACGACCCCCAGGTAGTGGCAAACTCTTACGTCGGTGACGTCGTCATCGACGATGAGGTCGCATACCGGTTACCCACGGTCCCAGTGCAATTCGACGAGCAACCGCCGAAGTTGCGCCGCGCGCCCGAACACGGTGAACACACGGAGGCGGTGCTACTGGAATTGGGATACGACTGGGACCGCATCACCGGTCTGGCCGAGGCGGGCGTCATCCCGTGACCGCGCAGCGTCCGTTGCCGGTGCCCGACGAGATGTCCGCGCCGTATTGGGCCGCGGCCGCCCGGCATGTCCTCACCGTCGCACGCTGCATGGTGTGCGAAACCCTCACGCTACCGCCGGACGTGGTGTGCACGGCGTGCGGCAGCACCGACCCGCGGTTCGAATTCACCCCGGTGAGCGGCCGGGGAGTTGTGCGAGCGTGGACCGTTGTGCGCCAGTCCTTTCTGCCGGGCTTCGAGGTGCCGTTCACGCTTGTCGACGTCGAGCTGGAGGAGCAGAGCGATCTTCGGCTGATCGGACGACTGCTCGGCGCCGACGCTTCCGAATTGAGGATCGGCGCCACGGTGTCGGTGACCTTCGAAGACGTGGGCGCCGAAACCGCCGTACCCGCATTCGAGTTGGCGCCGTGACCCGCCGCGCCCGCGCCGCCGTCGTCGGCTATGCGCACAGCGCGATCGAGCGCCGGGCGACGCGGCCACTGGGCGCGCTGGCCGTGGACACCGTACGCGCCGCGATCGCCGATGCGGGCCTGACGCTGGACATGGTCGACGGATATGTCGGCTCGAGCATGTTACCCAGCGCGGGCGGGCATCAAGCCGTGGACGGCGTCAGCATCGTGTCGCCGATGTGGTTGGCGCGCAGCCTCGGTGGCGAACCCCGCTACGTTGCGGGGTTCGACGGCATCGGCCAGGTCTCCGGGTCGGTGGGTATGGCGGTCAACGCGTTGATGAGCGGAGTGGCCGACTACGTCGTCGTGCACCGCGCTCTGCACAATCCGGCCGGTAGTTACCACGGCAGCGCGATGCGCGAGGCCCGCGGCGCCCAACAGTGGACGGCGCCGCAAGGGTTCTTCGGTCCGCTGGCGATGATCGCCCTGCCGTACAACGAATATCTCCAACGGTTCGGCGCGCGCCGCGAGTCGATGGCCGCCGTGGTCACCGAAGCCCGCAAGGACGGTGCCCGGCTGCCGTGGTCGTACTGGCACGGCCGGCCGCTGACGGCCGAGCAGTACCTCGCCGAGGCCACGCTGGTGGACCCGGTCTGCCGGCTCGACTGCGACATCCCGGTCGACGGCGTCGCTGCGTTCGTGCTGACGACCGAGGACCGTGCGGTCGATTCACCGCACCGGCCGGTGTACGTGTCGGGTTTCGCGAACAGCGTCGGCGGTCCGCGGCGGCTGCCGTTGCACTGGCCGCTTGACGACATCCTGGCAGGAGGCCGCGACACCATCGAACGACTGTGGCGGCAAACCGGTTTGACGATCGACGACGTCGACCTGCCGCAGGTCTACGACGGCTTCTCCCCGCTCGTGTGGTTCTGGCTGGAGGTGCTGGGCCTCTGTCCGGTCGGCGAGGCCCACCGGTTCGCCGAGAACGGCGGCATCGACGCCGACCGGCCGGGCGCCGTACCCGCGCTATCGGGCGGCGGTGCGCTGGGTAACGGCCGCATGCACGGGGTGCCGCAGATGCTCGAGTGCTACCTGCAGCTGTCTCGCCGGGCGGGCGAGCGACAGCGCGACGTGTCGACCGGCCTGGCGTGCCAGGCGGCACCGCACTTCGGCGGCGTGGTGGCCTACTCCTCGGACTGATTCAGCGCGGAAGCAGATCCTGCCACGCCGACGGCTCGCCGCCAGAGCTCAGATCGGTCTGCTGATAGACCTGGCCGTCGGTACCGACATAGCGCCCGGTCCGTGGGTCATACTTGGCCGTCGCCGCGGCGACGCCATGAGGTGCACTGTCGGGCAACGTATCCGGTGCGGGTGCGGGAGGTGGCGGTGCGACCGGGGGAGGCAGCGGCGTTCCCTCGAGCGGGGCGAAGATCCTCTCGTCCGCATCGACCCGCGAGTCGGGTGCGACACCCTGGGCGATGAGGTTGGGGTCGAAGGGGTACGGACCCAGGACGTGCTGGCGCATCGCGGTCGGCTCGAAAGGCCGGTCGCTGTTGCAGATCTCGACGGTGGGTGCTCGCTTACCGGGATTGGACATGCACGGGTTGTTGCGAACACCGCGTACCCCGATCGGGGAGTCCTGCGGCAGTTTGCAATACAGGTTGTCCGGGGTGTCGATCACGGTCTCGTCGTCGGGTGACCGCCATTCGGACGGCGGCAGGAAACCGACCGTACAGGCCGGCGGGTCACCGTTCATCAGCGAGAAACCGCCGTACGAGAAACCGAGGGGATTGTTGAGCTGTGACAGGGAGCCGAAACCCGCGACGTAGGGCGGGAGCAGCACCAGTAGCTGCCTCAGCGCCGGGTTGTAGGTCACCCCTACCTCGCCGACGGTGGTGAGGTTCGCCAACAACACCGGCAGCGTCGGCTTGACCTGTTCGAGCAGACGAGAGACCTCACCGGCGGCGTCGGGACCCGTGCCGAGCAGGGTCCGGAAGTCGGCGTCGTTGTCGACCATCTGTCCGGTGACGGCGGCCAAGCTGCGTGCCCAGATTCGAAGCGCGTCAGTGCTTTGCGCCTGCGAGTCGATCAGCGGTGCGCTGTCGTCGATCAGGATCCGGGTGCGCTCCGCGGTGGCCTTGCTCTCGGCGGCGATCCGCGATCCGGAATCCATCAACGACCCGAGGTCATAACCCGCGCCGTCGAACGCGAGATGGGATTCGTCGAGCAGATCCGCCAATGCCTGCTTCGGCACGCTTTTCACCAGAGCGCTCAACTCGTCGAGCACCGGGCCCACTCGCAGCGGGATGGTGGTGTCCGGTTCGGCGATCACCGCGCCATCGCGAAGAAACGGCGGCCCGTCCGCGCGCGGCACCAGGTCGACGTACTGCTCGCCGACGGCCGACACGCTGCGCACGTTCGCCTCCACATCGGCCGGGATCTTCGGGGAGGAGCGCAGGGACAGCGTCGCGACGGCGCCGCTCGCGGTGGGGGAGACGCTCGTGACCTTGCCGATCTGCACGCCGCGGTAGGTCACGTTGCCGAATCGGTAGAGCCCGCCGGTGCCCGGGAGTTCCACGGTGACGGTGATGTGACCGATGCCGAACCACGTCGGGACCCTCAGATAGCCGAACACCATCGCGGTCATGGCGATGACCGACGCGATCGTGAACACGATCAGTTGCGTTCGCACGGCCCTGGTGAGCATCAGCCACCCCCACCCGGGTACGGGCCTGCGAAGATCGACGACTCCATGGCTGCCGCGTCGTCGAACGGAGGCGGTGTGACCGGCAGCAGCGGGGCGGGCGTCTCGGCGCGCATGGGAACCGTCGCGGGTGGATGGCCCGAATCATCCGCGGGCGCAGGGGCGGCCAGGCCCAGGCTCAGCGGTTCGTAGGTGTAGTTCAGATGAGCCGGATCACCCGGTGCCGGGATCAGTGCGACGTTCGGATCGCCCCACCGGGTCCCGAGGAACAGCGACCGTTTGAGGCGGGGAACGGTCAGATCCATCGTCACGAAGATGTTGATGTAGTCGCCACGGATGGCGCGGTCCACGAAATTCTGAGAGAACGGGAAGGTGGGTAGATAGGCGATCACCGGCCCGATCTGGCCGACATCGGCCAACGCCTTCAACGTCGGATCGAGATTCGACAGGTTGCGCACCAGGTCAGCCCCGGACGTTTTGACGACATCTGTTGCCGTGTCGCTGAATTCGCCGAGCTTACGCATTGCGGTGATGAGCTGGTCGCGGTCCTCGAGCAGGACGTCCATAGCTGGCGGGACCGTGCGGAGCGCTTCGGTGATGTCGCCCTCCTGGGCGGCCAGGGTGGCGGTGAAACGGTCGAGTTCGGTGATCGAGGAGCTGAACCGGTCGCGCTGCCCGTCGACGGTCCTCACGAAGGTGTCCAAGCGGGTGATGAGGTCCCGGACGTCACCTTCGCGACCGGACAATGCCGTCGCGGCGCTGTGGACGAAATCGCCGATTTGCCCGAGTCCACCGCCGTTGACCACGACCGACAGCGACGAAAGCGTCTGCTCTGTCGACGGATACGTCGAGGACCGGTCGAGAGCGATGGTCGAGCCCGGTGCCAGCCGGCCCGTCGGGTGTTGTCCCGCCGGCGGGTCGAGCGCGACGTGCATCGAACCGAGCAGGCTGGTCTGCCCGATGGTGGCCACCGCATTCTCGGGCACCACGACGTCGGGTCGGACACGCACCTCGACATTCGCGACCCAGTCGTGCACATCGAGAGCGCCGACACTGCCCACGACGACGTCGTCGATCATCACCGGCGAATTCGATTCCAAGGTCCCGATATTCGTGAACTGGACATGGTAGATCGAATTGTCCGGGCCGCTGGCGACCGCCCCGGGAAGCGGAAGTGAGTTGACACCCTCGAATCCGCACGCGGTGGCCGTCACCACGACACAGAGGGCAGCCGCAGCACTGCGCCGGATCCTCCTCATGGTCACGGTGGGGTCCCCTCGGCGGCAGGTGGCGCTTCGGCGGGCAGCAGAAGATCGGGCAGCGCCGGGGCCGGTCCGGGCGGCTGTGAGTGGGCCGGGGCGGGGCCCGGCAAGTGGGCGCCCGGCACGCCGGAGTAGGCCGAGACCGCCGGAGGCTGTTCCGGTGCGACCGCGGCACCACCCGACCCCCCGGGTGCCAGCGCGGGGTCGGTGTAGACGAGCTTGTCGGGGGTGACGGAAGGCATTAGGAACGGGTTCAGGGGTGGCTGGGGGAGGGAGTTGAAGTTCAGCAGCCGCATCGCGGGACCGAGATACTTGGCGCACACCTCGGCCGTCTCGGGGGCGGTGATGTTGGCGATGCCCCCGATGGCACCGCAGATGAACGCGACGGGGTTGGAGAAGTTGTTGAACACGAAGGTGCCGATCGCGCCGGGCACATTCGGGTTGAGGATGTTGTACGCGTTGGCGAATGCGGTCGGCGCGACGTGCAGGATGTTCTCCACATCCAGCCGATGGTCCACCAGCACCTGAGTCGCGTTGGCCAGCCGCTGGACCTGTTCGGCGGTCTTGTCCCTGGTTCCCCCCACAAACCGCTGCACCTCGCCGACGGCGACCGCCAATTCCGACAGGGCGGCGTCGAGATCGCTTCTGCTGTCGTCCAATACGGTGGAGAAGGTCGCCAGCCGGTCCTGGAACAGCACGAGGTCGTCGCCGCTGTCACGCAGCGCGGTGACGAAAGTCTGCAGGTTTTCGATCGTGGCGACGATGTCGCCGCTGCCGTCGGACAGGATGCGCGCCAGCTGCGACAGCTGCGCGAACGTCTGCCGCAGCTTTTCTCCGTTGCCTTCCATGGCGCCGGCGGTGGACTCGATGAAGCGGCCCATCGACGTCGTCGACATCGCGTTGTGCGGTCCGAGTTCGGTTGCCAGCCTGGACAACTGGCCCTTGACTTCGTCCCACTCGACCGGTACGGCGGTGCGGGACCGGGGGATCACCCCGCCGTCGCCCATGCGCGCTTCGCCGGTCCGGTACAGCGGGGCCAACTGGACATAGCGCGCGGCGACGAGGTTCTGCGCGACGATGACGGCTTTCGCGTCGGCGGGCACCCGGATACCACGATCGACCTCCAGGACCACTTCGGCATCGGTGGCCCGCGGGGTGATGGAACGGATCGCGCCGACCTTCACCCCGGCGATTCGGACGTCGTCGCCGGGATAGAGGCCGGTCGCCGAGGAGAAGTACGCGGTGATCGTCTGCGCGGGGAAATAGAGCTGGCGAACCAGCATGACCGTGGCCGCGACCAGAAGGACGGCGAGCACGGCGAACAGGAGCCGCTTGGCGGGTGACCTCATCGCGAGCCCCCCGGTATGCCGTTGCGCGGCCACGGAAACAGTGCGCGGGGCATGTTCGGATCCCCGGCCCGGAAGCCGAACGCGTAATCGAAGAACGGCTGAAGAAACTGAGGCGGGATCAGGTTCGGCACGAACGCGCTGTAATAGGCTCCGCTGGCGACGGATTCGCTGCTGGTGATCTCGAATTTCTTCAGCCCGGGCAGCGCCTTGGACAGGTTGTCGCGGTTCTTCTCGAGCATCGCGGTCACGGAGTTGAGGCGGTCGAGCGTCGGGGCCAGCTCAGCCTCGTTGTCCTGGACCAGGCCGGTCAGGTGACGGGCGACCGCCGAGGTGTTGGCCAGTAGTTCGCTGATGGCCTGCCTGCGTTCGACGAGCACAGCGAGCAGGTCGTTGGCGTTGAGGATCAGCGTGTTGACCTGTTGGCTGCGGCGGGCGAGCACCTGCGACACCGTCGCGGCGTTCTTCAACAGCGTGTCGAGCCTCTCGCTGCGGCTGTTCAGTGACCTCGACAGTCGAGTGAGGCCGTCGAACGTCGGGCCCAGCCGCGGTGCCACCTGGTCGAGCGTCGCCGACAGCAGGTCCAGCGATTGGTTCAGTGTGGTCATGTCCGTGGCGGCGACATTGGTGGTCAGGTCGTTGACGGCCTCGTTCAGCGAGTACGGCGATGCCGTTCGGGACTGCGGTATGGCCTCGCCGACCCGCATCGCGCCACCGCCCGCCGGCTCCACGGTCAGGACGCGCTCACCCAGAAGCGAACCGGTCCTGATGTGCGCCGTGGTCCGATCGCCAAGGCGGACGGCGTCTTTGACGGTGAATGTGACCACCGCGCCGCGTTCACCGAGCGCGACGTCGACCACGCTGCCCACCCTGACCCCCGAGACCTTGACCTCGTTGCCCGTGCTCAGCCCGCCCGCTTCGGCGAATTCGGCCCGATAGGTGAGGGCGGTGGCCCAGGCGACGAGCCGCTCGGGTTGCAGCCCGACGGCGACGACGAGCACGATCAGCACCACTCCGATGAATCCCGCTCGGGTCAGGTTTGCAGCGCGGTACTTAAGCATCGGGCTCCGCGCACCTTCCGTGTCGTTGTTTGACCCAGGGGAAAACCGCTGTCCTGCCCTGCAGATCGGTGACGCGGACCGAGATGCCGCACAGGTAATAGTTCACGAAGCTGCCGTATGAACCGACCCGCGCCAGCTTGCGGTAATTCTCCGGGGCTCGCTGCAGTGCGACGTCGATCTGGCCCTTGCCTTCCTCGAGTTGAGGCGCGAGGCGATTGAGCTGATCGACCGTCGCGGCGAGTGGCGGACGGGCGCCGGACAACAGCGCCGCGACGGATGCTGTTCCAGCGCTGAGGGACTCGATCGCGGTGCCGATTGTGTCGCGGTCTACGGCCAGTTCCGTCGTCAAGCGCTCGAAGCGGTCGAGGGCACCGGAGAACCGATCACCTTCCCTGCCGAGGTTGGCGAGCACCCTGTCGAGGTTGTCGATCAGCCGCTCCAGGGCTGCATTGTTGTCGGCCAACGTGTTCGAGAACGACGATGTCGCGCCCATCAGTGAGTTCAGCGTGCCTCCCTGGCCCTGGAAGATCTGGAGCAGCGCACCGGTGAGCTGGTTGACGTCGGTGGGGTTCAAGCCTCGGATCACGGGTTTGAGCCCGCCGAGCAGGAGGTCGAGATCCAGGGCGGGCTGGGTGCGGTCCACCGGAATCTGTGCGCCGGCGGCCATGACGCGGGTGGACCCCGGTCCGTCGACGAGCTCGAGATACCGGTCCCCCACGAGGTTCAGATACCGCACCGCGGCCCGGGTGCCGGTCGTGAGGACCACGTCGTCATCGGCGTCGAACGCCACCACCACCGTGTTGTCCGGGCGCAACACCACGTCGCGCACGGTGCCCACCCGCACGCCCGCAACCCGCACGGAGTCACCGGGTTCCACACTGGAGGCATCGGCGAAGACGGCGGAATAGCCGGACGTCGACCCGCCGCGGAACTCGCCGAAGACGAGGAAAAGGCTGGCCGTCAAGGCGGACATGACCGCCACGAAAACACCGAACTTGGCCGCGGTGCCTACCGTGCTCATCCGGGTTGTCCGTACTGCGCGGTGTTGCGCGGCGGCCCGTCGATGGGCCCGAACAACCACTGCTTGAGGCCGTCGGAGTTCAGCAGAAGGCCCTGATTGCCGTACCGGGCGGGGTTGGTGCCGACATCGGCGACCACCTTGGCCGGGAATTCGTTGAAGCGCAGGGGCAATTGGCCCGCACACTGCGGAGCGCCGGTGGCGGCCACCTTCGGCAGGTCTTGCGGGTAGCGGTAGCGCTCCATACCCAACACGACGGCGCCGATGTCGTAGACGCCGGGCACCGGGGTCGGAGGCTTACCCACGAAGTTCTTCAATATCCCGGTGGCCGCGCAGTTGAGCGCTTCGTGGTACTCGTTGGTGAGATCGGTGGTCGGCACCATCAGATGCAGCAGGTTGGCCAACGACTCCCGATTGCCGCCGATGACGTCGTTGCCGGCATCGGCCAACCCGATGGCCGACACCAGGAAGCGGTCCAGGTTCGACTGCTCGTCGACCAGCGTGCGACTGATCGCACTGGCATGCCGAAAAATCGTCATCAGGTCCGGGCCCGCGTCCGCGTAGCCTGCCGTGACGTCGGGCAGCACCTGCAGCTCTTGGGTCAGCTGGGGAAGGCTCGGTTCGAGCGTGGCCAGGAAGGAATTGAAGTCCGACAGTGACTGCCCGAACGTCTCACCGCGGCCGCTGAACGCCGTCGAGATCGCACCCAGGGTCTCGTTGAGCTTCACGGGGTCGATGTGCGAGAGAACGGAGTTCAGTTCGGTGAAGATCGTGTTGGTTTCGACGGTGACATGTTCGGAATCGAGTACCTGTCCGGCCCGGATCGACACTGTGGACGGGTGCGCGGGCGGGAGAAACTCGACAGATTTCGCGCCGAACACGGTGTTGGCGCCGATCTCGACGCGGACATTGTCGGGAATGAGACCCAGCCGCGCCGGTTCGATGGCCAGCGTGAGTTTCGCTCGGCCGTCTCGGGTTTGATCGACGGCTGCGACGGTGCCGATCTGCGCTCCGTTGAGCTTGACCTTGGCGCCGCGTTCCATGAGCAGACCGGCACGGTCGGTCATGACGGCGACCGGCGCTGTCTGCGTGAAGGTTCCGTTGAACATCGCAACGGCGGCGCCGACCGCGGCGACGGCGCCAATGACGGCGATCAGCCCGACGACTGGGCGCCGGTAGCTGCGTGCCCCGAAATCGCGCCCGGGAGCGGCGGCCACCGGGCGCGACTCGGTCGCCGCACTCCACGGCGCGCGCTTCAGGTTCGGGCGCATCCGGGCAAACTGCTGGCGGTGATCAACCCTGACCCCCTAGGATGTGACCGAAATCTCACACTTGTGGTGACGAGAAGAGTACACATCGAAAATCAGAACATCAACCTGGTTCCAACAAGTTCTTTACTATTGATCTGACGAGAGTTACGTTCTACTTCTACGTGCGCACAATGATCGCAGCGAGTGAGGGAGGGCGACGTGCCGATACTCGACGAGCACCGCACCTTCGTCGCGGGCCGCTGGGTAACGGGGCAGGAAGTCATCGGCGTGGAGAACCCCGCCGACGAAAGCCACGTCCACGACCTCACCGTCACGCCGCTGGCCGAGGTGGAGCGGGCCATCGCCGAGGCTCGGCGCAGCTTCGACGCCGGGGTCTGGGCGGACCGGCCCGTCGGCGAACGGGCCCGCACGCTACACCAGTTCATTGATCACGTCGAGGCCAACGCCGCGACCGTGGTCCCGACTCTCGTGGCCGAGGCCGGGCAACCGACGCGGTTCGCCGACATGACTCAGATGCGGGCGGGTGTCGGGATCGCCCGCCAGACCATCGAGCTGTATTCGTCGATGCCGCACGAGGAGCCCAGCCCGGTCCCCGTCGACGACCTCGTGAGAGGGCGGGTGGCACTGAGCATTCGCCGACACGAGCCCGTCGGTGTGGTCACCGCCATCACGCCGTACAACGCGGCGCTGATCATGGGGTTCCAGAAGCTCATCCCGGCGCTGATGGCCGGCAATTCGGTCATACTGCGGCCGAGCCCGCTCACCCCGATCTCGTCGTTGATCTTCGCCAAGGCCGCCGAGGCGGTTGGGTTACCGGACGGGGTCCTCAGCGTTGTCGCCGAAACGGGCACGGCCGCAGCAGAACTGCTCACCAGCCATCCCGCCGTCGACATGGTGTCGTTCACGGGTTCGACGCTCGCGGGCCGCAGGATCCTGGCCCAGGCTGCGCCGACGGTCAAACGGGTGTCGCTGGAGCTCGGTGGCAAATCCGCGCAGATCTACCTGCCCGACGCCGTCGACAGGGCCGCGGTCGGGGCGGCCATGGTCGTGATGAGCACCGCCGGACAGGCCTGTGTTGCCGCGACGCGCATGCTCGTTCCCGAGCAACAGCGCGCCGAGGTTCTCGAGGCGGTCAGCACTACCTATCGGAAGATCAAAGTCGGGTCGCCCAGCTCGGCCGATGCCACGATGGGGCCGGTCATCAGTGCGGCGCAACGCGATCGGTGTGAACGCGTCGTGCGGGCCGCCGAGGAGAACGGCGGCAAGGTGGTCTGTGGCGGAGGCCGCCCCGCCGGCCTCGACCGTGGTTACTACTTCGAGCCGACGGTCCTCGACCTACCGGACAACGCCAACCCCGCCGCACAGGAGGAGATTTTCGGGCCGGTCATCGCGGTGCTGGGCTACCGGGACATCGACCACGCTGTCGAGATCGCCAATGACAGCATCTACGGCCTGTCCGGTCAGGTGTACGGCGCGGATGTCAGCGCCGCCGTCGGCGTCGCACGCAGGCTACGCACCGGTGCGGTCAACGTGAACACCGCAGTGTTCTCCGCGTACGCACCCAGCGGCGGCTACAAGCAGAGCGGGCTGGGCCGCGAACGAGGGCCCGACGGCATCCGCGAATTCCAAGAAGTCAAACACATCTCGATAGGGGAGCTTTCACGATGAGCGCGAACGGTAATGGGACGAACACCTACGATCTGAACTGGTTGATCTCGGTCGATGACCACATCCTCGAGCCACCGAACCTCTGGGTGGATCGGGTCGCTTCCAAGGACCGCGACAGGGCACCCCACATGGAACCCGACGACAACGGAACAGACATGTGGGTCTACGACGGCAAGCGCTACCCGAACTCGGGCTTGTCCGCGGTGGTGGGCAAATCGAAAGAGGAGTTCAGTCCAGAGCCCTTGTCGTATTCGGAGATGCGGCCGGGATGTTATGACGCCAAGGCCCGGATCGAGGACATGGACCGCTCGGGCGTGCTTGCGTCGCTGTGCTTTCCGACGATCACCCGGTTCTGTGGCCAGCTGTTCATGGAGGCCAGCGATCGTGAGTTCGGATTCGAATGCCTTCAGCACTACAACGACTGGCTTGTCGAAGAGTGGTGTGCCGCCGCTCCCGGCAGATACATCCCGTTGATGCTGATCCCGATGTGGGATCCCAAGCTGGCGGCCACAGAGATGGAACGCATGGCGGCGCGAGGAGTGACGTCGTTCGCCTTCTCGGAGAATCCGGAACCATTGGGATTGCCGACCATTCACGACCCCGGCCGCTACTGGGAGCCGGTCATGGCGGCGGCCAACGAGACCGGGATGGTCGCCAGCATGCACGTCGGCTCGTCATCCCAACTTCCCAAGATCTGCAAGGACGCGCCCTTCATGGCCAACCTGACCTGGGGCGCCACGCGCACGTCGGGAACCATGCTCTCGTGGCTGTTCAGCGGGCTGTTCCAGCGCTACCCGAATCTGAAGATCGCACTGTCCGAAGGGGAAATGGGGTGGATGCCCTACTTCCTGGAACGCGCGGAGCAGGTGCTCGACAAACAGCGCTACTGGGTCAAGCGCGGGACGAAGTTCATGGGCCACGCGGGCAACGACGCCGATCTCGACACCCTCGACATCCGAGAGACCTTCCGCAACCACATCTTCGGCTGCATCATCGAGGATCGCCACGCTATCAAGAGCCTCGATGAGCTCGGCGAGGACAACATCATGTGCGAGACCGACTACCCGCACTCCGACTCGACGTGGCCCAACTGCATCGACGTCGCCCGCGACACGATGAAAGACCTGCCCGAGAACGTCCAGTACAAGTTGCTCCGCGGCAACGCCGAGCGGCTCTACCGCTTCACCCCGGCCGAGCCGCCGGTCTTGGCGGGCGTGTGATCACGTGAAACTGAACGCCAAGAGCGCCGTCGTCACCGGCGCCGGCTCCGGGGTCGGGCGGGCATCGGCTGTGCTCTTCGCGCAGGAGGGCGCGAAGGTCGTCGTCGCCGACATCGACCTCGAGCGCGCGAAAGAGACGGTGAACGACATCGAGGCGGGGGGCGGGACGGCCGTGCCGATCGGTGTTGACGTGGCCGACGAAGACCAGGTGCGCCAGATGATCACCATGGCCGTCGACTGGTTCGGCCGCCTCGACATCCTGTTCAACAACGTCGGGATTCCCACCCCGCGGCTCGGTATGTCGTTCGAGGACCACACGCTCGAGGACTTCAATCGGCTCGTCGCGGTCAACCTGGGCGGCGTGTTCCTTGGCTGCAAACACGCCGTGGCTCAGTTCAAGAAGCAGGGCGACGGCGGGGTGATCCTCAACACCGGCTCGGTGGCCGGCCTGGTCGCCTGGGGCGGCACCGTCTACGGCGCGACGAAGGGCGGCGTGCTGCAACTGACCCGCGCCGTGGCCGTGGAGGCGGCGCCGTTCGGGATCCGAGTCAACGCGATCTGTCCCGCCGCGATGCCACTGACCGGTTTCATGGCCGCCGGCGGCCTGCAGGTGGACGAGCAGCAGCAGGCCCAGCTCGCGGAAAAGGTTGGGGCACAACATCCGCTGGGGCGTCCGATCACCGCCGAGGACTGCGCCGAAGCCGCGCTCTACCTCGTTTCCGACGCCGCACGCAACATCACCGGGGTGGCGTTGCCCGTCGACGGTGGGTATGTGGCGCGATGACGGCGACACCCACGCTCGACCCCGAACGGCTGCGGGAGCTCTTCGACCTTCGCAGCTCCTACAACGAGCTGAGCGGCGGGACCTATCAGGATGACCCGTATCCGGTGTGGCACCGGCTCCGCGAACAAGGCCCCGTGTTGCCGGGCATCCTCCATGAGCTGACCGGTTGCACCGGACCGATGTACTTCCACGGCCTGCCGTATCGGGACCGACCGCATTTCACCGTCTTCGACTACGAGAACGGCTTTGCGGCCCACCGCGATCCCGAGGTGTTCGCTTCCTCGCCGGAGCCCGTCGACCTGGACAACGGACCGCTGGCGATCACCAACAGCATGCTGTCCATGGACGGCGCCCAGCACCGGCGCTACCGCGCGCTGGTCCAGCCGTCGTTCCTGTCCTCGAACAGCAAATGGTGGATCGACAACTGGATTGCCGAAACCGTGGACATGCTGATCGACGGATTCGCGGCCGACGGTCGCGCCGAGCTCAATGTGGACTTCTGCGCGGCGATTCCGGTCCTCACCATCACCGGAAGCTTCGGCCTGCCTGTCGAGCAGGCGCTCGAGATCCGCGCCGCACTCGCGCACGATCCGCAGCGGGTCGTCGAGCTGATCCGACCGGTGATCGCGGCCAGACGCCGGCAACCCGAGGACGACCTCATCAGCGTTCTCGTGGAGGCGCAGATCGCCGACGAGGACGGCAACACCACCCGGCTGAGCGAGCGCGAGATCGACTCGTTCGTCCTGCTGTTGCTCGGCGCCGGTTCGGGCACCACGTGGAAGCAGATGGGCACGACGCTGACCGCGTTGCTGCAACGTCCCGAGATGCTCGACGCGGTGCGTCAGGACCGTACCCTGCTACGCCCGGCGATCGAGGAGTCGGTGCGGTGGATGCCCACCGACCCGATGTTCTCCCGATGGGTCACTCGCGACACCGAACTCGGTGGTGTCGAGATACCGGCCGGTTCGGTGGTCCACATCAACATCGGTGCGGCCAACCGTGATCCGCACCGGTGGGACCACCCGGACGACTACGACATCCACCGACCGATGCGGCCGAACCTGGGATTCGGCCAGGGCGCCCACATCTGCCTGGGCATGCACGTCGCGCGCGCCGAGATGGCCACCGCGATCTCGGCATTGCTCGACCGGTTGCCGAACCTGCGCCTCGACCCCGACGCCGAACCGCCCCGCTTCGTGGGCCTGTATGAACGCGGCGCCACCGCGATACCCGTGCTCTTCGACCCCTCGTGAGGACATCATGAGCGAAACCGGCTACAGCGCACCCGATCTGACCCTCGTCGGTGCCGACCATGTAGCCGCCTACCGTCAAACCGCCGGCGAGGTCGGATACCTGTGGAACGGTGTTCCGACGCTGCTGTTGACGGTGACCGGCAGACGCAGCGGCAAGTCGCGGACGTCGGCGCTGATCTTCGGCAGGTGCGGCGACGACTATCTGGTGGTCGCATCGATGGGCGGGGCCCCCGTGCATCCGAAGTGGTACCTCAACCTGCAGGCGCATCCGGTCGCCGAGATCCAGGTGCGCGACCGTCGGATCACCGTGACCGCGCGCACCGCCACACCCGAGGAGAAACCCCGGCTCTGGCGCATCATGGCCGACCTGTGGCCGAATTACGATGCCTACCAGTCGCGTACCGAGCGCGACATTCCCGTCGTGGTGCTGACGCCGACATGACCACGCCAGAGGTCCCCGCGGTGGCATGGGTCGAACGCGCCGTCGAGCGGTCGGCCGCGGTGCAGCGGTCCCGGCTGCGGATCGCCAAGCAGGTCAGGCAGATGCTCGACGCGGCGCGCAGGCTGATCGCGAACACGGGTGACGAGTTCACGACTCAGGAACTGGTCACCGAGGCCGGGGTGGCCCTGCAGACGTTCTACCGCTACTTCGGCAGCAAGGACGAGCTGCTGCTGGCGGTCATCGGCGATGCGATGACCGAGGCATGCGAGCGCTGGACGCGCGCCGCCGACGACATACCCGATCCGTTGGCACGATTGCGGTTCTATCTCGGCGCGACGCTCGAACGCCTCAACGGCGACGGCCGCAACGCCGCGATGTCGCGGTTCGTGGTGTCGACACGGTGGCGGCTGCATCGACAGTTCCCCGAGGAGCTCGCCGAGGCCGAGAAACCGTTCGTCGACCTGCTGCGCGGGGCGGTCTCGGACGCGGTGGCGGCGGGTGAGCTGTATCCGATGGATCCGAAATGGGATCCGTGGTTCCTCGGCGAGCTGGTTCGGTCGGTGTACCACTACTACGCGTTCGTCGGGCACGACAACGCCGAACTCGAACTCGCCAAACAACGGCTTTGGCACTTCAGCTTGGCGGCACTCGGCGGGGCCGCCCACGCCCAGAAAGGTGAGCAGTGACCGACACCGAGGCCGATTTCGAGTCGATCGACTTCTTCACGAGCGCCACATTCGTGCCGGATCCGCAACCGTATTTCGAGTACCTGCGCCGGCAGGGGCCGGTGGTCAAGGAGCCGCATCACAACGTGGTCGCGGTGACGGGATACCTCGACACGCTCGAGGTGTTCAAAGACGCCAGCCTGTGGTCGAACTGCGTAGCCGTCGGTGGCCCGTTCCCGCCGTTGCCCTTCACGCCCGAGGGTGACGACATCAGCGCACAGATCGACGCGCACCGCACCCAGATGCCACTCCACGAACACATGGTGGCGATGGATCCTCCGAACCACACGCGGGCACGGTCCTTGCTGAGCCGGTTGCTGACCCCGAGCCGGCTCAAGGCCAATCAGGACTTCCTGTGGGAGCTGGCCGATGACCAGCTCGACGAGTTCGTCGAGAGCGGAGAATGCGAGTTCCTCACCGCGTACTCGAAACCGTTCTCGCTGTTGGCCATAGCCGACCTCCTCGGCGTCCCGCGAGAGGATCACAAAGAGTTCCGTGACGCGCTCGCCAACCCACATCTGATGGGCAACATCGAAGGCGAAGCCGCCGCGATCAACCCGTTGGAGTTCCTCGACGAGAAGTTCAGCGCGTACATCGAAGAGCGGCGGGCGCATCCGCGCGACGACGTGCTCAGCGAACTCGCCAACGCGACGTATCCGGACGGCTCACAGCCCGCGGTGACCGACGTCGTGCGCACCGCGAGCTTCCTGTTCGGGGCGGGGCAGGAGACCACCGCCAAACTGCTCGGCGCCGCGCTGAAGATCCTGTGTGAGCGGCCGGAACTGCAGCAGGCGCTGCGCGACGACCCGACACTGGTGCCGACCTTCATCGAAGAGACGTTGCGCATGGAAAGCCCGGTGAAAACCGAGTTCCGGCTTGCGGTCCGGTCGACCGAGCTGGCGGGGGTGAAGATTCCGGCGGGCACGACCGTGATGATCTCGGCAGCCGCGGCCAACCGCGACCCGGACCGGTTCGAATGTCCGCACGAGTTCCGGCTCGACCGCAAGAACGTCCGCGAACAGATCGCCTTCGCCCGCGGCGCGCACTCCTGTCCTGGCGCGCCGCTCGCACGGGTCGAGGGCCGGGTGTCGTTGGAGCGAATCCTGGCGCGGATGAGCGATATTCGCGTCGATGAGCGTTTCCACGGATCGGCCGAGCGTCCCGAGTTCACCTACGAGCCGACGTACATCCTGCGCGGCCTTACGGCACTGCACCTGCGGTTCACCCCGGTAAGCTGATGCGAACGGTCGGCACGGCGTTGGCGGCGGTCGCGGTCGCCGCGGTTGCCGTGCCTGTCGCGGCACCGCGCGCACACGCCGCCGACGCCGCGCTCAACGGCCGTTATCTGGCGACGTCGAACGGGGACTGGGCCATGACCAACGAGGTCTACCGCGACCTGCCGAGCGTCCGGAGCACCTGGACGATCTCGATGACGTGCACCGACGACGTCCACTGCACCGGCACGGTTTCCAGCGATGCCGGCTGGAGCGCGGAGATCGTCACCACCAACGGCGAATACATCGTCAAGCGGGACCTGCCCCACTGGCAGCATTGCGCGGACGGCACCGGGCGGACGGTGACGGGGCATCAGAGCTACCGCTTCTTTCCCGTCGGCGACGACGGCTTCCTGCTCCCCGGCTCACGCGTTTTGGCGGGGTTCGACAAGACCTCCGGGGAGAGTGGTGCCTGCAGCCTCAACGAGATGACCGAGATCGAGATGCCGTTCCGGCTCGACAGACTGGACTGATACCGCAAGGAGGACCCATGCCGGTGAGCAGGCTCGCCGATTTACCCGTCGGCGGCGACGGTCGATGGCCCTTGTGCGGCAGCGGATTCAAGTCGGCGCAATGGGGCGACATGGAGGTCGGATACACGACCACCGGCCCCGGGGACCACACGGCGCTGTACCAGGGCCTGCCGGGCGGCGTGTGCCCGTGCCCGCACTACGGCTACGTCTTCAAGGGCCGCATCCGATGTCGGTTCCCGGGGACCGACATTCCGGACGAGGTCGCCACTGCCGGCCAGGCGTACTTCTTCCCCTCCGGCCACGTGCTGATCTACGAGGAGGACACCGAGGCATTCGAGCTCAACCCGGCCGCGGCCCTGCAGACACTGATGGACCACGTCGAATCGATCGCGCGTGAGCACGTGGAATCGAGCGACTGACGGCGCGATGCCGGACCGCCGGCCGAGGCGCTAGCATTTCCCGGTGTCCTGGGTCGAGCGAGCGGTCGAGCGGTCGGCGGCCGTACAACGCTCACGGGAGCGCATCGCCCAGCAGGTCCGCCAGATGCTCGATGCCGCCAGGGCGCTGATCGGCGCCAAGGGCGACGACTTCACCACCCAGGAACTGGCCGCCGAGGCCGGGGTCGCGTTGCAGACCTTCTACCGCTACTTCGCCAGCAAGGACGAGCTGATTCTCGCCGTGATCGGCGACGCGATGACCGATGCGGTCCAGCGGTGGAGGCAGGCCGCTGACGAGCTTCCCGATCCGCTGGCACGCCTGCGGTACTTCATCACCTCGACGTTGGAGCGCCTCGACGGCGACACCCACGACGCCGCCATGTCGCGGTTCGTCGTGTCCACCCGGTGGCGGCTGCACCGCCAGTTCCCCAAGGAACTCGCCGAGGCGGAGAAGCCGTTCGTCGACCTCGTGCGCGCCGAAGTCACCGCGGCCCGAGAGGCGGGATTGCTCAATCCCGGTGATCCCGAATGGGATTCATGGTTCATGACCGAACTGGTCCGCTCGGTCTACCACTACTACGCATTCGCCGACCACGCCGAAGGCGAACTCGACACCGTCAAGGAGCACCTGTGGCGGTTCTGCGTCACCGCGCTCGGCGGCACCGCCACCTGACGTTACGCCTCAAGCGTTTTCGGCGATCCACAGCGTCGTGAAGTGCTGTTCGGCGATCAGCAGGTCGACGAGCTGACCGCCGATGAAGTTCTCGATCTTGCCGCCCACCAACGGAACCCGCACCTCCACTTCGACGGTGAACTGCAGCCGCGACCCGCCGCCCGCGGGGGCCAGCACCGCCGTGCCCGTCAAGTTCGCCGGCGCACCGGGGATCGACCCCTTGACCGTCGCGGTGGCCTTTCCGTCGAACACCGGGCTCCACGTCTCCTCGCGCACGAAGCTCAGGTCCCCGCGGTGGAACTGAGTCACCACACCGGGCAGCCGGTCGGCGCGCAACGTCTGCGTCGTGACGACGTCGATGCCGCCCTGGTCGTCGAGGACCATCGAGTCCAGCGAGTACATGTCGGCGCCGGAATCCGTCAGCCGCGCGAGCCAATAACGCTCGTCGCCGAACGCCCGGTGGACCTGCTCGACGGTCCCCCCGTATTCGGCGGCCATGTCGAATGAGCGCGGCATAGCTGGTCAGGCTACCGTTACCGCCCGTGGTCGGTTCGCAGCTAGGGGGTGCCTCCGTCGAGGAGCGGGTGCCGCTTGCGCCCCTGACCACGCTGCGGATCGGACCCGTCGCGCGGCGGCTGATCACCTGCGACACCACGCAGAAGGTCATCGACGTGGTCCGCGCGCTCGGCCCCGGTGACGACGCGCTGGTTCTGGCGGGCGGCTCCAACGTGGTGTTGTCCGACGAGCTGACCGACCTGTCGGTGATCCATCTGGCCAACACCGAGATCACCGTCGACGGCGAGGTGCTGCGCGCCGAGGCCGGTGCGGTGTGGGACGACGTCGTGGTCACCTCGCTGGCCCACGGTTTGGGTGGCCTGGAGTGCCTCTCGGGGATACCGGGATCGGCCGGGGCCACACCGGTGCAGAACGTCGGAGCGTACGGCGCCGAGGTGGCCGACACCATCCGGCGGGTGCGGCTGCTGGACCGGCGTACCGGCGACGACCACTGGGTCGAGCCGGAGGCACTGCGGTTCGGCTACCGCACCAGTGTGCTCAAACACGCGCACGACGCGATCGTGCTCGAGGTGGAGTTCGCGTTGGATCCGGCCGGCCGCAGCGCGCCGCTGCGCTACCGGGAACTGGCTGCCGCGCTGGGCGCCGAGCAGGGCACGCGCGCCGATCCGCTCGAGGTTCGCGAGGCGGTGCTGGCCTTGCGGTCGAGTAAGGGCATGGTGCTCGTCGCGGACGATCACGACACCTGGAGCGTGGGCTCGTTCTTCACCAATCCCGTCGTCACGGCCACGGAGTTCGAGCGGGTCCGCGCCTCGGTCGACGGACCGGTGCCCAACTATCCGGCCCCAGACGGGGTCAAACTCGCCGCGGGCTGGCTGGTCGAGCAGGCCGGGTTCGGTAAGGGATATCCCGGCGACGGCGCCGCCGCCCGGCTGTCGACCAAGCATGCGCTGGCGCTGACCAACCGCGGTGGCGCCACCACCGCCGAGGTGATCGCGCTGGCCAGGGCGGTACGCGGCGGCGTCCGAACGAAATTCGGGATCGAGCTCACAGCCGAGCCTGTCCTGATCGGGTGCTCGCTGTAGGTACGCTCGATTCACGTGAGTACTGCAGAACCCCTACCGCCGGGGTTCAACCGGCGGCGCGCCTTGGCCGCGTTCGCGGTCGGTGTTGTCGCGCCGGGCGTGCTGGCCGCCTGCAGCACCAAGAACGACGGGTCGGCGCCGCAGGGCGATGACGCGCCCGCAGCCCCCTCGCTGAATTTCGAGCCCGCAAACGGCGCGACCGACATCTCGCCGACCGGGCGCGTCGGTGTCCAGGTCACCGACGGCTGGTTCCAGCGGGTCTCGCTGACGAACGCGGACGGGAGGGTCGTCGCCGGCGCGCTCAACCGCGACCGCACCGAGTTCACGATCACCGAACCGCTCGGCTACGGCGTGGAGTACACCTGGAAGGGCTCGGCCGTCGGCCGCGACGGCAAGGCGGTGCCCATCGAGGGCTCCTTCTCCACGATCAATCCCAGCACCCAGGTGAGCGGCCGCTTCCAACTCGCCGACGGCCAGGTCGTCGGGGTCGCGGCGCCGATCATCATCCAGTTCGACGGGCCGATCAGCGACAAGGCCTCGGTCGAAAAGGCGCTCGAGGTCACCACCGATCCGCCGGTCGAGGGCAGCTGGGCGTGGCTACCCGACGAGGTCGGCGGATCCCGTGTGCACTACCGCACCCGCGAGTACTACCCGGCCGGCACCAAGGTGAACGTCGACGCGAAGCTCTACGGCGTGCCGTTCGGCGACGGGGCCTATGGCGCGCAGGACATCTCGCTGCACATCGAGATCGGGCGCCGTCAGGTGGTCAAGGCCGACGCACCGTCGCACCGCATCCAGGTGCTCGACGGGGCGGGCGCGGTGATCATGGACTTCCCCTGCAGTTACGGCGAAGGCGATCTGGACCGCAACGTGACCCGCAGCGGCATCCACGTTGTCACCGAGAAGTACGCGGACTTCTACATGACCAACCCGGCCGCGGGCTACGCCAACGTGCACATGCGCCACGCGGTGCGCATCTCCAACAACGGCGAGTTCATCCACGCCAACCCCGCGAGTGCGGGCGCACAGGGCAGCAGCAACGTCACCAACGGCTGCATCAACTTGTCACCGGCCGATGCCGAGCAGTACTACAACAGCGTGATGTACGGAGATCCCGTCGAGGTCACCGGCACGCGTATCCAGCTGTCCTACGCCGACGGCGACATCTGGGACTGGGCCGTGCCGTGGGAGGAGTGGAAGGCGATGTCGGCGCTGTCGGACGAGGAGGCGCCCGATATGCCGAGCACCGCGCCGGCAACCCCGTCGGGTGCACCGGAGGCGGTGAACGGCCGTCCCGGCCGCTGATCACATTGTTGGCCGAACGTGGGTTACCCGCACGCTTCGCGGGCGCGCGGCGTGACACGAGCCCACACTGGGCGACGGCCAGGACGCGACTTTCGGTTGAACCGTGATCCGCTGGCCCCGCTGACCTGATCGCACGCCCGGGCGCCGACCTGCCTACCGAGCGTCGGTGCTGAACAGGTACCAGCCGCCGTCGCCCGGGGCGCAGAACCAATACGGGTAGGCCCGGTCGAAGTTGGGATCGTTCCAGACGATGGGAGCGTCCGACTGACATTCGGCCTCGGTGGGCCAGAACCACGGGTTTCCGTTGGCGTCGGTCTCCAGGTAATCAGTGGCATGGGCCGTTCCCGTTGCGCCCATCAAGCCCGCGAATGCCAGTGCAGCTGCCCCGATTGCCTTCTTCATGTGATCCACCCTGTTCAGTTGAATTGATTTGTCGAGTGGAAAGATAACGTCTGCGGCTCAATGATTCACGCGAACGTCAAAGCAATTCTTCAGACGCTTCGGTTGAACCGCGATCCGCTGGCCCCGCTGACCTGATCGCGCGGCCGGACCACGATCAGGTCCAGGTCGACATGCGACGGTCGGCTGGCGACGAAGCCGATGATCTCGGCGATGTCTTCGGCCACCAGCGGAGTGACGCCTTCGTAGACCTTGGCAGCGCGGTCCTCGTCGCCCTCGAACCGGTTCAGCGAGAAGTCCGTCTTCACCATGCCGGGCGCAACTTCGGTGAAGCGCACCGGTTTTCCGAGCAGCTCGCTGCGCAGCGTGCGGTGCAGCACGCCCTGCGCGTGCTTGGCGGAGGTGTAACCGCCGCCGTTGTCGTAGATCTCCACCGCCGCGATCGACGTGACGGTGACGATCAGTCCGTCGCCGGACGCGATCAACTTCGGCAGCAGTGCGCGGGTCACCAGCAGCGTGCCGAGCACATTGACCTCCCACATCCAGCGCCAGTGCTCGGTGTCGGCCTCGGCGACCGGATCGAGGCCGCGGGCCCCACCGGCGTTGTTGACCAGCACATCCACCCGGTCCACCGCCGCCGCCAATGCCGACACCGCCTCCTCGGATGTGATGTCCGCCACAATCGCGGTGCCGCCGATCTCGTCGGCGAGGGCCTTGATGGGCCCCTCGCGCCGGGCCACGCACACCACGTGAAAGCCTTGTGCGGCAAGGGTTCTCGCGGTCGCTTCACCGATACCGGCACTCGCGCCGGTAACCACTGCGACACGACCGTCGCCCTGGAAAGTCGTCATCTACCCAACTCTAATTGGCGTGCTAAGTTCACCCCGTGTTGTCCGGTCAGGCCTGTACGCGGTGTGCGTGTTGTTGTTGCACGCCTCGCCGCGCCTGACTGTTTCGTAGACGACATCGCTGTCCTGCCGAATCGCCCGGTGTGGCCCGAACACCCCCGCCGGCCGAATTCTCCCCAAGGACAAGCAGATGCGTACTTCTTCCACCACCACCCTCCCCGCGAAATCTCCCGTGCGCAGCGCGCAACACGCCAAGCGCGCGCTGACGCCCGTCACCGGCCGGTACCCCCAGGCCCGCACGCGGATCGTCGCACCGTCGCTGAAGGTCGCCGACGCGGCCGCCGCCTCGGTGTTCAGTGCGGCCCGCCTGCGCGGACCCATCGCCCGTGATGTCATCGCTCAGGTCACCGGGCTGAGCATCGCGACCGTCAACCGACAGGTCACCGCACTGCTCGAGGCCGGTGTGCTGCGGGAACGCGCAGACCTCGCGGTCTCCGGAGCGATCGGCAGGCCCCGGGTGCCCGTCGAGGTGAATCACGAGCCGTACCTCACGCTCGGCGTCCACATCGGCGCGAAAACCACCAGCATCGTCGCCACCGACCTGTTCGGCCGCACCCTCGACGTGGTGGAGACCCCCACCCCGCGGGGCCCGCAGGCCGCGGCGCTGACGTCGCTGGCCGGCAGCGCCCGTCGCTACCTGAGTCGCTGGCATCGCCGGCGCCCGCTGTGGGTCGGTGTGGCGGCTGGCGGCGTCGTCGACAGCACGACGGGGTACCTGGACCACCCGCGGCTCGGATGGTCGGACGCACCGATCGGGCCGGTGCTCGCCGAGGCGATCGGACTGCCGGTGTCGGTGGCCTCCCACGTCGACGCGATGGCGGGCGCCGAACTCCTGCTGGGCGCGCGCAGGCAACCGTCGCCCACGTGGCCGGAAACGCTGCTCGCCCCAGCGGGCACGAGCCTGTACGTCTACGCCAGGGAGACCGTCGGCTACGCGCTGTCCATCGACGGGCGCGTGCACTCCCCGGCCAGCGGTCCGGGCACCATCGCCGCGCTGCCCGCACACTCCGAATTACTGGGCAGCACCGGCCAATTGGAGTCGACCGTCAGCGACGAGGCGGTGCTCATCGCCGCTCGCAGGGCGCGCATCATCCCGCTGGAGGGGCCGGGCTCGACGATGCAGGCGCTGCTCAAGGCCGCGCGTCAGGGCAGCCGGCCGGCGCAGGAACTGCTGGCCGAGCGCGCCCGGGTGTTGGGTGAGGCTGTGGCCCTGCTGCGCGACATGCTCAACCCCGACGTCCTCGTCGTCGGCGGTCAGGCGTTCACCGAGTACCCCGAAGGTATGGCCACCGTGGAAGCCGCGTTCGCGCAGCGGTCGGTGATGCCGGCCCGCGAGATCCGGCTCACCGTATTCGGCAACCGCGTCCAGGAGGCCGGCGCGGGCGTGGTGTCGCTGGGCGGGTTGTACGCCGATCCGATCGGGGCCATGCGGCGCGCGCAACTGCGCAGACCCGAAGCCAGGCCCGAGGTCCCTGCGTAGCCCGGCGCATCTTGCCGACGGTGTAGACATGTCTGTGTGCGCCTAGCAACGGATCCGTCCCGTTCTGATGCCGCCGGACTTCCGGTCCCCAGGCGCGTCGCCGTGTTGTCGGTGCACACGTCGCCGTTGGCCCAGCCCGGCACCGGCGACGCGGGCGGCATGAACGTCTACGTGCTCCAGAGCGCCCTGCAGATGGCTCGCCGCGGAGTCGAAGTGGAGATCTTCACGCGAGCCACCTCCTCGGCCGACCAGCCGACCGTGCGGGTCGCTCCCGGTGTGCTGGTGCGCAACGTGGTCGCCGGCCCGTTCGAGGGGCTCGACAAGTACGACCTGCCCACCCAGTTGTGCGCGTTCACCGCGGGCGTGCTGCGCGCGGAGGCGACGCATGAGCCGGGCTATTACGACATCGTGCATTCGCACTATTGGCTGTCCGGTCAGGTCGGTTGGCTGGCCCGCGACCGCTGGGCGGTGCCGCTGGTGCACACCGCCCACACGCTGGCAGCGGTCAAGAACGCGGCGCTGGCCGAGGGCGACTCACCCGAACCGCCGCTGCGCGCGGTCGGGGAGCAGCAGGTCGTCGACGAAGCCGACCGGTTGATCGTCAACACCGAACACGAAGCACAGCAACTGGTTTCGGTGCACAACGCCGATGCGTCGCGGATCGACGTGGTGCATCCCGGCGTCGACCTCGAGACGTTCACACCCGGGGACCGACTGGCCGCGCGTGCCGCGCTGGGACTCGACACCGGCGAGCAGGTGGTCGCGTTCGTCGGGCGCATCCAGCCGCTCAAGGCCCCCGACGTCGCACTTCGCGCTGCGGCCAAACTGCCCGGCGTTCGCGTGCTGGTGGCGGGCGGTCCCTCCGGCAGCGGATTGCAGGCTCCCGACGGGCTGGTTCGACTGGCCAACGATCTGGGTATCTCGGACCGGGTGACATTCCTGCCGCCCCAGTCGCGCGAACAGCTGGTCAACGTGTACCGCGCCGCCGATCTGGTGGCCGTGCCCAGTTACTCGGAGTCGTTCGGCCTGGTCGCGGTCGAAGCCCAGGCATGCGGAACGCCGGTGGTGGCCGCCGCGGTCGGGGGGTTACCGGTCGCGGTGCGCGACGGTGTCACCGGGGCACTGGTCGACGGGCACGACGACGGCGACTGGGCGCACGCCATCGGCGACGTGCTGAGCCGTGCCGACAGCCTCAGGCCCGCGGCCGCGGCGCACGCGGCGACATTCTCGTGGGCCCGCACCGTCGATGCGCTGCTGGCCAGTTACGGCCGCGCGATCGCCGACTACCGGGCGCGCCATCAGATGCGCGACGGCGTGCGTCGTACCGGCCGACGGTTCACGCGGCGGCGGGGGGTGCGCGCGTGAATTCCAATGCGGCGAAGGTCATCGAGGAGGCGTGCAAGGAGAACGGCCTGGTCTGCTCGTATCACGAAGGTGCGCATGGCGGGTTGCCCGGCATCATCGTCGAACTGCCCGGCGAGCGACGGCTCAAGACCAACACGATCCTGTCGATCGGCGAGCACTCGGTGCGCATCGAGGCGTTCGTCTGCCGCAAACCCGACGAGAACCACGAGGGCGTCTACCGGTTCCTACTCAAACGCAACCGCCGTCTCTACGGAGTGGCGTACACGCTCGACAACGTCGGTGACATCTACCTGGTCGGGCGGATGTCGCTGGAATCGGTCACCTCCGACGAGGTCGACCGGATACTCGGTCAGGTGCTCGAAGCCGTCGACAACGACTTCAACACCTTGTTGGAGTTGGGCTTTCGCTCGTCCATCCAGAAAGAGTGGGAGTGGCGGGTGTCTCGCGGTGAGTCGCTGAAGAACCTGCAGGCATTCGCCCACCTGATCGACGACGACGACTGACCCTCTCACTCAGACCGACGTTTTGGCGGGTGTTGCCCTTCAGAACCCGCCATTTCGTCGGTCCCGGGACGGGGCGTGGCCGATCCGTCTGCCGTGAGAGGATTCCGTCATGGGTGACTGCACGCTGATTCTGCTCCGCCACGGCGAGAGCGAATGGAACGAGAAGAACCTGTTCACCGGCTGGGTCGACGTCGACCTCACCGAGAAGGGCCGCGCCGAAGCGGTGCGCGCCGGCGAACTGATCAAGGAACTCGATCGCCAGCCCGACGTGCTCTACACCTCGCTGCTGCGCCGTGCCATCACCACCGCGAATCTGGCCCTGGACAAGGCCGACCGGCACTGGATCCCGGTGCACCGCGACTGGCGGCTCAACGAGCGCCACTACGGCGCGCTGCAGGGTCTGAACAAGGCCGAGACCAAGGAGCGCTACGGCGACGAGCAGTTCATGGCGTGGCGGCGCAGCTACGACACGCCGCCGCCGCCGATCGAACCGGGCGGCACCTTCAGTCAGGACGGCGACCCGCGTTACGCCGACGTGCCCGGTGGTCCGCCGCGCACCGAATGCCTCAAGGACGTCGTCGAGCGGTTCGTGCCCTACTACACCTCGACGATCGAACCGGACCTGCGCGCGGGTAAGACCGTGCTGATCGCCGCGCACGGCAACTCGCTGCGCGCCCTGGTCAAGCACCTCGACGGCATGTCCGACGAGGACGTCGTCGGGCTCAACATCCCGACCGGCATCCCGCTGCGCTACGACCTGGACTCCGATCTGAAGCCGAAGATCATCGGCGGCACCTATCTGGATCCCCAGGCCGCCGCCGCCGGTGCGGCAGCAGTCGCCTCCCAGGGCGCCAAGTAGCCCGTCAGCCGTCCCAAGCGAACGGGCGGTGAACAGCGGGGGTCCGGAGCCCGAATTTCGGTGTTTCGGTATGTGAGTTGTCCCGTTTTGGCCGCACGCTGCTGGGATGACGTTCACCGGGTGCGTACGATTTCGGCGTGAGTGTCGTTTGGGCACTGCTGCTGGCAGCGGTGGTCGCACTGCTCGCTCTGGGGGCCGGTATCGCGCTCGGGGCGCGTTCGGGCCCCCGTCTCACGGATCGCAGACGCCGTCGCACCACCGTGCAGACCGGGATCACCGTCTCGCAGATGCTCTCCCACATCGCATCGCGAGCGCCCACGGGGATCGTGGTGGTCGACCACTTCCGTGACGTCGTGTACGCCAACGACCGGGCCCGCGAGCTGGGACTGGTTCGCGACCGGCTGCTCGACGAGCGGGCCTGGCGGGCCGCCGAGCGCACACTGTCCACCGGCGAGCCCGGCGACGTCGACCTCACCGCACACAAGCGGGCCAATCCGGGCCGGTCCGGCCTGTCGGTACGCGGACACGTTCAGCTGCTGACCGACCAGGACCGCCGCTTCGCCGTCGTCTACGTCGACGACCACTCCGAATACGCCCGCATGGAAGCCACCCGCCGGGACTTCGTCGCCAACGTCAGCCACGAGCTCAAGACGCCGGTCGGTGCGATGGGGCTGCTGGCCGAGGCGCTGCTCGCATCGGCCGACGACCCCGAGACCGTGCGCCGATTCGCCGAGAAGATGGTCGCCGAGTCCAACCGGCTGGCCAACATGATCGGGGAGCTGATCGAGCTGTCCCGGTTGCAGGGCGCCGAGCGCCTGCCCGACCTCACGGCCGTCGACGTCGACACCGTGGTGTCCGAGGCGCTGTCGCGCCACAAGGTGCCCGCCGACAACGCAGACATCAAGATCACCACCGACGCGCCGACCGGTTTCCGCGCGCTGGGCGATCAGGCGCTGCTGGTCACCGCGATAGCGAACCTGGTCTCCAACGCGATCGCCTACTCGCCGCACGGGTCGTCGGTGTCGATCAGTCGGCGGCGTCGCGGGGACAACATCGAGATCGCCGTCACCGACCGCGGTATCGGCATCGCGGGCGAGGACCAGGAGCGGGTGTTCGAGCGATTCTTCCGCGTCGACAAGGCGCGGTCCCGGGCCACCGGCGGCACCGGACTCGGGTTGGCCATCGTCAAACACGTTGCGGCCAACCACAACGGAAGCATCCGGCTGTGGAGTCAGCCGGGAACGGGATCGACGTTCACCCTGTCGATCCCGGCCTATCCCGATCACGAATCGGACGAACGAGAGGACCATCCAAACCAATGACCAGCGTGCTGATCGTGGAGGACGAGGAGTCCTTGGCCGATCCCCTGGCCTTTCTTCTTCGCAAAGAGGGCTTCGAGGCCACCGTCGTCACCGACGGTCCCGCGGCCTTGGCCGAGTTCGAGCGCTCCGGCGCCGACATCGTGCTGCTCGACCTGATGCTGCCCGGTATGAGCGGTACCGATGTCTGTCGGCAATTACGTTCGCGCTCAAGCGTTCCGGTGATCATGGTGACCGCTCGCGACAGCGAGATCGACAAGGTCGTCGGTCTCGAACTCGGCGCCGACGACTACGTCACCAAGCCGTACTCGGCCCGCGAGTTGATCGCTCGTATCCGTGCGGTGCTGCGACGCGGCGCCGAGAACGACGACACCGGGATCGGCGACGGCGTACTGGAGGCCGGGCCGGTCCGGATGGACGTCGAGCGCCACGTGGTTTCGGTGAACGGACAGCCGGTGACGATGCCGCTCAAGGAGTTCGACCTACTCGAGTACCTGATGCGCAACAGCGGCCGGGTGCTGACCCGCGGCCAGCTCATCGACCGCGTGTGGGGTGCCGATTACGTCGGCGACACCAAAACCCTTGACGTGCATGTGAAGCGGCTGCGGTCCAAGATCGAGGCCGATCCGGCCAACCCCGTACATCTGGTCACCGTCCGCGGCCTGGGCTACAAACTCGAGGGCTAGTGGCCTCACCGGTCTAACCCGTGGTGCCGCCCATGATTTCGAGGACATCGAACGTGTTGACACCGGCGGCGACCGACGGGTCGCGCTCGGCGATCGCGAGCACCTCGGCGCGGTCGCCCGCGCGCAGCACGCCCATTCCCCACACGCCTTCGGGGTCGGCGACCGGGCCGTAGACGACGACGCGACCCTCGGCGAGCAGTTGCTCCCAGTACTGCTGGTGCGCCGCCATCGCCTGCTGCTCGGCCGGCGTCATGGTCTGGGCGAAATCGGGCCTCGGCGGGATCAGCCGGAACAGGAACAGCGATGTGGCGCCCGAAGGGCCGGTCATCCGGCCAAGCGGGTCGCCGGGTGCACCGCGATGAGCCCTAATCCGCTGCGCCGCTTGCACATCGCCGCCAGCTCCGCGTAGGCCTTCTCGCCGAGCAGTTCGGTCAGTTCGGGGCCGTAGGACTCCCACACCTGCCTGCTGCCGACGTGCGCGTTCGGATCGCCGGTGCAGTACCAGTGCAGGTCGGCGCCGCCTTCACCCCAGCCGCGACGGTCGTACTCGGTGATCCACGTCTTGAGGATCTCGGTCCCGTCGGGCCGCTCCACCCACTCCTGGGTGCGGCGGATCGGCAGCTGCCAGCACACGTCGGGTTTCATGGTCAGAGGTTCGACGCCCAGCTTGAGCGCCTTGCTGTGCAGCGCGCACCCGATGCCGCCGGCGAAACCGGGCCGGTTCAGGAAGATGCACGCGCCCTTGTACTTCCGGGTGCGCAGGTTGGGCTTGTCGTCGTACTCGTCCATCTCGAGGTAGCCCTTTTTGCCGAGCCCCTTCTCGCGGAACTGCCAGTCCTCGGCGGTCAGCGTTTTCACCGCGTCGTCGAGGCGGGCGATGTCGTCGTCGTCGGACATGAACGCGCCGTGCGAACAACACCCGTCATCCGGGCGTCCCTCCACCGTGCCCTTGCACGCCGGGGTGCCGAACACGCACGTCCACCGCGAGAGCAACCACGTCAGATCGGCCGCGATCAAGTGCTCGGGATTGTCGGGGTCGTAGAACTCGACCCACTCACGGGCGAAATCGAGTTCGACCTCTCCAGGGTGCGGTGCAGTCACAATTCTCAACGGTAGACCCATTAAGTTGGATGAGTGCGATTAGGCGTGCTCGACGTGGGCAGCAATACCGTTCACCTTCTGGTGGTGGACGCGCGACGCGGTGGCCACCCGACACCGATGAGTTCGACCAAGGCCTCGCTGCGCCTCGCCGAGGCCATCGACAGCGACGGCAAGATCACCCGCAGGGGTGCCGACAAACTCATCGGCACCATCGACGAATTCGCCAAGATCGCCACGAGTTCCGGTTGTGCGGAGCTGATGGCGTTCGCCACCTCCGCGGTGCGTGACGCCAAGAACTCCGAAGAACTGCTCGCCCGGGTGCTCGCCGAGACGGGGGTGGCGCTGCGCGTGCTCGCCGGCGTCGACGAGTCGCGGCTGACGTTTCTGGCGGTGCGGCGGTGGTACGGCTGGAGCGCGGGACGCATCATCAACATCGACATCGGCGGCGGCTCGCTCGAACTGTCCAACGGCGTCGACGAGGAGCCGGAGGTCGCGCTGTCGCTTCCGCTCGGGGCGGGCCGGCTCACCCGCGAATGGCTCCCGGACGATCCGCCGGGCAGGCGGCGGGTGGCGATGCTGCGCGACTGGCTGGCCACCGAGCTGGCCGACGCCGGGGCCCAGATGCTCAAGCCCGGTGCCCCCGACCTCGCGGTCGCGTCGTCGAAGACGTTCCGCTCGCTGGCCAGGCTGACCGGCGCGGCGCCCTCGGGGGCGGGTCCGCGCGTCAAACGGACGCTGACCGCCACCGGATTAAGGCAGCTCATAAATTTCATCTCTAGGATGACCGCGGCTGACCGTGCCGAACTGGAAGGGGTGAGTGCCGATCGGGCGCCACAGATCGTGGCAGGAGCGTTGGTCGCTGAGGCGAGCATGAATGCCCTCGGTGTCGAGAGCGTCGACATCTGCCCCTGGGCGTTGCGGGAGGGGCTGATTCTGCGGAGACTCGACAGCGAAGCCGATGGCAGCGGTTTCGCCGGCGGTGCCGACAATCCGGCCTCAGCGCAGGCATTTGTGCGTAATGCTGGACGATAGATGACGAGGCCCGAAGGCAACACACGATGACAGGACCAGAAGACGATCACAGCAACACGCGACCCATCTCGGTCGCGGAGTTGCTGGCGCGCAACGGCACGATCGGTGCCCCGCCGGTCGGCGGGCGGCGCCGTCGTCGCCGCGGTGCCGACTCCATCACCGTCGCCGAACTGACCGGTGAGATCCCGATCGTCCGTGACGACGACGCACCCGCCACGGGACGTTCGGCCGCCGCGGTGGTCGAGGCCCCCGCCGATGCCGAGCCCGTCGCTCCCGCGGAAACCGCGGACACCGAACCCGCCGCCGAGACTGCGCAGGCCGCCCCCGCCGAGACTGCTGACGCGGCATCCACCAACGGCGCAGTCGACCACGTCGAAGAGACCGTCGAGGAAACCGAGCCCGGCGCCGAAGAGGTTGACGAGAACGCGCCCGAGGTCGAAGTCGAGACCCTCGACGCGGATACTCCCGACGTCGAGGACGTCGAAGCCGACGAAGCCGCCGAGGCCGACGAAGCCGTCGAAGCCGAGGACGAAGCCGAGCCCGGCGTGGGCGAGGACACCGACTACGCCGATGCGGTCGCCGACTACCAGACCCACATCGAGCAGCGCGATGCCGACGAGGACCTCGACTTCTTCGCCCCGCCGCGGCGCTCGACCTTCGCGCGCCGGCGCTTCGGCATGCTCGGTCGCAGCGCGTCGGCAGAGCGCAGCGACGCCCAGGTCGGCGCCGAGGAGATGAGCCCGGACCCGCTCGACTGGGCCGATCCGGACGCCGACGAGGACGAGGCCGCCGACGCCGCCGTCGCCGTGGCCGAGCCGAAGCACGACGACGAGCGCGAGGATCTGCCGTCCTACCTGCGTTCCCCCGACGACGCCTTGTTCGGCGGTCCCGACGTCGACGACGATGTCGCTCGGCGCGACAGCGGCCTGAGCCCGGGCGACCTCGACCTCGACGAGGAGGAGGACACCGCGCGCCCGGGTGCGATGTCGTCGTTCCTGCGCGGGGCCATGATCGTCGGGCAGTGCATCGTCGCGGTCGCGTTCGGGGCCGGGCTGTTCGTCGCGTTCGACCAGCTGTGGAAGTGGAACAGCATCGTGGCGCTGGTGCTCGGCGTGCTGGTCATTCTGGGCCTGGTGGTCGGGGTGCGCGTGGTCCGCAAGACCGAGGACATCGGCAGCACACTGATCGCCGTCGCGGTCGGGGCGATGGTGACTTTCGGGCCGCTGGCACTGATGCAGGCGGCTTGAGGCGCCCAATCACCCGTGCGTCCAGCCATTAAGGTCGGTCTGTCGACGGCCTCGGTCTACCCGCTGAGAACCGAGGCGGCCTTCGAATACGCGGCCAAGCTCGGCTACGACGGGGTAGAGCTGATGGTGTGGGCCGAGACGGTCAGCCAGGATATCGACGCCATCGAGCGGTTGTCCGAGAAGTACCACGTGCCGGTGCTCTCCGTGCACGCGCCGTGCCTGTTGATCACCCAGCGGGTGTGGGGCGCCAACCCGATTCCCAAGCTCGAACGCAGCGTGCGGGCGGCCGAGCAGCTGGGCGCCCAGACCGTGGTGGTGCACCCGCCGTTTCGCTGGCAGCGCCGCTACGCCGAAGGCTTCTCCGAGCAGGTCGCCGAGCTCGAAGCGTCCAGCGAGGTGATGGTCGCCGTCGAGAACATGTTCCCGTTCCGCGCCGACCGCTTCTTCGGCGCGGGTCAGAGCTCGATCGAGCGCATGCGCAAACGCGGCGGCCGGCCAGGTCCGGGCATCTCGGCGTTCGCACCGTCCTACGATCCGCTCGACGGCGAGCACGCCCACTACACGCTCGACCTGTCGCACACCGCGACCGCCGGCTCCGACGCGCTCGAGATGGCGCGCCGCATGGGGGAGGGGTTGGTGCACCTGCACCTGTGTGACGGCAGCGGCGCCCCGACCGACGAGCACCTGGTGCCCGGCCGCGGCACTCAGCCGACGGTGGAGGTGTGCGAGATGCTGGCCGCAAGCGACTTCAACGGCCATGTGATCCTTGAGGTGACCACATCGGGCGCCCGCACGGCCGCCGAACGCGAGGCGCTGCTGGTCGAGTCGTTGCAGTTCGCCCGCAGGCATCTGCTGCGCTGACACCCCCTGACCTCGTTCGAACTCGCTTCCAGAAGGATTCACCAGATGGCCGGCTCCACCCTGTTCACCGACGCCATGGCGCTCACACCCGCTGGTGACGGCGTGTATCACGGTGAGCTGAACGAACATTGGACGATCGGGCCGAAGGTGCACGGCGGTGCGATGCTGGCGCTGTGCGCGAACGCCGCGCGGATGGAGCACGCGGGAGACGTGCAACCGATCGCGGTGTCGGGAAACTTCCTGTGGGCGCCCGATCCCGGACCGATGCAGGTGGTCACCACGGTGCGCAAGCGCGGGCGTCGCGTCAGCCTGATCGACGTCGAACTCAACCAGGGTGACCGCACGGCTCTTCGGGCCGCGATCACGCTCGGCGAGCCGGAACACCATGTGGCGCCGCTGCTCTCGGTCAATCCCGTGATCCCGTTGATGCAACCGGAGCCGCCGCCCGGTCTGGAGCCGATCGGCGAGGGCCATCCGATGGCCGACATCGTCCACCTCGCGCGCGGCTGCGACATCCGGCCCTCGCTGACCACGATGGAACCGCGGTCCGACGGCGGGCCGCCGGTGATCGAGTACTGGGTGCGCCCCAAAGGCTGCGCCCCGGACGTGCTTTTCGCGCTGCTGTGCGGCGACGTGTCGGCCCCCGTGACGTTCGGCGTCAACCGGTTCGGATGGGCGCCCACCGTCCAGCTGACGGCATACCTGCGCACCCTGCCCGCCGACGGGTGGCTGCGCGTGCTCTGCACGACGGTGCAGATCGGCCAGGACTGGTTCGACGAGGACCACATCGTCGTCGACTGCGAGGGCCACATCGTCGTGCAGTCCCGTCAACTCGCGATGGTTCCGCAGGCCTGAAGCGATCCGCGGTGGGTGGCCGCACACGCGATGCCCGGCCGTCTGCAATGCTTCCGGCATGGCCAGAATCGCGATCGTCGGCGGCGGGAGTATCGGTGAGGCGTTGCTGTCCGGGCTGCTGCGGGCCGGGCGGCAGGTCAAGGACCTGGTGGTGGCGGAGAAGGATCCGGACCGGGCCCAGTACCTGGCCGACACCTATTCGGTGCTGGTGACGACGGTGGCCAACGCCGTAGACCACGCGAGCTACGTGATCGTGGCCGTCAAACCCGCCGACGTTGCCGGACTCGTCAACGAGATCGTCGACGCGGCGACCAATGCCGAAAGCGACACGGCCGAACAGGTTTTCGTGACGGTCGCGGCCGGCGTCACCACCGGGTACTACGAGAACAAGCTGCCCGCCGGCGCGCCGGTGATCCGCGTCATGCCCAACGCACCGATGGTCGTCGGCGGTGGAGTCAGTGCGCTCGCGCCCGGGCGTTTCGCCACCCCCGAACAGATGAAGGAGGTCTCGGCGATCTTCGATGCGGTCGGCGGGGTGCTCACGGTGCCCGAGTCCCAACTCGATGCGGTCACCGCGATCTCCGGGTCGGGCCCGGCCTACTTCTTCCTGATGGTGGAGGCGCTCGTCGACGCCGGCGTCGACGCCGGGCTGACGCGATCGGCGGCCACCGAACTGGTCGCACAAACCATGGCCGGGTCGGCCGCGATGTTGCTGGATCGCCTCGACCGAGCCGGGACCGCGGGCGGTGCCGCCGGCGGTCCGTCGGGCGCGGGAATGGACACCACGCCCGCTCAGCTGCGCGCCACGGTCACCTCGCCGGGTGGCACCACCGCAGCAGGTCTGCGGGAACTCGAGAGGGGCGGTCTGCGGGCGGCAGTAGCCAGGGCGGTCGAGGCGGCGAAAAAGCGCTCTGAGCAGCTCGGAATTACATCTGAGTAATTCATTGAATTGCCCACACCCGTCGCAGTAACACCATCTGCCACGCTATTCTCCTCGTGTAAGCACGGGTCGGTGCCAGCGGTGGGGAAGCCGCTGGAACTGCCCGTGCCTGAATGATTGGGTTGCGATGACGTCTATGAACGGGCCATCCTCGCGGGATTCGGCCAGTGGGAAGTCGGCTCGGGACTCCGGATCCGACGGTCAACAGCCACGGGCACAATTCCTCACCGTCGCCGAGGTGGCGAGCCTGATGCGGGTCAGCAAGATGACGGTGTACCGGCTGGTGCACAACGGCGAGCTGCCTGCCGTCCGGGTCGGCCGCTCGTTCCGCGTGCATGCGAAGGCCGTTCACGACATGTTGGAGAGCTCGTACTTCGACGCAGGCTGATCTACCCGCGTCCCGGGCGCCCGTCGCCGGTCGGGCGCGTTTCGCGGTTACCTGCACAGCCCGGTAAAGTGGCCGGGTCAGTCAACGATGCTCATCGGGCAGGTAAGGCGTAGGTAGCGGAGTTCATGGGTTCAGTCATCAAGAAGCGGCGCAAGCGCATGTCGAAGAAGAAGCACCGCAAGCTGCTTCGTCGCACCCGGGTCCAGCGCAGAAAACTCGGCAAGTAATCGCCGCCCGCCGTCGCTAGGCTGACCGGACATGGATTCCGAGGGCCGCGCCAATGGAGACGTCAACGGGACTGACCCGCGCGACGCCGTGCAGTATCCGAAGGTCGTGCTGGTCACCGGGGCGTGCCGGTTCCTCGGCGGCTATCTGACGGCCAGGCTGGCGCAGAACCCGTTGATCAACCATGTGATCGCCGTCGACGCGATCACTCCGAGCAAGGACCTTCTACGGCGGATGGGCCGCGCGGAGTTCGTCCGCGCCGACATCCGCAACCCCTTCATCGCGAAGGTCATCCGCAACGGCGACGTCGACACCGTGGTGCATGCCGCGGCCGCGTCCTACGCTCCGCGCTCCGGAGGCCGGGCGACGCTCAAGGAACTCAACGTGATGGGCGCGATCCAGCTGTTCGCGGCCTGTCAGAAGGTGCCGTCGGTGCGACGCGTGGTGCTCAAGTCGACGTCGGAGGTGTACGGCTCGACCGCGCGCGACCCGGTGATGTTCACCGAGGACACCAGCGCGCGACGGCCACCGGGGGAGGGCTTCGCCCGCGACAGCATCGACATCGAGGGCTATGCGCGGGGACTGGGACGGCGTCGGCCCGACATCGCGGTCACCATCCTGCGGTTGGCCAACATGATCGGACCGGGCATGGACACGGCGCTCTCGCGCTACCTCGCCGGGCCCGTGGTGCCGACGGTGATCGGACACGACGCTCGCTTGCAGCTACTGCACGAACAGGATGCGCTCGGGGCACTCGAACGCGCGACGATGGCGGGCAAGGCGGGCACGTACAACGTCGGCGCGTCCGGCATCGTGATGATGAGCCAGGCGATCCGGCGGGCCGGCCGGATCGCGCTGCCCGTGCCGCGGTCGGCGCTGGCGGCGGTGGATTCGCTGAGGCGTGCGACTCGTTACACTGAGCTCGATCGTGAACAGCTGAACTACCTCAGTTATGGCAGAGTGATGGACACATCGCGGATGCGCAACGATCTCGGCTATATCCCGAAGTGGACGACGGTGGAGGCCTTCGACGATTACGTCCGAGGTCGCGGATTGACTCCGATCGTCGACCCGCGGTGGGTACGCTCAATGGAGAGTCGCGCCGTTGCCGCGGCGCAAAGGTGGGGGCGCTAGGCGCATCAACTGATCGGGTGGGGAGAAGGAAACGACCGTGGCGGGCGAGTCCAAGGCGAAAGTCATTCCGCTGCATGGTAATTCAAGCCGTGCAGCGGCTCAGCGGCGTAATGCCGCACGAGCGCAGGGCTCGCGCCGACATCCCTCGCAGCTGTCGGATCCGGTAGGCGGAGCTTCTGCCGAGGAGATCGCGGCCGTCGTCCGCGAGATCGACGAGCACCGCGGCGGTGCCGCGGGCGCGCCGGCGGTCGACGAGACGCCCACCGAACTGGCCAAGCAGATCGCCTCGGTCGCCGAGTTCGTGCGCAAGCGGATGACGGGTGAGTACACCGTCGACGAGTTCGGGTTCGATGCCCACCTCAACAACGCAATCTTTTTGCCTTTGCTGAGAGTCTTCTTCAAGTCGTGGTTCCGCGTCGAGGTCAGCGGCATCGAGCATCTGCCCGAAACGGGCGCCGCGCTCGTGGTCGCCAACCACGCCGGTGTGCTGCCGTTCGACGGGCTGATGACGTCGGTGGCGGTGCACGACCACCATCCCGCGCACCGCGATCTGCGCCTGCTCGCTGCCGACATGGTCTTCGACCTGCCGGTGGTCGGTCAGGCCGCCCGCAAGGCCGGCCACACGATGGCCTGCACGGCCGACGCCCATCGACTGCTGGCCGCGGGTGAGCTGACCGCGGTGTTCCCGGAGGGTTACAAGGGTCTGGGCAAGCACTTCAAGGACCGCTACAAGCTGCAGCGATTCGGCCGCGGCGGCTTCGTGTCCGCGGCGCTGCGCACCAAGGCGCCCATCGTGCCGTGCTCGATTGTCGGGTCAGAGGAGATCTATCCGATGATCGCCGACGTCAAGCTGCTGGCCCGGCTGCTCGGGCTGCCCTACTTCCCGATCACGCCGTTCTTCCCGCTGGCGGGTCCGGCGGGCATGGTGCCGCTGCCGTCGAAATGGCATATCCAGTTCGGGGAACCGATCGAGACCGCAGAGTACGACGAGTCGGCCGCCGACGATCCGATGGTCACCTTCGAACTCACCGACCAGGTGCGCGAGACCATCCAGCAGACGCTGTACCAACTGCTCACCCAGCGTCGGAACACCTTCTTCGGCTGAGCGCCGAAAACCCGCTAGCTCTACGAATTACTTTGCTTGGCAATCATTTTCGCGATTGCCTCATCGCGGGCGGCGGCGATGCGCTGACTCACCTCGTCGGCTTCGGTGTCCGACTGCGCCTCGCCCATGACCGTGACGACGCTCGTCAGCACGGGCTTCCCGTCGGCGTCGGTCACCTCGCCGCGCACCTCGGTGACGATGGCGCCGTGCGATTCGGTGACCGAGTCGAGGTATGAGTCGAAGAACAGCTTGTCGCCGGCCACGATCGGGCGGTGGAAGGTGATCTTCTGGTCTCGGTGCAGCACGCGCTCCATGTTGATCGGCACGTCGAACTGGTTGAAGATCTCCAACTGGACCCGGCGGCCGGCGACGGCGAGGAAGGTCAGCGGGGCGATCAGCGTGTCGTAGCCGTACTCGGCGGCCGCCTCTTCGGTGAAATGCGCCGGGTGCTCGTCCTTGACCGCGCGGGCGAACTCACGGATCTTCTCCCGGTCGACCTCGAAGTAATCGGGGTACCGGTAGTGGGTCCCGATGATGTTCTCTGCGATCCCCATGCAACGTCTCTTCTCGTCGGAGTGAGCGGCGCGAGCCTATCAGCGGGTCCGGACCACCGGCTCGGCCAGAGCGGCTCGTCAGCGGCCCTCCTGGCGGCGCGAGACCACCGCCGCCAGCGCCCCTCCGGCCGCGCCGAGCGCCAGCGCCGACGGCACACCGATGCGCGCGGCCTTGCGGGCGGTGCGGAAGTCGCGGATCTCCCAGCCCCGTTCACGGGCCAGATCACGCAGGTCGGCATCGGGGTTGATCGCCACCGCCGTCCCCACCAGCGAGAGCATCGGCACATCGTTGAAGCTGTCCGAGTAGGCCGTGCAGCGGCGCAGGTTGAGTCCCTCGCGGATGGCCAGCGAACGCACCGCGTGCGCCTTGCCGGTGCCATGCAGGATGTCGCCCACCAGGCGGCCCGTGAACACCCCGTCGATGGATTCGGCGACCGTGCCCAGCGCGCCGGTCAGGCCCAGCCGTTTGGCGATGGTGGCGGCCAGTTCGTACGGGGTCGCGGTGACCAGCCACACCTGCTGTCCGGCGTCCAGATGCATCTGCGCGAGCGCGCGGGTGCCCGGCCAGATCTTGTCGGCGATGATCTCGTCGTAGATCTCCTCGCCGACCGCCATCAACTCGGCCGTCGACCGGCCCTCGATGAAGGCCAGCGCCTTGCGCCGGCCGGCGGCCACGTCGTCGCTGTTCTCGCGCCCGGTCAGCTGGAACTTGGCCTGCGCGTACACGAACCGCGCGATGTCGCCGTAGGTGAAGTACTTGCGGGCGGCCAGGCCGCGGGCGAAGTGCAGCAGCGAAGAGCCGTGCACCAGGGTGTTGTCGACGTCGAAGAACGCCGCCGCGGTGAGGTCCGGGGGCGGCGCCGGCGGCGCCGCGTCAGCTTCGGCCACCAGGTCGGTGACGGCCGCCTCCGCGCTGGCCTCACCGGCAAGTTGCTGTTCAGCAGCTTCGCGGTCGCCGTTTCGAGACACGAATCAACCCTAAGTCACGGAAGTGGAGATACTGGCGGGGTGGAGCACCAGGTGGAGTTGCTGACGCGCGACGGTTGCACGATCTGCACCGCGGCGGCGGCCCGGCTCGCGGCTCTGGCCGACGAACTGGGCTTCACGCTGGCCGTCACCGATGTCGACGCCGCCGCGGCCGCGGGCGACTCCGCGCTGCGTGCCGAGTACGGCGACCGGCTTCCGGTCGTTCTGCTCGACGGCAGCGAGCACAGCTACTGGGAGATCGACGAGCCACGCCTTCGCGCCGACTTGGCCGGGTGACCTCTGTTTCTGCGCGAAATTGCGCTCCAGCAGCCCTCCACTCGGGATTCGGCTGCTGGAACGCAATTTCGGCGATAATGGTGTGGAATTTGGTGAGCTAACTGTTCAGCGACTACCTTGGATGACGTGGTGATGAAGCCGTGAGCGTGCTGCTTTTCGGGGTTTCGCACCGCAGTGCGCCGGTGTCGGTGCTCGAACAGCTGAGCACAGACGAGTCCGATCAGGCCAAGATCGTCGATCAGGTGCTGCAATCCTCGCTCGTCACCGAGGCCATGGTGCTGTCCACGTGCAACCGGGTCGAGATCTACGCCGTCGTCGACGCATTCCACGGCGGGTTGTCGGTGATCGGCCAGGTGCTCTCCGAGCACTCCGGAATGAGTCTCAACGACCTGACCAAGTACGCCTATGTGCGGTACGCCGAAGCGGCCGTCGAGCACCTGTTCGCGGTCGCGTCGGGCCTGGATTCGGCGGTCGTCGGCGAACAGCAGGTGCTCGGCCAGGTGCGCCGCGCCTACGCCGCCGCCGAGGCCAACCACACCGTCGGCCGCACCCTGCACGAGCTGTCGCAGCGCGCGCTGGGCGTCGGCAAGCGGGTGCACACCGAAACCGGCATCGACGCCGCAGGCGCGTCGGTGGTGTCCGTCGCGCTGGGCACCGCCGAGGGCAAGCTCGGCTCGCTGGCCGGCCGCACCGCGGTGGTCATCGGGGCGGGTTCGATGGGCTCGCTGGCCGCCAAGCACCTGACCCGGGCGGGCGTCGACCGGATCCACGTCGTGAACCGCAGCCAGCCGCGGGCAAAACGGCTCGCCGCGAACATCCGCGAGCTGGGCGTCGACGCACACGCGTTCCCGTTCGACCACCTGCCTCCGCTGCTGACCGACGCCGACGTGGTTGTCTGCTGCACGGGAGCGGTGCGCCCGGTGGTCTCGCTGGCCGATGTGCACCGCGGCCTGGCGCACGGTCAAGAGCCCAAGCAGCTGGTCATCTGCGACCTCGGCATGCCCCGTGACGTCGACCCCGCCGTGGCCGGCCTGCCCGGCGTCTACGTCGTGGACATGGACCGTATCCAGCGCGAACCGGCCGCCCGCGCCGCGGCCTCCGACGCCGAGGCCGCCCGCGCGATCGTCGCCGCCGAGGTCGCCAACTACCTGGCCGGTCAGCGGATGGCCGAGGTCACCCCGACCGTCACCGCACTGCGTCAGCGCGCCGCCGACGTGGTCGAGGCGGAGTTGCTGAGGCTCGATCACCGGCTGCCGGGCCTGGACGCCGTCCACCGCGACGAGGTCGCCAAGACGGTGCGACGGGTCGTCGACAAACTCCTGCACGCGCCGACGGTGCGTGTCAAGCAATTGGCGAGTGCGCCGGGCGGGGACAGCTACGCCGAGGCGCTGCGCGAGCTGTTCGAACTCGACCAGCAGGCCGTCGACGCCGTCGCGGGGCCCGAATTGCCTTTGATCACACCGGATCTCGATAAGGCCGAGTAACGCTTGACTGCAATTCGGATAGGCACTCGCGCCAGCCTCCTGGCGACCACTCAGGCCGGTACGGTCCGTGACGCGCTCATCGCGAACGGGCATGAGGCCGAGCTCGTCCCCATCTCCACCGAGGGCGACCGCAACCAGGGCCCGATCGCCGAGATCGGCGTGGGCGTGTTCACCGCCGCCCTGAGGGAGGCCATCGACGACGGCCGGGTCGACGCCGCTGTGCACTCCTTCAAGGATCTGCCGACCGCGGCCGATGCCCGCTTCGTCGTCGCCGCAACTCCTCCGCGCGAGGACCCCCGGGACGCCCTGGTGGCGCGCGATGGCCTGGTGCTGGGGGAATTGCCCCCGGGTTCGCTGATCGGCACGTCGAGCCCGCGGAGGGCGGCACAGCTTAGAGCACTGGGTCTCGGTTTGGAAATCCGCCCCCTAAGAGGCAACCTGGATACCAGGTTGAACAGGGTTAGCAACGGTGATCTCGACGGCATCGTAGTCGCAAGGGCGGGACTGGCTCGCATCGGGCGACTGGCCGATGTCACCGAGACTCTCGAGCCGGTGCAGATGTTGCCAGCACCGGCTCAAGGTGCGCTCGCGGTCGAGTGCCGCGCAGGCGACACCGAGCTCGCCGCGCTGCTGGCGGAGTTGGACGACGCCGACACACGCGCCGCGGTCACCGCTGAACGGGCCCTGCTCGCCCGACTGGAGGCGGGTTGTCACGCACCGGTGGGCGCGATCGCTGAGGTGGTCGAGTCCATCGATGAGGACGGCAACGTCTTCGAAGAGGTGTCGCTGCGCGGCTGCGTGGCGGCACTGGACGGATCCGACGTGATCCGCGCGTCCGGCGTCGGCACGACCGACCGGGCCCGGGAGCTGGGGCTCTCGGTGGCCGAGGAGCTGTTCGACCTCGGGGCGCGCGAACTCATGGCGGACGCCAACTGAGCTGTAGAGCGGAGTGACTGAGATGACAGGCCAGAACAGCGGGCGGGGGCGCAAGCCGAAGCCGGGCCGCATCACGTTCGTCGGCTCGGGTCCCGGTGACCCGGGACTGCTGACGACGCGGGCCCACACGGTGCTCGCCAACGCTGCCTTGGTGTTCACCGATCCCGACGTGCCCGAAGCGGTGCTGGCCCTGGTGGGTTGCGAACTGCCGCCCCCGTCGGGTCCCGAACCGGCCGAGGCCGCCGACAACGGCGAGGCTTCGGGCACGGAAGCGCCGGCCCTGCCCGGCGGGCCGGATATCCGGTCGGCCGTGGGCGATCCTGCCGAGGTGGCCAAGACGCTGATCACCGAGGCCCGCACCGGAGTCGACGTGGTCCGGCTGGTGGCGGGCGATCCGCTGTCGGTGGACGCCGTGATCACCGAGGTGTCGGCGTTGGCCAAGTCGCACCTGAACTTCGAGATCGTGCCGGGCCTGCCGGACACCACCGCGGTGCCGACCTATGCGGGTCTGCCGCTGGGTTCGGCGCACACCGTTGCCGATGTCCGCGACCCCGATGTCGATTGGGCCGCGCTGGCCGCCGCGCCCGGCCCGCTGATCCTGCACGCGACGGCGTCCCATCTGCCCGACGCGGCGCGCACGCTGATCGAGTACGGCCTGACCGACACCACGCCGCTGGTGGTCACCGCGAACGGTACGACGTGCCAGCAGCGTTCGGTCGAGACCACGTTGGCCGGGCTGCTCGACAAGGCCACCCTGGCGGGCACCGAGCCGGCCGGTCCGTTGGCCGGACCGCTGGTCGTGACCATCGGCAAGACCGTGGCCAACCGCACCAAGCTGAACTGGTGGGAGAGCCGCGCACTGTACGGCTGGACCGTGCTGGTGCCCCGCACCAAGGACCAGGCCGGCGAGATGAGCGAGAAGCTGGTGGGCCACGGTGCGCTGCCGATCGAGGTCCCGACCATCGCCGTCGAGCCTCCGCGCAGCCCCGCCCAGATGGAGCGCGCGGTCAAGGGACTGGTCGACGGCCGGTTCCAGTGGGTGGTGTTCACCTCCACCAACGCTGTGCGTGCGGTGTGGGAGAAGTTCAACGAGTTCGGTCTGGACGCCCGGGCGTTCTCCGGTGTGAGGATCGCCTGCGTCGGCCAGGCCACCGCCGACCGGGTGCGGGCGTTCGGCATCAATCCCGAGCTGGTGCCCGCCGGCGAGCAGTCCTCGCTGGGCCTGCTGGATGAGTTCCCGCCGTACGACGACGTTTTCGACCCGGTGAACCGGGTGCTGCTGCCGCGCGCCGACATCGCCACCGAGACGCTGGCCGAGGGTCTGCGCGAACGCGGTTGGGAGATCGAGGACGTCACGGCGTACCGCACGGTGCGGGCCGCGCCGCCGCCAGCGCACACCCGCGAGATGATCAAGACCGGTGGCTTCGACGCGGTCTGCTTCACCTCGAGTTCCACGGTGCGCAACCTGGTCGGTATCGCGGGCAAACCGCACGCGCGCACCATCGTCGCGTGCATCGGGCCCAAGACCGCCGAGACCGCAGCGGAATTCGGTCTGCGCGTCGATGTGCAGCCCGAGGTGGCCGCCGTCGGGCCGCTGGTCGAGGCGCTCGCCGAGCACGCCGCCCGGCTGCGCGCCGAGGGCGCACTGCCCCCGCCGCGCAAGAAGAGCCGCCGCCGCTGACCGCGAGACCGAAGGTGGGTTTGCATGGCCTTTCCTAGGCATCGCCCCCGCCGGCTGCGCACGACTCCGGCGCTGCGGCGACTGGTCGCCGAAACAACCTTGCAGCCACGGCAACTCGTGTTGCCGATGTTCGTCGCCGACGGGATAGCGGAATCGCGCCCGATCGCCTCCATGCCCGGCGTCGTCCAACACACCCGCGACTCGCTGCGTCGCGCCGCCGCCGACGCGGTGGCCGCCGGTGTGGGTGGTCTGATGCTGTTCGGTGTACCGCGCGACGAGGACAAGGATCCCACCGGCTCCGTCGGTGTCGCCGAGGACGGCATCCTCAACGTCGCCCTGCGCGATTTGGCGAGTGACCTCGGCGACGACACCGTGCTGATGGCCGACACCTGCCTCGACGAGTTCACCGACCACGGTCACTGCGGGGTGCTCGACTCCGCCGGCCGCGTCGACAACGACCTGACCAACAAGCGCTACGTGGAACTGGCTGTCGCACAGGCAGATTCGGGGGCGCACGTCGTCGGACCGAGCGGAATGATGGACGGTCAGGTCGCCGCGATTCGCGACGGCCTGGACGCCGCGGGACACACCGACACGGTGATCCTGGCGTACGCCGCGAAGTTCGCCTCTGGCTTCTACGGCCCGTTCCGGGAAGCGGTGGGCTCGAGCCTGCGCGGCGATCGTCGTACGTACCAACAGAATCCGGGCAATGCCCGCGAGGCGCTGCACGAGGTGGAACTCGACATCGACGAAGGAGCCGACATCGTCATGGTCAAGCCCGCGATGGGCTACCTCGACGTGGTGCGCGCGGCCGCCGACCTGTCACCCGTTCCGGTGGCGGCCTATCAGGTCTCCGGCGAGTACTCGATGATCAGTGCCGCCGCCGCCAACGACTGGATCGACTTGCAGACGGTGGCTCTGGAAACGCTGACCAGCATCCGGCGGGCCGGAGCCGACATCGTCCTGACCTACTGGGCGGCCGACGTCGCCGGTTGGCTGGCGTGAATCCGGAGCCACAGGGCCGACCGGATGCGGCCGGCCAGCCGCCGGAGCCGGGCGCCCGCCCCGACGATGTCGACACCGGCTTCTGGCTCTGGGTGGTCGCGCTCGTCCTGATGGTCGTCGGCCAGGTGGTCGACCTGCTGGTCAGCGAACGCGCCGAGGGGCTACCCGCACCGGTGTTGGCCCTCTCGGTGGTGTTCATCGTGATCCTCGGCGCCGTGGCGCTGACCTTCCAGGTCTTGATGCGCCAGGGCTACCGGTGGGCTCGCACCGTGCTGACCGGCGCAGGTGTCGCCGCGGTCGTGTACGCCGTGAGCAGCCTGTTCGGCGAGGACCGGCCGCCCGCCGCCGCGTTCGCCTACGCCGTCACCGCGATCCTCGGCTCAGTGCTGATCGTCGGCGGGGTGTACCTGCTGCACCGAAAAGACGCCAACGACTACTTCACCCGGTGACCCGATAGGCTGACCCGACCATGACCGCTCCTGCGCCGCGAACCCGCGTCGTCACCGCCGCCTTCTGGTGCTGGGTCGTCGCCGCGGTGATGCTGATGCTGGGCGGGCTGATCGCCGCCTCGGTGAACCTGCCGCCGCTGTTCCGCGGCGCTGGGGTCCTCACCGCAGTCGCGGGCGCCGCAATGGCGTTTCTCGCGGGCCGCAGCCGCGCGGGTGACGTCCGGTTCCGCCGGGCCGGCGTCGCGTTGGCGCTGACCATCGTCGTGTTCGTCGCGCTGCTCGCGATGCGCGGCGTCGTTCACATCGTGACGCTGCTCGCGGTGCTGCCCCTGATCGCGGGCGCCGTCCTGATCACCCGGCCGAGCGCGAACGCCCAAGGGGAAGCGACGTGACCGACAAGCAGACCGCGCCGCAGGTGCTGTTCTACGAACAGGGTGCCAGCTGGTGGTGGTTGGCCGCCGGGCCCGCCGCGGCGATCGCCATGGGGTTGATCCAGGCGTCGGCCGGCTACGGGTTCCAGTGGGTGGTTCCCGGGATGTTCCTGGTCCTGGTCAGCGGCTTCCTCGCGATCCAGGTCAAGGCCGCCCGCATCCACACCTCGGTGGAGCTGACACCCGAGACGCTGCGGCAGGGCACCGAGCGCATCAGCACCGACGAGATCGTGCGCATCTACCCCGAGGCGACCGGTTCGGAGCCACCGAAATGGCAGTCGGCCCGGGCACTCGGCGAGCTCACCGGTGTCCCGCGCGGGCGCACAGGTATCGGGCTGAAGATGACCAACGACCGCACCGCCCAAGCCTGGGCCCGCAAGCATCAAACGCTCCGGCAGACGCTGACCCAGCTCGTCGAAGAGCGCATTCCGCCGGCATGACCGTCCGGGCCGCGCTCGAGATGGTGCTGGCCGTCGCCGCCGCGGTGGGCAGCGTGCTCAGCTGGTTGGCGGCCAAGACGACGGTCGTGGTCCCGCCGGTGCTCGAAGGCGAACCCCGGACCACCTCGGTCGAGTACAGCGCGCCGATGCTGGGGCTCGCGCTGCTGTTGGCGGCGGTCGCCGGGGTGCTTCTGGTGCTGGCCATCGCGCACACCCGCCGCGCTCGCCGTTCCGCACCATCCCGCACCGCACCATCCCGCAAAGCCCCATCTGGCGAGTGACCGTGTTTGCGCCGTGACACGCCGTCACATCACGTACAAAACAGGTCGCTCGCCAGCATCGTGAGACCCCTCACAGCCGCTTGGTACAAAGTGCAAAACTTGTAACACTGTGTCCTATGACCGAGTTGGTGGAGACAGACAGGCCCGTCGACGATGCGCTGCCGCTGGGCCCGCAGTCGCTGGTGTGGCGCTATTTCGGGGACAACCGGATGTACCTGATCGGGCCGCGCCCCGCGGTGCTGCAGAACATGCTGGCCGAACTCGGCCAAGGCGTGCTCGACCACTCGGTGTTCTTCGACGACACCGCCGCGCGGGTCAAGCGCTCGCTGCCCCCGATCTTCAACACGGTCTACGGCTCTGACGAAGACAACCCGGGCGCCCAGGTGCGCGACTTCCACACCGACATCAAGGGCAAGATGCCCGACGGCGCCCGGTACCACGCCCTGGATCCGGAGACCTACTTCTGGGCACACGCGACGTTCGTCGAGCAGGTGCTCTACTTCGCCGACACCTTCGTCAAGCGGCTGAGCCGCGAGGAGAAGGAGCAGATCTACCTCGAGTCGAAGACGTGGTACCGCCGCTACGGTGTGAGCGACCGACCGATGCCCGCCACCTACGACGAATTCGAACGGTACTGGGATCGCATGCTCGACGAGATCGTCGTCGCGCACAAGACCGCGGTCTACGGCGTCGGCTACGTCACGAAGGGCTTCCCGTGCCCCAAAGGTGTTCCCGGATGGGCGTGGAAGCTGATCGCGCCGGTGTTCAATCCGCTCGCGGCGTTCTTGACCACCGGCGGCCTGCCGCCCCGCGCGCGCGAGCTGCTGCAACTGCCGTGGAGTGAACGCCAGGAGCGCCGCTACCAACGCTTCGCGGCGTTGTGGCGGTCGCGTCCGGTCAACTGGGTGTGGGATCGTCTGCCCATGAGTTGGCGCTACAACAGCTACGCCCAAAAGGGTTATGCCCGGGCCTGATCCGGCCAACGGGCCCGAGGCGTCGCCCGCGACTGGACCTGATTCGTCGCCCGCGACTGGACCTGATTCGTCGCCCGCGACTGGACTCGATTCGTCGCCCGCGACTGGGCCTGATTCGTCGCCCGCGACGGAAGCCATCCTGGACGCCGCCGTCATCGAGTTCGAGCGGCACGGCTTCCGGCGGGTCGCGCTCGACGACGTCGCCCGCCGCGCAGGCGTCAGCCGGACCACGATCTACCGGCGGTTCGCCAACCGCGACGAACTCGTGGCCGCGGTGATCGAACGCGAGAACATCGCGCTGTTCGCCGACATCGCCGAAGAGGTCAAACGCGCTGGGCCGCAGTCGAACTACTACGTCGAGGCGTTCACCCTGTCGATCCTGAAGTTCCGTCGCCACCGCGTGCTGTACCGGATATTGACCGACGAACCCGCGCTGCTGCTCGAACTCGCCCGCACGCACTACGACGCCGCGATCACCCGGATGGCCGCAGCGTTGCGGGTCATCTTCCCCGCCGGGTTCGCCGAGCGGATCGGCGAACAGACCGTCGAGGAGCTGGCCGACACCATCCTGCGGTATGCGGTGATGGTGTTGCTGCTGCCCAGCTCCCAGCCGCTGGAGTCCGCCGACGACATTCGCGCTTTCGCTCGCAAACACTTCCTTCCCAGCCTGCCCGCCGCTTTGCGGACAGTGCCCACCGGTTAGCCGAACTGCGTTTCGTATTTCGGCTCTCCGGGCAGTCGTAGTTCCATGACCAGCGAACAAGGGCAGGACCCAGGGTTCATCGAGGAGCAGCGGAACGCCGAACCGGAGACCGACGAACACCACCAGGTCACCAGCGAACAGGAAACGCCTCCGCCCACCGAGAAACCCGAAGTCACCGACGAGCATCGGGAAAAAGCCAAAGAGATGCACAAGGCCTACGAAGAAGAGAGGCCGACCACCAAAATGCCGGGCACCGGCGGTGCGGTTGCGGGTACCGCGGTCAACGACTGGCTCGACGATGACGGCAACCCGAAGTTCGGCAAGGAATCTGCGGGCAACGAAACATCCGAGGGCAACAGCAGCTGACCGGCCGAGCGGGCGCGTGCCTACGCTAGGCAACCGTGACCACTCTGGAACAGATCGCACCGGCGTTCGTCGAGATGGCCCACTCGATCGTGTGGGCCTCGGTGGCCACCGTCGACGCGAACGGCCGACCACGTACCCGCATCCTGCATCCGTTGTGGGACTGGGACGGCACCGATCTCCTCGGTTGGATCGCCACCGTGCCGTCTCCGGTGAAGAAGAACCACCTCACGGTCCACCCGCAGGTCTCGGTGAGCTACTGGACCACCAACCACGACACCTGCAGCGCGGAGTGTCTGGTCGAGTGGTACGTCGACGACGAAACCAGGACGACGGTGTGGGACAAGTTCGCCACCGCCCCCGCACCGGTCGGCTACGACCCGCGCATCATCCCGATGTGGCAGGACGGGCCGACCTCAGACCAGTTCGCCGCGCTGCGGTTGACGCCGTACCGCATCCGGGTCATGCCCGGGACGGTGATGACGAAAGGTGAAGGCGCGCCGCTCACCTGGTCCGCGTGAATATCGCGTACCGGTGCGGACCCGACATGACCTGGGCGATGATCTGCACATGACCACCACGCTCGACGTCTCGGCGTTGCCGCTGGTGCCGAAGAATCCGCTGCCGATCTGGCGGTTGGTCAGACTCCTCCGCAGGCTTGACACCGGCCAGGACGTCATCCGCGACGCCGGCGGCCCGATCACGCGCATCCAGGTCGCGCCGAAGTGGCTGTATCAACCGATCGTCGCCGTGATGTCGCCAGCAGGCATGCGCGACATACTCGGGCGCCCCGACGGCTCCTCTGAGCGATGCATCTACCACGACGAAGTCCGCAACATGGCGGGCGACAGCCTGTTCGTGCTGCCCAATGAGCTGTGGCGGCCGCGCAAGCGAGCGCTGCAGCCGGTGTTCACCAAACAGAACGTGCGCAATTTCGGCGGCTACATGTCGGCGGCCGCCCAAGCCTTCGTCGACCGCTGGCCTGACGGCGGCGAACTCGACCTCGACGTCGAATGCCGCCGCGTCGCGATGCAATCGCTGGGCCATTCCGTCCTCGGCGTCGACCTCAACGAACGCGCCGACACGATCGCCCGCTGCATGCACGTCGCGTCCTCCTACACCGCCGACCGCGCGCTGCGGCCGGTGCGGGCACCGCGCTGGCTCCCCACGCCCGCCCGTCGCCGCGCGCGCCGCGCCGTCGCCGAGATGCGGGAGATCACCGACGAGATGGTGCGCGCATGTCGCGACGACCCGACGCGCGACGCCCCGCTCGTACAGGCGCTGATGGCGGCCAGGGATCCCGAGACCGGGATGCCGCTATCCGACGACGACATCTCGAACGACCTGCTGATCTTCATGCTCGCCGGCCATGACACCACCTCGACCGCGCTCACCTTCTCGCTGTGGGCGCTGGGGCGTCATCCCGACATCCAGGACCGCGTCGCCGCGGAAGCCGCCGCCATCGGTGACCGGGAACTGACCCCCGACGACGTGCCCTCGCTGACATACACCGTGCAGGTGCTGCACGAGGCGATCCGGCTCTGCCCACCGGCGGCCGGGGTGGCCCGGCTGGCCACCCGTGACATCGCGGTCGACGGCTATCGCGTCGAGGCGGGCACCCTCGTGGCGCTCGGGCTCTACGGCCTGCACCACGATCCGGCGCTCTGGCCCGACCCGATGGTCTTCGATCCCGAGCGGTTCAGCCCGGAGAACACCGCGAACCGCGAGCGCTGGCAGTTCCTGCCGTTCCTCGCCGGTGGTCGCCCGTGCATCGGCGAACACTTCGCACGGCTGGAGACGACGCTGGCGTTGGCCACGATCGTGCGGGCCGCCCGGATCGAATCGCTGGACAGCGCGTTCGAGTGTGACGTGCCGTTCACCACCATTGCCAAAGGGCCCATTCGGGCCCGTCTGCGCCCGCGGGCTTAGCCCCGCGTCAGCAGGACGGCCTGATCGAACGGCAGCAGCCCGAACAGGGGCCGCATCCACCCGGTGACCGACGGCGCCGCCTCGGCTTTCGTGACCACCCGGGGGTCACGGACGCCGAACGTCCGGCCATACCTTCTCATTCGCCCACCGCCCGCCGCGGTGATGTTCTTCAGCCAGTCCCGGTCCGGGCCGTAGGTCAGCAGAATGGCCACGCCGTCACGGGTCGGGAACACCGTCAACGGAGTCCGGTACGGCTTGCCCGACCTTCGCCCGGTGTGCTCGAGGATGCCCATCGACGGAGCCCACCCCGCCCACAGCCGCTGGATCGGATTGGTGACGCGGCGGTTGAACCGCGCGAGCCATTGCGGAAGCTGCATGGTCTCATCCAACTCGGAAGCCCAACGCGGCTCAACCGTGTGACCACTACACCCTGTAGTTGACGGTTTGCGCCGGGCTGGGACACTGGTGGCCATGCGTGCTGACCAGATCACCACCGAGGTGTCGGCGCGGTTGTTCGCCGAGGCGTCGGCCGTCATCCCGGGCGGGGTGAACTCACCCGTACGGGCGTTCACCTCGGTCGGCGGCACCCCCCGTTTCATCACCTCGGCCAACGGCTACTGGCTGACTGATGCCGACGGCAACCGTTACGTGGATCTGGTCTGCTCCTGGGGGCCGATGATCCTGGGCCACGCGCATCCCGACGTCGTGGCGGCGGTGCAGAAGGTGGTGACCGACGGCCTGTCCTTCGGTGCGCCCACCCCCTCGGAATCGGAGCTGGCCGCCGAGATCATCGGCCGGGTCGCGCCGGTCGAGCGGCTGCGGCTGGTGAACTCCGGCACCGAGTCCACGATGAGCGCGATCCGGCTGGCGCGCGGCTACACCGGCCGGGCCAAGATCGTGAAGTTCTCCGGCTGCTACCACGGCCACAGCGACGCGCTACTTGCCGACGCCGGTTCCGGCGTCGCCACGCTCGGGCTTCCGTCCTCGCCGGGTGTGACGGGTGCCGCGGCAGCCGACACGATCGTGCTGCCCTACAACAACGCCGCCGCCCTCGACGAGGTCTTCGCCCGGTTCGGCGACGAGATCGCCTGCGTGATCACCGAGGCCAGCCCCGGCAACATGGGAACGGTTCCGCCGCAGGACGGTTTCAACGCCGCGCTGCGCCGCATCACGGCCGACCACGGCGCCCTGCTGATCGTCGACGAGGTGATGACCGGATTCCGGGTCAGCCGATCCGGGTGGTATGGCCTCGATCCTGTCGATGCCGATTTGTTCACCTTCGGCAAGGTGATGAGTGGCGGGCTGCCCGCGGCGGCGTTCGGCGGCCGCGCCGAGGTGATGGAGCGGCTGGCTCCGCTGGGGCCGGTGTATCAGGCCGGCACGTTGTCCGGGAACCCTGTCGCGATGGCGGCCGGTCTGGCGACACTGCGCGCGGCCGACGACTCCGCCTACGCCAGGCTCGACGCGAACGCCGACCGCCTCACCGCACTGCTCGAGCAGGCGTTGACCGAAGCCGGTGTGGCGCATACCGTTTCGCGGGCCGGCAACATGTTCAGCGTGTTCTTCACCGAACAACCGGTCACCGACTTTGCCTCGGCGCGGGCGTCGGAGACGTGGCGATTCCCGGCCTTCTTCCATGCGCTGCTGGACGCCGGTGTCTACCCGCCGCCGAGCGCATTCGAGACATGGTTCGTGTCAACGGCTTTGGATGATGAGGCGTTCGACCGTATCGCGGCCGCGCTGCCCGGCGCGGCCCGCGCCGCCGCGGAGGCGGTCGAACCGGCATGACCGAAAACGCGTCGGAGGATGGCGAGGCCGTGAAGACAGTGGTGCATGTGATGCGCCACGGTGAAGTGCACAATCCCGACAAGATCCTCTACGGCCGCCTTCCCGACTACCACCTCTCCGAGCGGGGTCGAGCGCAGGCCCAGGCCGTCGCGGATTGGCTGGCGACACGCGACATCGTCTACGTGGTCGCCTCGCCGCTGGAGCGGGCGCAGGAGACCGCGGCCCCGATCGCGGCGGGTCTGGGGCTGTCCGTCGACACCGACGACGAGCTCATCGAGTCGCTGAACATCTTCCAGGGACAACGGGTATCGCCGGGGGACGGCGCGCTGCGCGACCCCCGCAACTGGTGGCACCTGCGCAACCCGCGCACACCGTCGTGGGGGGAGCCGTACCGCGAGATCGCCGAGCGGATGACCGCCGCCGTGCATCGGGCGAGGGCCAAGGCGGCCGGCCACGAGGCGGTGTGCGTCAGCCATCAACTGCCCGTGGAGACCCTGCGCCGGTCGATGACCGGCCAACCGCTGCACCACTTCCCGACCCGACGGCTGTGCAACCTGGCGTCGGTGACGTCGTTCTACTTCCACGGGGACACCTACGTCGGCTGGGGTTACGCGGAGTTGGCCGGGCAGTGAGTGGGTGGGTGGGGCGCGGCCGTTGGCTCTTCGCGCGGGCGCTCATCGCGGCCTGCGCGGGATGTATCGCGCTGGCCGGCTGCTCCACCGGGGACGACGCCGTCGCGCAGGGCGGCACCTTCGAATTCGTCGCCCCCGGCGGCCAGACCGACATTTTCTACGACCCTCCGCAAGATCGCGGCCGCCCGGGTCCGCTGCGCGGTCCGGATCTGATCGACCCGGACAAGACCATCTCCCTCGACGACTTCGCGGGCAAGGTGGTGGTGCTCAACGTGTGGGGCCAGTGGTGTGGTCCGTGCCGGACCGAGATCACCGAGCTCCAACAGGTTTACGACGCCACCAAGGACCTCGGTGTGCAATTCCTCGGCATCGACGTCCGCGACAACAACCGGGTTGCGGCGCGGGACTTCATCATCGACCGCGGTATCACGTTCCCGTCGATCTACGATCCGCCGATGCGGACCATGATCGCGTTCGGGGGCCGCTATCCGACGACGGTGATCCCCTCGACGGTGGTCCTGGATCGCGAGCACCGCGTCGCCGCGGTGTTCCTGCGTGAACTGCTGGCCGAGGACCTCCAGCCGGTGGTGGAACGCCTCGCGCGCGAAAGCGATGGGGCGAACCCCGAGAAGGCCGGCACATGAGTCTCGACCAGGTGGACCAGCTGATCGCCGGCGGTCCGGTTCTGCTGGCCCTCCTGGTCAGCGCGCTCGCCGGGCTGGTGTCGTTCGCGTCGCCGTGCGTGGTGCCGCTGGTGCCCGGTTACCTGTCGTATCTGGCCGCGGTCGTCGGCGTGCAGGATGCCGCTGCCCCCGGAGAAGCCCCTGTACTGGTTCGCCGAGACCGACGCTCTGGCGGAAAAACTCGGGAAGAACCCGCCAAAACGTCGGTCTCGGCGAAAGCAACCCGGCTCCGCGTCGCCGGCGCGGCCGCATTGTTCGTCGCCGGGTTCACGGTGGTGTTCGTGCTCGGCACCGTTGCCGTACTCGGGATGACGACGTCGTTGATCACCAACCAGCTTCTCCTGCAACGCATCGGCGGCGTAGTGACGATCGTGATGGGGCTGGCGTTCGTCGGCTTCATCCCCGCGTTACAGCGTGAGGCCCGGTTCACGCCGCGGCAGATCTCCACGCTGGGCGGCGCCCCGTTGCTCGGCGCGGTCTTCGCGCTGGGCTGGACACCGTGCCTCGGTCCCACCCTGACCGGCGTCATCGCGGTCGCTTCGGCCACCGACGGCGCCAACGTCGCGCGTGGCGTCGCACTCGTCATCGCCTACTGTCTGGGCCTGGGAATTCCGTTCGTGCTGTTGGCATTCGGATCGGCGCGCGCGGTGCAGGGTCTGGCGTGGTTGCGCAGGCACACCCGCGCGATCCAGATCTTCGGCGGTGTGCTGCTGATCCTGGTGGGCGTGGCGCTGGTGACGGGGCTGTGGGGAGACTTCGTGTCCTGGATGCGGGACGCCTTTGTCAGCGATGTGACGCTGCCGATATGACGAAAGTGTTTGCGCTGGTTCGTAACACCTGGCGGACCCTGACGTCGATGGGCACCGCGCTGGTGTTGCTGTTCCTGCTGGCGCTCGCGGCGATTCCGGGCGCACTGCTGCCGCAGCGCAGCCTCAACGAGTCCAAGGTCGACCAGTACATCGCCGAACACCCGACGATCGGGCCCTGGCTGGACCGATTGCAGGCGTTCGACGTGTTCTCCAGCTTCTGGTTCACCGCGATCTATGTGCTGCTGTTCATCTCGCTGGTGGGCTGCCTGACCCCACGCCTGATCGAACACTTCCGCAGCATGCGGGCCAACCCCGTGCCCGCCCCGCGCAACCTGGGCCGGCTGCCCAAACACCACACCGCCGAGGTGTCCGGCGAGGTGGATGAGGTGGCGACGACGGTGAATGAGCGGTTGCGCGGATGGCGCACCCTCACCCGCTCGGAGAACGGAACCGTCGAGATCTCGGCGGAGAAGGGCTATCTGCGCGAGTTCGGCAACATCGTGTTCCACTTCTCCCTGCTCGGCCTGCTCGTGGCGGTGGCGGCAGGCAAGATGTTCGGCTACGAAGGCAACGTCATCGTCATCGCCGACGGCGGTCCGGGCTTCTGTTCAGCCTCGCCCGCGGCGTTCGACTCGTTCCGTGCCGGAAACACCGTGGACGGCACCTCGCTGTATCCGATCTGCCTGCGGGTCAACGACTTCCAAGCAGACTATCTGCCGACGGGTCAGGCGACGTCGTTCGCCGCCGACATCGAATACCAGGCGGGCGCCGACCTGGAGTCGGGCACCTGGCGGCCCTACCACCTGAAGGTCAACCATCCGCTGCGGGTCGGTGGTGACCGGGTGTACCTGCAGGGGCACGGTTACGCCCCCACCTTCACGGTGACCTTCCCCGACGGGCAGACGCGCACGCAGACATTGCAGTGGCGACCCGATGACCAGATCACGTTCCTGTCGTCGGGTGCGATGCGGTTCGACCCGCCCGCGGGCACCTATCCGGATCCCGATGACCGTCGCAAGAACCAGCTTGCGATCCAGGGCCTGTTCGCCCCGACCGAACAGTTGCACGGCACGCTGCTGTCGTCGAGCTTCCCGGCGCTCAACGACCCCGCCGTCGCGATCGACATCTACCGCGGCGACACCGGCCTGGACAGCGGACGGCCGCAGTCCCTGTTCACGCTGGACCCGCGGCTGATCGAGCAGGGCCGGCTGACCAAGAAGGCACGGGTCAACCTCGGCGCCGGCGAATCGACGCGACTCGACGACGGCACCCTGGTGCGGTTCGACGGCGCCGTGCCGTTCATCAACGTGCAGGTCTCCCACGACCCGGCGCAGGTATGGGTGCTGGTGTTCGCGATGACCATGATGGCGGGCCTGCTGGTGTCGCTGGTGGTGCGTCGGCGCAGGATCTGGATTCGGATCAGCCCCGCGGGTCCGGGTACCGTAACCGTCGAGCTGGGCGGGCTGGCGCGCACCGACAACTCGGGGTGGGGCGACGAGTTCGAGCGGTTGACGCAGCGCCTCCTTCCCGACGCGAGGCCGGCGCACGCCGCAGGAGAGAAGGTCACATGAATCCCGAGCAGATCGACATCGGTTTGGCCCGGTACTCGGACTGGGCGTTCACCTCATCGGTGCTGGTTCTGGTGGGTGCGCTGCTGTTGCTCGCGATCGAGTTGGCTTACAGCCGCAGCCGCAAGGTCGACGCCCGGGAGCTCGTCGGAGCCGCGGCGGCGGCGACATCGGAGCGGGGAGCGGCGGCGGCCGGCGGGGTCCGCGCGGACAGCGCCGCACCGGGCGTCGTCACCGAAGCCCGGCGCCGCCCGGTCGACGAACGCATCGGCGGAGCGGGTCTCGCGCTGACCTACCTCGGCATCGGCTTGTTGCTCGCCTGCATCGTGTTGCGCGGTGCGGCCACCTCGCGGGTGCCATGGGGCAACATGTACGAGTTCATCAACCTGACCTGCTTCTGCGGGCTGGTTGCGGCGGCGGTGGTGCTGCGGCGCCGCCAGTACCGGACGCTGTGGGTGTTCGTGCTCCTTCCGGTGCTGATCCTTCTGACGGTCTCAGGGCGCTGGCTCTACACCAACGCCGCGCCGGTGATGCCGGCCCTGCAGTCGTACTGGCTGCCCATCCACGTGTCGGTCGTCAGCCTCGGGTCGGGGGTGTTCCTGGTCGCCGGTGTCGCCAGCATCCTGTTCCTGCTGAAGATGTCGCGCTTCGCCGACCCCGAGCGTCGCTCGGGCGACGGCATTCTCACCCGCGCCCTGGACAGGCTTCCCGATCCGCAGACCTTGGACCGAATCGCCTACCGCACCACGATCTTCGCCTTCCCGGTGTTCGGCTTCGGCGTCATCTTCGGCGCGATCTGGGCCGAGGAGGCATGGGGCCGCTACTGGGGCTGGGACCCCAAGGAGACCGTGTCGTTCATCGCGTGGGTCGTCTACGCCGCGTATCTGCACGCTCGCTCCACCGCTGGGTGGCGCGACAAGAAGGCCGCCTGGATCAACGTCGCCGGCTTCGTCGCGATGGTGTTCAACCTGTTCTTCATCAACCTGGTCACCGTGGGCCTGCACTCCTACGCCGGAGTCGGCTGAGTCGCAGTCTTGTGCTTGGCTAAGATCGGCGGCGAAATCCTGCGAAGCCTTGGGGGACCGTCAGCGTGTCTGAACAACCGGTGCAACACGCCCAGGATGGTGTCGGTAAGGACGCGGCTTCTCCCGCGATAATTCCCGAAAACGCCTACGCGCCAGGGGGATTCCGCGCACAGAGCCGGTTCAGCGATCCCTCGGCCGATCCGCCTCCGCAATGGACGGCGCCCACACCGCCCCACGGCCTTCCGGTGCTGTCCCCGCCATCGAACGTCGCCGATCCCGACCCGGCGCCGTATCTCGATCTCTCGACCGTCGCGCTGCTCGGCCAACCCAAACGTGCGCCTTCTCAGGGCTGGCGCAAGTGGCTGTATTACGCGTCGTTTCGATTGGTCAACCTCGGTGACGGACCGAAGGTGCGGCGCCGCCAGGCGCTCACCGCCGAAATTCAGCGCCCGTTGCGCGGGTGCCACCGCATCGCGGTGTTGTCGCTCAAGGGTGGGGTGGGCAAGACGACGATCACCGCGACGCTGGGCGCGACGCTGGCTTCGCTTCGCGGCGACCGCGTCATCGCCGTCGACGCGAACCCCGACCGCGGCACGCTGAGCCAGAAGGTGCCGCTGGAGACGCCGGCCACAGTGCGCCATCTGCTGCGCGACGCTCAAGGCGTCAAGGCCTACAGCGATGTTCGCGCCTACACCTCTCAGGGGCCGAGCCGGCTGGAGGTCCTCGCCTCCGAAAGCGACCCCGCGGTGTCGGAGGCGTTCAGCTCCGACGACTACAGCCGCACCCTCGCGGTGCTCGAGCGCTTCTACAGCCTGGTGCTCACCGACTGCGGCACGGGCCTGATGCACTCGGCCATGGCGGCGGTGCTGTCCAAGGCCGACACGCTTCTGGTGATCAGTTCCGGTTCGGTTGACGGGGCGCACAGCGCGTCGGCGACGTTGGACTGGCTGGACGCCCACGGGCATCAGGACATGGTGCGCAACTCGATCGCGGTGATCAACGCGGTGCGCCCACGGTCGGGGAAGGTCGACATGACGAAGGTGGTCGACCATTTCAGCCGGCGGTGCCGGGCGGTGTTCGAAGTGCCCTTCGATCCACACCTCGAGGAAGGGGCCGAGATCAGCCTCGACCGGCTCAAGCCGGAAACCAGGGCGGCGTTGCTCGAACTCGCTGCCGAGGTCGCGGCCGGATTCCCCGGCGCGCGACGCTAGAACCGCGCGGTCACGGTCTCGGGTTGTCCTCCTGGCCGAGCCGACGCAGGAATTCCGGATCGTCGTCCGGCCCGATCACCCGGGTGCGCGGACGGCTCGAAGAGACTCGCGTCAGCCGCCAGCCGACATACGCCAGCGTGCACAACACGAGAATCAGGAGCAGATACGCCACGAGAACAAAACCTCCTTGGTTCGAATATACGCGTCATCGGTAGGCTCGGTTCGTGTCCGACGGTCGCCAGGGAACTCGCCTCGTGGTCGACGTGCTGGCCTATGTGCTGGCACGGCTTCTGCTCGTCGCGGCGGTCGCGGCAGCGATTCTGGGCGCCGGACATCTGCTCGGGCTGCGCGAATTCCCGCTCATCGTCGCGTTGCTCTTCGCGTTGGTGATCGCACTGCCGCTGGGCATCTGGCTGTTCGCCCCGCTCCGGCGCCGCGCCACCGAGAGCATCGCGGCCTTCGACGAACGCAGGCGCCGCGACCGGGAGCAACTACAGGCCAGGCTGCGAGGCGAAGACCCACCGGCCCGAGGATGACCGCATCGGTGCGGGTCGACACGGTGGGCTGATGCGCCGACCCGCCGTCGTACTCGTCGGTAGATTGCGTACCTGCCCCCGGGCCGGGTAAGACACCACCATGATTTCGCCTAAAGAGCTTTACAAACGATGGATAGACGAATTGTGGTCGGGAGATCCCGTTGCGGCCGAGCTGGTCACCGAGGAATTCCAGGGACATTGGCCGGGCCGGGAGGTTCGTGGGCCCGCCGAACTGCAGGCGGTCGTCGGAGAGACCCATCAGATGCTCAGCGACCTGAAGTTCGTGATCGAAGTGGAGCCGTTCGTCGACGGCGACATGCTGGCGGCCAGGTGGATCGGTACGGGCGCGGCCCAGGACGGACCGAAGCGGTTCACCGGCAACGACATCCTGCGCATCGAAGAGGGCCGGTTCGCCGAGTACTGGACCGGAACGAGCACCGGCTAACCCGCCGCATCGCGTAGCACCTGCTCGAGCTTGTCGAGGGGATCGCCGGAACCGGGATCCAGCCGCAACGCGTCCCGGGGGGTGTCGGCATCGGGCACTGCCGGCGCTGGGGCCGGCGCCTGCGGTGGTGGGGGCGGCGCCAGGGGTGGCGCCGGCGGCGGCGGGGGCGGAGCGGTCAAACCGGCCAGCTTGGCCTGTAGCCGCGCTGCCGCGTCGTGGCGTACGGCGCGCCGCTCGGGATCGGGATCGGTGTTGCCTGCAAAACAGCCGTCGGGCGCGTTCTCGACGAGGTCGAGTGCGCTGAGGTATCGGTCGCGCGCCGCGCCGGGCCGGTTCTCCCACGCGTCGATGTCGCCTTGGCGCTCGCGGACGAGTTCCAGGTTGATCAGCACGGGACACGACCGATCCGGCGCGGTGCGGCCGAGGGATTCCGAGAAGTGCGCGTCGGCCTCGGCGAGGCGGTCGTCGAGTACCGCGAGCGTGCCGGCCGCGAACGGCGCCTTCGCGGGTTCGACGACGTTGAGCAGGCCCATCACCGCGACGTCGCCGCGCAGTGCGTCGGCGTCGCGCGCGGCGAAGTTCGACACCGCCGAGTGACCGGCCACCACAGCCGAGATGAGCTTCAGCGCGATCACCAGCGCCACGATGACGACGGGCGCCGAGAACAGCAGCAACCGGCGGCGCAGCCGCAACCGAGAGGGACGCATCAGATCACCTCGTCCCGCCGGGCCGAGCGGCTGGTGCGGAACTCGCGCAGCGTGAGGTAGATCTCGAACAGCAACAGCACCGCGGCCACCATGGTGAAGACCCAGTACAGGTCGGTGCGATCGACGGCGGTGGCGCTGGCCTGCGCCGACGAGACACCATCCACATCGGGGGCGTCATCGGTGACCGCACGCGCGGTATCGCGAGGGACGAACGGCACACCGAGTTGATCGGCGACGGCCTGCAGACGCGAATCGTCGCGGGTCTCTCCGTAACCGAACACCGCGCCGCCGTCCACCGAACCGGGCACCGGATCGAACTCGCCCTGCGGGGCCTGGGACCCGGGTGCGCCGGAGCCGAAGTAGAACACCAGGTTCTGTGCGCCCGGGCTTCGCTGACCCGCCGCGATCAACTGGTAGCGCAGGACGTTCGCGGCGGCTGCCGCGTTCACCTCGCCCGCGGCGGTCTCGGGGGAGGCGGACACGGCCGCGACCACCGGCTTGAGGCTCCAGTTGTCTTCGGACAGCGGCCATTCCACCGAGGAGCGCGCGGTGAACGTGATGAGCGCGAAGCGCGCCTGCGGGTAGTGGTCGATGAGCGCGGCGACGTCGTCGCGGATATCGGCGATGGTCGAGTCGGTGGAGCGGTCGACGATCAAGAACACGTTGGCTGTCGCGTCGCCGTCCGAGCTCGTCGCGGCCGACTCCTCGGCGTCACCGCCGAGGGCGGGGCGGGCCGCGGCGATCAGCATCAGCATCACCGCAAGCGTCAGCGCCGACCACCGCCACACGGTGGTCCACCGCTGACCGGTGCGTGCCAGCTGGCGCATGGTGATGAGCCGCAGCACGACCGCGGCCAGGGCGACGGCGATCAAAAGGACCGGCGGTACGACGGGGGAGAAGGTCATCGCCGCAGCACCGCCAGCGACAGACACAGCAGCGCCGAGACCGCGACCGCGATCGCCAACGGGACGGTCGGGGTGTCGCCGCGGAACCCTGCGAGCGTGGCGGCACGGTCGGCGTCCGGCGGATGCGCTCGGATCCCGTCCAGTTGAGCCTCCAGGTCGGGTCCGACGGGTGCGTATCGCCCGCTTGTGGCCGATACGACGGACCGCACGGGGCCCGGGGACGACACCAGCGCGTTGACCTGGATTCCGCGCTCCTGGGCCAGCTCGACGACCTGCTGGTCGGTGTAGAGCGAGGGACGGGTCTCGTTCGGGGCCCGCAGTTCGCCCGGCCCCAGATAGATGATCGACCGGCGCCGCTCGCCGGGTGGCTCGTCGGCGGGGAAACCCGCGACGCACAGCGCGAGGACGTCGGCGACGCTCGTCGCGTAGTCCACATACGTCACGGGCGCGGCGAATGAGGCGAGGCTGTTCCGTTTGGCCGAACGCTGGGCGGGCGAGAGCGCGGCATCGTCGGGCAGGCCGGCCAGACCGGCTGCCTCCCCGAGCTTTTCGACCGCGAACTGATGATCGCGGGTCAGCGGTATCACCCGGCGGTTGGTCGAGGTCAATCCGATTCGCTGTGTGCCGAACGCCCCCGTGCGCTGCGCGAAATACGAGAGGAACGCGCCGGTGCTGGGATTGTCGACGGGTTCGGCGACGCACAACATGACGTCCTCGGGTACCTCGGAGGTCTGTAGCGACCACCACAATCCGCTGGGGCGGGCGCTGGCCAGCACGGCAGCGCCGAACAGCAGCACGAGCAGCGCGATCGTGACGACCATCGACACCGTTCGCGCCCTCGCCACCCGCGCGTACTCCGGCAGACGGGTCAGGCGGGCGGTGTTGGCCAACGGCCGCAACTGCCGTCGCAGCTGCTTCGTCGGCACGAGCACCGCGAGCGCCACAGCGCCTGCCAGACAGGCGAATCCGATGACTGCGATCGGCCACCAGGTCAGGGCCACGAGCGGATCAGCTCCTCGGTTGTCGCCCCGACGTCGCCCACCCGCACCGGTGAGGCCGCGTTGAACTGCGCGTCGTCGAGCGCGGCGAGCGTCGGCGCAGCAGGCGCCAGCTCCCCGGATGCGATGTCGTCGAGCTGCATGTACTGCGCCCGTGTCCCGGTCGCCTGGTGCAGGAAGCTGCGCAGGATCCGGCTCATCGCCGCACCGGCCTCGGCGTCGGTGAGTTCACCGTCGCGGTGTCGGGCGGCGATGCGGTGCACGCTGCGCGCGTACCGACGCCGCAGCAGCCGGCCATGCAGGGAACGCGCCACGGGAAGGCGCCGAAGCCGCTGCGCCGGCAACGTCCACACGAAAACGCCAGCATACCAAGCGATTACCAGTAGCACGATCAGCAAGCCGAGCCACAACCACCCCGACGAGTACGGCATCGGCCCGCCGACGAACCGCAACAGGTCATCCGGCACGGGCGAACACCTCGGTCAATGCGACGAGCCGGGCACGGATCTCACTGCTGGCGCCGATTCTGGTGTGCGGTACCGCGCGAGCCGTCATGAACTCGTCGAGTCGGTGCGCCCGCGCCTGCTCTGCCTTGCGGTACGCCGCGACCACCCGCGGGCCCAGTGTGGCGGTGTCGAGGATGAACCGGCCGCTCGACACGTCGAATCCGGCCCGGTCGTCGCCGTTGACGCCGATGGCGGGCATGTCGGAGACCGTCGCCCACAATACGTCGTGGCGGGCGGTCAGTCGGGTGACGGCGTCGGTCAGTCGGTCGTCGACCTCCGGCTCGTCGGACACCACCACGACCAGCATGGGGTGGCGGTAATGCGTTGCGACGTAGTCGAGTTGGCAGACGATGTCGCTGCGGCCAGAACCTTGGCAGGCGTGACCGTAGTACCTGTGCAGCAGGCTCTCGATGTGGGTCTCGCCGCGACGCTGCCGGATGTTGACGCAGCCCCGGGTGTCGCCGAACACCATGCCGATCTGATCGGACCGCCCCAGCGTGATGAGCCCGAACGCACCCAAGATGTTCACCGCCACATCGTGTTTCACTTCACCACTGGGGGTCAGGGCGGCCATGTTGCGACCGGCATCCGCCACCAGCAGGAGCTTGTGGTGCTTCTCGGAGACGAACCGCTTGATCAGCACATGACCTGAGCGCGCCGAGGCCTTCCAGTCGATGTCGCGGACGTCGTCGCCGGGTACGTACGGCCGCAGGTCGTCGAATTCCAGGCTGCGGGTGTGCAACAGCGCGTAGCGACCGCCTTCGAGCATGCCGCGGGTGTCGGTGCCGAAGTGCGTCCTCGCCGTGGTGAGGTGTCTGCCCATACCGGCCCTAGGGCACTCGAACCGCTTGCAGGACAGCGTCGATGATCAGCTCGGGCGTGACGTTGGCGCTGGCGGCCTCGAACCCGAGGATGAGTCGGTGTCGCAGCACCCGGTGGGCGAGCTTGGCGATGTCGCCGGGGATGACGTGTCCGCGGCCGGACAACAGCGCCAGCGAGCGGGCGGCATTGCAGAAGGCGATGGTCGCGCGGGGGCTGGCGCCGTACTCGATCAACCGGGCCAGTTGGCGCGGCAGATACCGGTCGGGTTCACGGGTGACCGTGACCAGTTGGCTGGCGTAGTGCATCAGTGCGCGGTCCATGTGCACGTGACGCACGACGGCGCGCAGCTGGCGGATGTCGTCGAGGCCGGCGACCGGCCGGCTGCGGTGGTCTTTGTCGTAGAGTCCCGCATCCATCCGGGCCATCATCTCCACCTCCTGTTCGGGGGTGGGGTAGTGCACGATGTCCTTGAGCATGAACCGGTCGGTCTGTGCCTCCGACAGCGGATAGGTGCCCTCCTGGTCGACGGGGTTCTGCGTGGCGATCACCAGGAACGGCTCGGGAATCGGATACTCGGTGCCCGCGATCGTGGTCTGACGTTCCTCCATCGCCTCGAGCATCGCGCTCTGCGTCTTGGCGCTGGACCGGTTGATCTCGTCGAGCAGCACGATGTTGGTGTGCACCGGCCCGAGCTGGGTGACGAACGAATTGGTCGCGGACTCGTAGATCTGGGTGCCGATGATGTCGCTGGGCAGCAGGTCGGGCGTGCACTGGATGCGTCGGAAACCCCCGTCGATGGCTTCGGCGATGACGCGCGCGGCGGTCGTCTTGGCCAGCCCCGGCACGCTCTCGATGAGGATGTGACCGCCCGCGAGCAGGCCGATCAGCAACGACTCGCGCAGGTTCTCCTGGCCGACGACCTTGGCCGAGAACGCGTCGGAGACAGCGGCGACGACCCGCCGCGCCTCCGCGAGATCGCGCTGGTCGAGTTGAGTTCGTGCTGCGGTCATGGATACCTCTCGTCTCCGGCTGCCGGATGCGGATACCCGGGCCAGGGTATTCACACACCGCTGATCGGGGGGCGAACAGCCGCGGCGAATGCGAGAGGCTACGTCAGGAAGCGTTCGACGTACGGTGCGAAGCGGGCCTGCAACTCGTTCGGGTCGAGCCCGAACATCTCCGGCGACGTGGCCACCCGCCCGAGCCGACCCCGCTGATGCCCCGCGAGGTATTCGGCCATGGCGGCGCGGGCGTCCTCGGTCATCACCTCGTCCGCGAGCGCGTAAATCGCTGCCGCGGTGCCCATTTCGTCTGCCATGAAGTCGTCGAACCTGACGTCGATGGAGCGTTCGGCTCCGATGACGTCGCGATCGCGGATCAACGCCGCCAGCATGAGTTCCAGGCGGTCGATCCAGCATGCCGCGATGTCCTCGACCGGAACCGGGGAGCAGTGCATGCGCGCGGAGTAGGTGAGCATCGCGAGCATCGACAGCACCACCGGGACCGGATCGCGGTGGGTCGTGATCACCACCACGCCGGGAAAGACCCGTTCGAGCACGGGGAGTTGCTCAAGGTGCTGCGGGGATTTGAGCAGCCACCGCCTGCCGCCACGCAGGAATTGCAGCGCCTTCAACTGCAGGGCCAGGTGCTCGTAGTGGGGTGTCTGGTCATGTGACAGGTAGTAGTCGCGCCACCGCGGCACATGCGCCAACGTCTCGAACAGCATCGAGGAGAAATCGTTGGCCAGCAGTTGGATCTCCTCGTGCACGTGGTCGGTCGTCATCTCGTGCATGAGCGCGAAATGCGGCATGACCGCGTTCATGAACTCGACCGCGGCATCCATCCGGGTGCGCCGGGGGTCCGGTTCGATGCCGGCTTCGGCCGGCAGCGGGAACGGCTCGTTGCTCTCCCAGTACGGGAGCGTGCGGAAGGTCGGTCCCGCGGCCAGCAGGTTGTGCAGGTGAGTGGTGCCCGTGCGCGGCAGGCCGGCGATGACGACCGGCGGCGCCAGTTCGATGTCGTGGATCTCGGGATGCCTGTCCAGCAGATCGGTCAGCAGCAGACGGTTCTTCAGCAATTGCACCAGCTGGGCGTGGAAGTTCACGATTCCCGCGTCACTGAGTCCCGGAATCTCCTGCAGCGCAGAGAGATAGACGTCGAGTCGGTCTCGGTAGTCATCCGGGCCGAAGTCGTCGAGCCCGGTCTCCGCGCTGGCCTTGGCGTGCAGGGCATCGGCATCGAGCGGGCACTCGGGTGCCATCGCCGCCATCATGTCGCGAATCGGCTGGATCGCCGCTGGGAAGCGCGGCTCGGTGAGGTCGTCGAGAACGACTGGCGGCGCTGGTGAGATGTCGGTCACAGGCAGTTATGTTACTGTGAGTTTCGTAATGACGACGGAAATTGGCCGACCTCGCGACAAGCGCATCGATGACGCAGTGCTGAGCGCGACGGTCGACCTGCTCGGGTCCGCCGGTTACGCGGATCTCACCGTCGATGCGATCGCCCGGCGCGCGGGCACGAGCAAGCCCGCCATCTACCGCCGTTGGCCGGGCAAGGCGCACCTCGTTCACGAGGCGGTGTTTCCGCTCGGCGCGGCGACCGAACTTCCCGACACCGGGTCGCTGGCCGGCGACATCCGGGAGATGGTCCACCGGACGGTCGGCGTGCTGACCACCCCGGCCGCGCGTGCCGCGTTGCCCGGACTGGTCGCGGAGATGGCCGCCGATCCCGCGCTGCACGCCGCGCTGCTGGAGCGCTTCTCGCACGTGCTCTCGCGCGGCCTGACCGAACGGCTCGACGCGGCGGTGACTCGCGGCGAGGTCCGGCCGGAGGTGTCGACCGCCGACGTCGTGGAGGCCATGGCCGGTATGACGTTCCTGTGTCTGATCACCCGCGCAGATCGCCTCGACGACGCATGGGTGGACCGAACCGCCACTTTCATCACGAGAGGAATCAGCGCATGACGGACGAATCGACTTCCGCGGCGAGCCGCGAATCAACTTCCGCGGCGAGCCGCGAATCAACTTCCGCGGCGAGCCGCGAATCAACTTCCGCGGCGAGCCGCGAATCAACCACAGCGTGGCGAGAACTGCTCGACACCCTCGGCGGCTTGGACCGCAGCTTCCTCGAAGGCGACCGCGCGGTCACCGACGACCGCCACATCGCCGACGGCTACCGGATGCTGGCCACCACGCTCGGCGTCGCGTTCGACACCTACCTGTTCGCCGAGCCGAGCCGGCCCGTGTGGGTCGAGCTCAACACGCCGTTCCGCCGCGACCGGCGCTGGGGCGGGGACAACACCGACGCCTACTACTTCATGTGTCCGGTCGACCCGAAGCGTCGCTACCGCATCAGCGGCAACAAGGGCGACAGCGTCTACTTCTCGGTGACCGCCTACAACGAGCCGTCGCCGGGGGCGTGGTCGGATCGGATCGTGGCGCTGGTGCGCGACGACGACCTCGACATCGACCCCGACGGCAACTTCTCCTTCGAGTACGGCCCGACCGACGGCGGTGTGGTGCTCGTGACGCGCGATTACCAGGCCGACCCGTTGACCGGACGCCCCGTGTCGTGGCGCATCGAGGCGCTCGACGAGCCCGACCCGATCCGCCACGGCGACGCCGAGACCGCCGCGGCGTTGCGCGCGAGTGCGGCGTGGCTGCGCACGATGTTCGCGATCGTGCCGCTGGCGGTCGGTGTGCGCGTCGACGACACGCATACGTTGGGCCACGAAATCTCGCAGGTGGCAAACCAATTCGCGGACCCGTACCAGGTGCCCGACGCCAACTTCGGCTGGTCGGCGCGCGACGCGTGCTACGCCTACGGCAGCTTCGTTCTCTCCGACGACGAGGCACTGGTCGTCACGCACCGGCCGCCCGCCTGCCGGTTCTGGAACCTCGTCGTGTGGAACCAGTTCATGGCGGGTGTCACCGACGCCAAGACGTCGATCAACGGCTACAGCGCGGTGCCCAACTCCGACGGGTCCGTCACCGCGGTCATCTCCCGCGGTATGACGTCGCACCCGAATTCGATTACGACCGTGGACTATCCGCGCGGCAACCTGGCGTTCCGGTGGTTCCTCGCCGACGCGGTGCCCGCCAAGCCGGAGGTCACGTTGGTGAAGGTCGCCGACGCCCCGACCGCCGTCACCTAGATACGTAACTCCATGAGTGATTACAAAGTGTCCGAATCTATTCGGCAGTTCTTCGGGGGAAACTTCCACCAAGACTGGGACCTTACTGCTGGAGACTGGCAGGGTGTCGTCGACAGCTATGCCGCTGGCGGAGATGCGGTAGATCTCGACGCTCTGGCTCGGGAAATCGACGCTATGCGAGAGGCATACGCCGAGGAGGAGCTGAAAATTTTGATGCCTCGGGAGGCGCTCTCCGCCTACAACCCCCGACCCCAGACCTATAGCGAGTGGCTGGGTCGAGTTTCTGAGCGTTTGCGCCAGCATGCAGAGCGACGAAGATGAGGCCTGAATATCCGAGTTAGACTGCGGTGCAACGCGATCGACTCGACTGTCCGGTAACCTCCGTTGCGAGAAACAAGGTCGCGCTCAAGTGAGCACCAGGATCCGCCGTCACCTAGTAGCGATTTGTGCGTGATTTCGTTCGCTCAGCAATCGTTTTCACGCACAAATCGCGAGCGCCAGCGCGACCGCCACGGCCCACACCAGCATCGTCAAGCCCGTATCGCGCAGCACCGGAATCAGGTCCTTGCCGCCGCGGCCTCGGCGCACCGGCGCGGCCGCGCGGACTGCGAGCGGCAGCGCCACCAGGCCGACCGCCGCCCACGGCGTCGCGAGCATCAGCACCAACGTCAACGCGAACGCCACGACCAGCAGCGCCTGGTACAGCAGCCGGGTGCGCGCATCGCCGAGCCGCACCGCCAGCGTGATCTTCCCCGACTCCTTGTCGGTCGGGATGTCGCGCAGATTGTTGGCCACCAGCACCGCCGACGACATGCAGCCCATCGCCGCCGCGACGGCCACGCCCACCCAGTCGATCCGCAGCGCCTGGGTGTACTGCGTGCCCAGCACCGCGACCAACCCGAAGAACACGAACACCGCGACCTCGCCGAAGCCGAGGTACCCGTACGGCTTCGACCCGCCGGTGTACAGCCACGCCCCGGCGATGCACACCGCTCCGACCGCGATCAACCACGGCGCGCTCACCGCCGCCAGCACCACGCCGGCAACGGCGGCGACCACGAGGCTCACCACCGCGGCGGTCAGCACGGCTCGCGGGCTGGCGACCTTCGACCCCACCAGCCGCAGCGGGCCCGCCCGCACGTCGTCGGTGCCGCGGATCCCGTCGGAGTAGTCGTTGGCGTAGTTGACCCCGACGATCATCGCGACGGCGACAACCAGTGCCAGCAGCGCCTTCCACCAGCAGGCGGCCTGCAACCACGCCGCCGCACCCGTGCCCGCGATCACCGGTGCGATCGCGTTGGGCAGCGTGCGCGGCCGCGCGCCCTCGACCCACTGCGCGAATGTCGCCACGAGCGCCAGTCTCGCACGGCTTCAGACCGTGGCAGACTGAGCGGCATGGAGGACCGACTCAGCAAGGCGGAGATCCGCAAGGACGCCGTGCAGGAGATCTTCGACTCCGGCGTATCGACCGTCGGCGAGGTGGCGTCGATCATCACCACCGCGGTCAAGGACGTCGCCAACGCGATCGGCGGTTTCGCCACCGACGCCTTCGAGATCCGCGACACCGTGCGGCGCGCGTCGCAGCGACTCGACGAAACCGACGACCAACCGCCCGCCTAGACGTGCTCGGAGTCATCGGCGGAAGCGGTTTCTACAGCTTCTTCGGGTCCGACGCCCGCAGCGTCACCGTCGACACCCCGTACGGTGCCCCGGCCGCCCCGATCACCGTCGGCACCGTCGGCGCGCACGAGGTGGCGTTCCTGCCGCGTCACGGGGTCGACCACGAATACTCCCCGCACACCGTGCCGTATCGGGCCAACATGTGGGCGCTGCGTGTCCTCGGGGTGCGGCGCATCTTCGCACCGTGTGCGGTCGGCAGCCTCACCCCCGCCCTCGGACCCGGTGCCATGGTGGTGCCCGATCAACTCGTCGACCGCACCCGCGGACGCGCCGACACCTATTTCGACTCCGGCGGCATCCATGTCGCGTTCGCCGACCCGTATTGCCCGAGCCTGCGTGCGGCGGCCACCAACCTGTCCGGCGTCGTCGACGGCGGAACCATGGTGGTGGTCCAGGGGCCGCGGTTCTCCACCCGCGCCGAGAGCCGGTGGTTCGCGAATCAGGGCTTCACCCTGGTGAACATGACCGGCTATCCGGAGGCGGTGTTGGCCCGCGAACTCGAAATGTGCTACGCCGCAATAGCGTTGGTGACCGATCTGGACGCCGGCATCGACAGCGGCACGGCAGTGCGCACCGTCGACGTGTTCGCCGAATTTCAACGCAACCTGGTGCCGTTCAAAAGGCTCGTACACGAGGCGATCGACCAGACGACGGTCGAACGGACCTGTACGCACTGCCTGGCGCACGACGGTGTCCGACTCCCGTTCGAACTCCCGTGAGAGTCCTGCTGACCGGCGCGGCCGGATTCATCGGGGCCCGCGTCCGCGACGCGCTACGCGAGGCGGGCCACGACGTGATCGCCGTCGACGCGATGCTGCCTGCCGCCCATGGGGCGGGGGCCGAACCGCCTGCTGACTGCGAGGTGGTCGACGTCCGCGACGCGTCTGCGCTGGCACCGCTGATGAAGGATGTCGACGTGGTGTGCCATCAGGCCGCCGTCGTCGGTGCGGGTGTCAACGCCGCAGACGCTCCCTCGTACGGCTCACACAATGACTACGGGACCGCGGTGGTGCTGGCCGAGATGTTCGCGGCGGGCTGTCAACGGCTGGTGTTGGCGTCGTCGATGGTGGTCTACGGGCAGGGCCGCTACGACTGCGCCGAGCACGGACCGGTCGACCCCCACCCGCGTACGCGTGCCGACCTCGACGCCGGCGTGTTCGAGCACCGGTGCCCGCTGTGCGGCGAGATCGTCCGGTGGCGACTGGTGACCGAGGACGCGCCGCTGCGGCCCCGCAGCCTGTACGCGGCCAGCAAGACCGCGCAGGAGCACTACGCGCTCGCGTGGACGGAGGCCGTCGGAGGCGCGGTCACCGCCCTGCGCTACCACAACGTCTACGGCCCCTACATGCCCCGCGACACCCCGTACTCGGGGGTGGCCGCGATCTTCCGCTCCGAACTCGAATCCGGCGATGTGCCGCGCGTTTTCGAGGATGGTGGACAGATGCGCGACTTCGTGCACGTCGATGACGTGGCGGCGGCCAACGTCGCGGCCGTGGAGTCCGAGCGCGGCGGGTTCGAGGCGTTCAACGTGTGCTCGGGCCGGCCGATCTCGATCCTGGAGGTCGCCACCGCGCTGTGCGAGACGCGCGGGGACGCACCACCGGTGGTCACCGGCCAGTACCGCAGCGGCGACGTCCGCCACATCGTCGCCGACCCCGCGCGCGCCGCCGAGGTGCTCGGGTTCTCCGCGGCGGTGGACCCCCTCGACGGGTTGCGCGAGTTCGCGTTCGCGCCGTTGCGGGCCTGATGCGCCGGACCGTCCGCGTCGTCGTTATCGTCACGCTCGTGGCGTCCGGTCTGATGGGCCTGCTGTGGTCTGCGCAGCGGCGGTTGGTGTACTTCCCGTCGCCGGGCCCCGTGCCGTCCGCCGCCTCGGTGGCGCGCAACGGACAGGACGTCGTGATTGAAACCGACGACGGAATCCGTTTGGACGCCTGGTACTTCCCGGTGGACGGTGACGGGCCCGCCGTGCTGGTGCTGCCGGGCAACGGCGGAGACCGGTCGATGCGCGCGCCGCTGGCCGTGGCGCTCAACCGGATGGGCTCCTCGGCGCTGCTGGTGGACTACCGCGGTTTCGGGGGCAACCCGGGCCGCCCGTCGGAGGACGGTCTGGCCGCCGACGCGCGGGCCGCGCAATCGTGGCTGGCCGCACGGGAACAGGAGATCGCCTACTTCGGCGAATCCCTCGGCGCCGCCGTCGCTATCGGACTGGCCGTCGAGCGGCCGCCCCGTGCGCTGATACTGCGTTCGCCGTTCACCTCGCTGCCCGACGTCGGGGCGGTGCACTATCCATGGCTGCCGGTGCGGTGGCTGCTGCTGGATCGCTATCCGTCGCTGGACCGGATCCCGTCGGTTCACGTGCCGCTACTGGTGATCGCCGGAGACCGCGACGCCGTCGTCCCCGAGCCGATGAGCCGGCGGCTCTACGACGCGGCGAACGAACCGAAGAGCTACGAGCTGGTGCCCGGCGCCGGGCACAACGACCTCGAGTTGCTGGTCGGCAAGCAGATGCTCGACGCGATCCGGCGACTCCTGTCCCGGGCGTGAACCGGCCTGGCCATACTGGCCGGGTGAAACCAGCGATTTGTGAACAGTTCGGCATCGACTTCCCGTTGTTCGCGTTCAGCCATTGCCGCGACGTGGTGGCGGCGGTGTCCAACGCGGGCGGCTTCGGCGTGCTGGGCGGGACGGCGTACACACCCGAGCAGCTCGACCAGGAGTTGTCCTGGATCGATGACCACGTCGGGGGCAAGCCGTACGGCGTCGACCTGATCGTTCCCGCCCGCTACGAGGGCAAGGGCGAGGATCTGACGATGAGCGACCTCGCGGGCCGGATCCCCGACGAATACCGCGGCTTCGTCACCGAGCTGTTGGCCGCGCACGACATCGAGGCCGAGGAGGCGCCGCGGTTCGGCAACGCCGCCCTGTCGGGCAACACCGGCAAGGACCTGCTGGATGTGGCGATGAACCACCCGATCCGGTTGATCGCCAACGCGTTGGGCGTCCCGCCCGATTACATGATCAAGGCGGGTAAGGAGAACGGCGTGCCGGTGGCCGCGCTGGTCGGCGCCAAGGAGCACGCGGTCAAGCAGGCCCGGGCCGGAGTCGACCTGATCGTGGCCCAGGGCACCGAGGCCGGTGGGCACTGCGGTGAGGTGACGACGCTGGTGCTGGTGCCCGAGGTGATGGAGGCGCTGGCGGCGATCGGCAGCGACATCCCGGTGCTCGCCGCGGGCGGGATCGTCACCGGCAGGCAGATGGCCGCGACGGTGGCGATGGGCGCCGCGGGTGCCTGGACGGGTTCGGTCTGGCTGACGACCGAGGAGGCCGAGACCGCGCCCTACACCAAGGAGAAGTTCCTGGCCGCCTCGTCGCGTGACACCGTCCGTTCGGCTGGCAGGACCGGAAAGCCTGCGCGCCAACTTGTTTCGGACTGGACCCAGGCGTGGTTGCCGAACGAGGGCGGCCAGAAGCCGCTGCCGCTTCCGCTGCAGTCGATGCTCGCCGAACCCGTCGTGCGGCGCATCGACGTGCTGGCCGCCCAGGGACATCCCGGCGCGCAGGCGCTGGCGACGTACTTCGTCGGACAAGGGGTCGGGCTGATGAACAAAGTCAAGCCCGCGCGCGAGGTGGTGCGCGAGTTCATCGAGGACTACGTCGCCGCGACCGAACGCCTGAGCAACTCGCTACCGGACTAGCGCACCGAAATCGCTAGGCGTCGAACGTGATCCGCACCGAGATCGGGTCGCTTTCCATCGCCCGCATGGTCAACGCGGTCGCCGACTGACCGAGTCTGCCGGCGCCGCCGAAGCTGCGTGCGCGGGCACGCACGTCATCGTCGGGTTCGAATGTCGCGGTGCCCGTGCGCCATTCGTCGTTGACGCGCACCCGCACATGAGGGTTCGCGGCGATGTTGTACGCCCAGCCCGCGCGGCGGCCGTGCTGAGAGATCACCCACACACCGGTGTCGTCGGCGCGGCCCGCCAGCGGCACGAGCCGCGGTTCCCCGCTCTTGCGGCCGATCGTCTCGAGGTCGACCACCAGCGACGAGCGGATACCGACGCGGTCCAGCGCGGCGACCACCGGGTTCATCAGGATGCGACCCAGTTGCCGCTCGAACTTGAACTTGCGCACCGCCTTGTCGGCGCTCCGTGTGGCCATCGCGAACCTCCTCATGGGATCAGATTCACGACGATAATTGAGTGATCACTCAAAAACAACCCGAGACGACGAACGAGAATCCCTCGTCGCGAAAAGTCAACGTCCAGGGATGCGGTTTCGCCGACGAAGAAGTCAGTCGGCCGCCAGCGGCAGCCGCACCTCGAAACGTGCGCCGTTGCTCAGGTTGCGCGCCGACAACGTTCCGCGATGCGCCTGTACCAGCCCCGCGGCGATCGCGAGCCCCAGCCCCGACCCGCTGGGCAGCGAGGAATCGGCGCGCGGCACGCGATCGTTCGAGCCGCGGTAAGCGACGTCGAACACCCGCGGCAGGTCGGCCTCGTCGATGCCCACGCCGGTGTCGTCGACACGCGCCCACGCGCCGTTCTCGTCAGATCCCAGCGACAGCGACACCCGGCCACCCTCCGGGGTGTGGGCGATCGCGTTGGCCACCAGGTTGGACAGCACCCGCACCAGCGCACGGTCGCTGCCCAGCACCCGGACCGGTGTCTGCGGTAGTTCGGCCGTCAACGCCACACCCGCACGCTCGGCAGTGATCCGGTGCGCACTCACCACGTCGTCGACGACCTCGTCGAGGGCCACCTTGTCGAACACCGGCTGGACCGCGCCCGCGTTGATCTTCGACATCTCGAACAGGTCGTCGACCATCTCGGAGAGCCGGACCGACTCCTGCTCAATGGTTTTCGCGTGGACGCGGACCTCGGCGTCGGGCACCACACCGTCGGCGATCGCCTCGGATACCGCCCGTATCCCGGCCAGCGGGGTCCGCAGATCATGGCTGACGAAAGCGACAAGCCGCCGGCGCGATTGCTCGGCGGCCCGCTCCGACTCGCGAATTTCCTGCTCCCACACCGTGCGACGGGCCTGATAGCGCCCCAGCATCACCGCGGCGGGGATCGTCACCACCGAGACGATCACCAGGACGATCGCGGTCTTCTCGAAGGTTTCGGTGATCATGAAGCGGCTGGCGCCCAGCACACCGGTGAACGTCGCCAACACCGGGATGAGCACCAGCGCGACCATGCTCACCGCCAACGACCACGACCGGGCCAGCCGAATGACGAGCGCACCCGCGAGCACCACGGGAACCGAGCATGCCAGCGCCAACCCGGTGATCTCCCAGAGGTCGGACGGCACTAGGCGCTCTGCCCTTCCGGCGAGCGTGCCTCGCTGCTCCACAGATAGCCGCGGCCCCACACCGTCTGCACCCTGTGGTGCCCACCGAGCTTGGACCGCAATCGCTTGACGTGCACGGTCACCGTCGACAAGTCACCGAAATCCCAGTGCCACACCTGTTTCAGCAGTTCCTCGCGGCTGAACACGACGTCGGTGTGGGTGAGGAAGAACAGCAGCAGGTCGAACTCGCGGTTGGTCAGCGACACCGGTGCTCCGTCGACGGTCACGGTGCGGGCGGCCGTCGACACGCTCAAGCCGCCGACGGTGATGTCCAACGCCCGCCGACCCGTCGGTGCGGGCGCGCGCCGCAGCACCGAACGCACCCGCAGCGCCAGTTCGCGCGGGCTGAACGGTTTGGTCAGGTAGTCATCGGCGCCGGCCTCCAGGCCCGCGATCCGGTCGTCCTCCTCGCCGAGCGCGGTCAGCAGGATCACCGGCACCGCGTAGCCGCCGCGCTGACGCAGGTTGCGGCACAGCGTCAGCCCGTCGGGACCGGGCATCATCACGTCGAGCACCGCGACGTCGATGTGCTGGGAACCGAGCAACCGCAGCGCCTCGGCTCCGTCGTGCGCGATCGCGACGTCGAGCCCGTCGCGCTCGAGATAGCGACGCACGACATCACGGACGACGCTGTCGTCGTCGGCGATCAATACGCGCGGCACAGTTCCCGAGAGTAGCCCCGTATGGCGACTACCTGCGCCGATGTCACGGATTCGTCATTGATCCCCTGGTGGGCGCCCCCGGCGGCTGATTAGCCTCGAACTCATGTCCGACTGTGCGGTGACCGTGGTGCTGCCGTGCCTGAACGAGGCGCAATCACTGCCCGGTGTGCTGGCCGCGATCCCGGACGGATACCGCCCGCTGGTGGTCGACAACAACAGCACCGACGCGACCGCGGACGTCGCCCGGGAGCATGGGGCGCAGGTGGTTGCCGAGAAGCGCGCAGGCTACGGCGCCGCGGTGCACGCCGGGGTGGTGGCGGCGACGACGCCCGTCGTGGCGGTCCTGGACGCCGACGGTTCACTGGACCCTGGTGACCTGCCCGCTCTGGTCGACGAACTGCACCGCGGGGCCGACATGGCGATCGGGCGGCGCCGGCCGGTGCCGGGGCTGAAGTGGCCGTGGCACGCCCGCCTCGGTACCGCGGCGGTGTGCTGGCGGCTGCGGCAGCGCCACGGCCTGGAGGTACACGACATCGCCCCGATGCGGGTCACCCGCCGCGACGCTCTGCTCGATCTCGGCGTCAGCGACCGCCGCTCCGGGTACCCCCTCGAACTGCTGGTCCGGGCGGCGGCCGCCGGGTGGCGCGTCGTCGAGCGCGATGTCGACTACCGCGCGCGCACCGGCGGTAAGTCGAAGGTCAGCGGCTCGGTGCGCGGCAGCGCGATTGCGGCCTTCGACTTCTGGCGGGTGATCTCGTGACGGTTCTGGCGGTGACGGTGTTGGTGGTGGCCAAGGCCCCGGTGCCGGGGTTGGCGAAGACCCGGCTCGCCGCGACGATCGGCGATGCCGCCGCAGCCGACCTCGCGGCCGCCGCGCTGCTCGACACGCTCGACGCGGTCGCCGCCTCGCCTGCCGGGCGAAGGGTTGTCGCGATGACCGGCAACCTTCAGCAGGCAAGCCGATGCAGCGAAATCACCTGCCGCCTGGCTGAATTCACGGTGATACCCCAACGCGGCGCCGACTTCGCCGAGCGATTGGTCAACGGGCACGCCGACGCCTTTACCGGCGACGCCGTACTGCAGATCGGCATGGACACCCCCCAGATCACCGCCGGCCTACTCACCGAGTGCGGCCAAGCGCTGATGGGAACAGACGCGGTGCTCGGCCCCGCGACCGACGGTGGGTGGTGGCTGTTGGGCGTTTCGCACCCGTCCATGGCCGAATGCCTGCGCAGCGTGCCGATGTCGCGACCGGACACCGGCGCGTTGACCCTGGCGGCCTTGCGCGGCAAGGGGATAGATGTCGAGATGGTCGGTGAGCTCGCCGACTTCGACACCATCGACGACATCGACGCGGTGTGCCGGCGATGCGCACCGGACAGCCGGTTCGCCCGAGCGGTCGAGGCGGTGCTCGGCTGATGCATCGCCCAAACCGCGGGTCGTGGCCCGCGACCGTCACCAGTTCGTCAGAATGAGGTGATTGAGCAGCAGCGCGCCCACCACGTTGACGCCGAGCCACCAGCGGTGCGACCGCGGCGGTAACAGCGCCCCGGCGGCGGTCAGCCAGACGGTGAACGGCAGCCAGATGCGTTCTGTCTCGGCCTTACTCAACATCGACAGGTCGGCGAACAGGATCGCCAACAGCGCGCCGAGAAGAATCATGGGCAGGCCGGGCCGACGCCGGATCGCCCCGATGTCAAACAGCCTGCCCAGGCCGGCCACGCTGCCGAGGCCGATCGCGCACACGACGGAAGCGAAGTTCGCCCAACCCCAGTACTGGAACGGCCGATCGTTGGCGATGCCCTGCCAATAGCGTTCCTGCACCAGGTGATAGCCGTCGAACCACCAGAACCCCAACGCCGCGAACACCGCCACCACGGCAAGGACGACCCCGAGTGCCGGTACCGCCGCACGGGCCGCGGCCCGCCAGTCGGACGCGCACATCAGCACCGCCAGCGCCGGTAAGGCCATCAGAACCAGGCCGTAGTTGAGGAACAGGCCCCACCCCAGCAGCAGACCGGCCCCGGCCGCGGCGAGGACGGGCCAGCGCGCCGTGCCTCCGATCGCCGTCGCCAGCAGCGCGATACCCCACGCCGCGACCCCCGCGAAGTAGCCGTCGGCCGACACCGCGATCCAGATCGCCGTGGGCGCAACGGCGACGAACAAGGCCGCCAGCCGCGCGGTCGCTTCCCCTGCCAGTGCACGGAGCGCGACGACGATGGCGGCCGCCGCGCTGGATCCCACCAGCAGGCACAACAGGCCGGCCCACGCCCCACCGCTGAGCCCGATGCGGTCCAGCCAGACGAAGGTGAGCAGCGCACCGGGAGGATGCCCCGATACGTGGGTGATCCACGAATCAGGTTGGTAATCAAGGATTCTGTCGGAGAAGGTCCGCAGTGCGTAGGGTATGTCGGTGACGGTGGGAACCTGACGCAGATATTCATGGCGGGCGGCTAGCCTGCCGGCGAAACCGCGCTGCCAGCCGTCGATCATGGCCAGTGAGAACGCCCATGCACACGCCGTCGCCCACGCCGCCCACGGCAAAGCACGCCACGTCAGCCGTTGCGCGATCATCGGTCCCCACATCACGACCGCGCCGCCGATCACGACCGCCGGGACCGTCCCCCACCCGATGTGTGCGTTCCACCATCCGAAGATCGGCGCGGTATCGGCGAACTGGCGGATGCGCGCGGGTGTCGCATTTATCAGTGGCGTGACGATCCCGAGGTTCAGGTGCGGCACCACGAACGCGGCGGCCACCAGCAACACACCGACGGCCACCGCCACGATCTCCTTGCGACCGGTTCGCATTCCGTCACCCTATTCGCGGAGCCGTCCTCAAGGTGGTCGCCCTCCTTGCGCGCCGTCCTGGTTCATTGAGTTACGGACCAGCTGGTCCATAACACCGGTACGCTGACATCATGCCGCGCCCGCGCGAATTCGACGAAGCCGAGGTGATCTCCGCGGCCCGCGACGAGTTCTGGTCGCGCGGCTATGCGGGCACCTCGGTCGACGATCTCACCGCTGCAACGGGTCTGGGCAAAGGCAGCCTCTACGGCGCGTTCGGCGACAAGCACGGACTGTATCTGCGCGCTCTGGACGACTTCATCGCCGACTCGCTGCACAATGTGCGCAGACAACTTCAGGATCCGCGCCGCGATGCCTACGACCGGCTGGTGCGACACGTGCGCGCGGAAGCGAAGGCCGTCGCCGCCGACAAGGCGTTGCGCGGGTGCATGATCGCCAAGAGCGCTGCCGAGCTCAGCGCCACCGACCCCGCCGTCGAGCGCGCTGTCGAACGGGCGTACGGCGAGTGGTGCACCTTGCTGGCCGACTGCATCGAGCAGGCCCAGCGCGACGGCTCGATCGACGAGGATCGCGACCCGCGGGCACTGGCGACCATGCTCCTGGGTTTCCTGCGCGGGCTGGAGGCGCTGCGCAAGGGTGGTGTCAAACCATCCCAACTCGCCGCGGCCGCCGAGGAGATCCTCGACCTCATACCGCGTGCCTGAGCCGGCCGTGGAATAGAACTTCGTGCTGGGACGTCCCTGGTTATTGACCAATCAGTCCAGAACTAAGGAGCGCGGCGATGGCACTACTCACAGACAAGACAGCGGTGATCACCGGCGGTAGCACAGGAATCGGGCTCGCCACCGCGAAGAGGCTGGCCGAGGAAGGCGCCTACGTATTCATCACCGGGCGCAGGCAGGCGGAACTGGAGGCCGCGGCCAAGGAGATGGGCGACAACGTGACCGTGGTGCAGGGCGACGTGGCCGACCCCGGGGACCTGGACCGCCTCTACACCGTGGTCGCCGACAGCGGCAGGCGCATCGACGTGCTGTTCGCCAACGCCGCGGTGATCGACGTCGCGCGCCTGGGCGAGATCACCGAACAACACCTCGATCACCTGCTCAACATCGACTTCAAGGGCCTGGTGTTCACCGTGCAGAAGGCGCTGCCGCTCCTCGAGGACGGGGCGTCGGTCATCTTGAACTCCTCCAACACGAACGCCAAGGGCTCCGAGGGCATCGGCGTCTACGCGGCGATCAAGGCGGCGGTGCGATCGCTGGCGCGCACGTGGGCAAGTGAGTTGCGCGACCGGAATATTCGGGTCAACGTGGTCAGTCCCGGTGCCACCGACACCCCGGGTCTCAATGACCTGGCGCGCGTTCTCGTCGAGGGGCCGAATGCCGTCGAGGAGTTCGAAAGACAACAGCGCAGCGTGATTCCGATGGGCCGCCGTGGCACGCCCGACGAGGTGGCCAACGCGGTTCTGTTCCTCGCCTCGGACCTGAGCACCTACACCACCGGCGCCGATATTCCCGTCGACGGCGGCACCAACCAGATCTGAGTGATTTCGGTGTAGTTCGTCGCGTCCACCGCGACGAACTACACCGAATCAGTACAGCCGGGTGCGGGTGTTCTCGTCGCTGTAGTACTCGTCGAGCTGGGCCTGGCTCCACTCGGGCCGCATCGCCTGGGGTAGCTGTGCGACGCTCGGCAGCGCCGACGGGTTCCACGTCGACGGATCCCAAGCCTCCGAACGCAGAAAAGCCTTGGCACAGTGGAAGAACACCTCTTCGACCGCGACCTCCAACGCGAGGATCGGACGCTTGCCCTTGACCGCAAGGACATCGAAATAGTCGGCGTCCGAGACGATCTTGGCGGTTCCGTTGATGCGCAGGGTGTCGCCACGGCCGGGGATCAGGAACACCGTGCCGACATGCGGATTCTGCAGCACGTTGAGATAGCCGTCGACCCGTTTGTTGCCCGGCCGCTCGGGGATCGCGATCGCGGTGTCGTCGATGACGTGCACGAAGCCGGGTGGATCGCCCTTGGGTGACACGTCGACCCGACCGTGCGCATCCGTCGTCGCGACGAAACCCAGCGGCGAGTGGGCGAGCCAGTCACGCTGTACCGGCGACAGACGGTCCCTGACCTTGTTGGCGACGTAGTGGTCCGGTCGCCCGACGATGGCCCGCAACTCGTCGACCGTGTTGACTTCGCGACGCATGGATCCATCATGCTCGACCGCGCAATGGGTTAACCCCGCCGGTCGCCGGGTAGCCGAACGGGCGGAGGTGAGTGCAATGGCACACCACGTCGAGGTCGATGCCGAGCTGTGGGACGAATTCCACCGCGTGGTCAACATGACGTCCCGCGAGCTGCTGGACTGGCTACGCACCCGCTCGGCCGCCGAGGACTCCGAAGAGATGCCCGACCAGTCGGGAACCAAGACCGGCCGCGCTGTGCTCGAGATCCTGCAGAAGCGGTCGGTCGACCTCACCGACGAGGACGAGCGGGTGATGCGCAAGGTCGTCGACCGCGTTCACGCCGAACGCGGCGTCGACTTCGAGCCCACGGCCGGCCAGGAGAACTGGCGGCACAGGCTCATGACGATGGGCCACGACCCGCTCAAACCCGTGACTTAGTTCTGGAACCGGGCCGCCAGCGCGCGCCGGTCGATCTTGCCGATGCCGCGCCGCGGCAATTCGTCGACGACGTGGAACTCGCGCGGTGCCGCGGTGGCATCCAGGGTCGCGGCGACGTGCTCGCGTAGTTCGGCGTCCGTGGGGAAGGCACGACCGGCCACGAGCACGACGGCCGCCGCGACCCGCTGGCCCAGCCGCTCATCGGGCACCCCGAACACCGCGCATTCGGCCACCACATCGTGCGTCGCAAGGACGGCCTCCACGATTTGCGGCATGATGGTCAACCCGCCGCTGCCGATCGCGTCGTCGACCCGACCGAGAACCGTCAACCGGCCCTCGGCGTCGACGACTCCCACGTCATCAGTGCGGAACCAGCCCGCATCGGCGAAGGGATCGGGGTCCACCGTGTTGCGGTAGCCCTTCGCAAGTGTCCGGCCGCCCAACACGATCCGGCCCCCGTTTGATGTCGCCGGCTGTCCGCCGTCGAGGATCCGGACACGCACACCGTCCAACGGCACACCGTCGTACACGCACCCGCCCGCGGTCTCGCTCATTCCGTAGGTACGCACGACCGAAATCCCCGCGGCGGCAGCACGTTCGGCCAGACCCGCCGGCATCGGGCCGCCGCCGATCAGGACGGCGTCCAGCGCGGCCAACGCGTCGGCCGCCCGCTCGTCGCGCAGCGCTTTGTCGAGTTGTATGGCCACCAGCGAGGCGTACCGACGTCCGGAGCCCAAAGCGTTGATGGCAGAGGGTAATTCGGAGGGGTCGAAGGATGGCGCCAAGGCCACCGGTGTGGTGCCCGCGACGACGCTGCGGACCAGCACCTGAAGTCCCGCGATGTGATGCGCGGCCAATGCCAGCAGCCAGCGTCCCGGCCCGCCGAGCCGGTGGTGTGTCGCTTCGGCGCTGGCGGTCAAGGCGGCGGCGGACAGCATGGCGCCCTTCGGGGTTCCGGTGGTGCCCGATGTCGGCACCACCACCGCCACGTCGTCGTCGATCTCCGCCCCGCATCGCAAAGCCGTTGTCAAAAACGAGGATTCGCGATCATCCTCGGCAGGGATCGGCAGCACGGTGGCGCGGCCGGCCAGCATGTCGTGCACGACGGGCAACAATGACAACGCCGCGGCGCCTGATCCGACCGCGACCGGACGCAGGACGGCTATGGTTCACCCTCCCCGTCACGGGGGTCATCGAGGGGCCAGCCGCGGACCGCCAACCGTTGGCGAACCCGCTCCACATCCTCGGACGTGGGCAACGCATCGGTGATCTGGGTGATGAGGACCCCGATATCGGCATCGTCGAAATCGCCGTTCCGCTTGAGCTCCATGGCGACGGTTCGCACCTCGTCCTCGGTGAGGCGCCGCCGCAGGAGCGAGAACAGCGGCACCCGGTCCGGCCCGGGCACCCCCTCGGGGTAACCCGCCGTGATCCACGCGACAATTTTGGCCAGAAACTTCGTCACTGTGCCCTCCCGCGTGTCGCATCGGGTCTACCCACTCTCGATTGGATGATGCTAGTGCGCGACGGAACAAAGAGGAGTTTGGCGCCGGTGGCAAACACTCGACCGCCGGCGGGTGAACAATGGGTGAACACATTGCCCGAGAAGGCGAAATGCCAGATGACACGCCGGTCGAAGAGCGTTGAAGATTAGGTGAAACGAACTCCATGGCCGCAGAATTAACGCCGTGAGCGCTGAGTTGATCGTCCTCGTGCTGTTGATCACAACCGCACTGGCCTTCGACTTCACCAACGGCTTCCACGACACCGGCAATGCGATGGCCACGTCGATCGCCACCGGCGCACTCAAGCCCAAGACCGCGGTCCTGCTGGCGGGCATTCTGAACCTGGTCGGCGCATTCCTGTCGGTCGAGGTCGCAGTCACGGTGACCACCTCGGTGCTCAACGTGCAGGACGGCCAGACGGGCGCACTGCTGCCCACGATCGACGCGTCGACCGGCCTGACCATCATCTTCGCCGGGCTGATCGGCGGCATCCTGTGGAACCTGCTGACGTGGTTGTTCGGCATCCCGTCGAGTTCCTCGCACGCGCTGTTCGGCGGGCTGATCGGCGCCGGCCTGGCCGCGATGGGCACCGCCGGGGTCAACTGGAGCGGTATCAGCCAGAAGGTGCTGATTCCCGCGATCGCCGCGCCGGTCATCGCATGCCTGGTGGCCGCCTGCGGCACCTGGCTGGTGTACCGGATCACCCGCAAGGTGGCCGAGCGTCGCCGCCGGGAGGGCTTCCGCTGGGGCCAGGTCGCGACCGCCTCGCTGGTCGCGCTGTCGCACGGCACCAACGACGCACAGAAGACGATGGGCGTCATCGCGCTCGCGCTCATCACCACCGGGCACCTGAGCGGCGACGTCAAGGAGAACGGCCTGCCGTTCTGGGTCATCTTCAGCTGTGCCGTCGCGATCGGCCTCGGCACGTACCTGGGCGGCTGGCGCGTCATCCGCACCCTGGGCAAAGGTCTGGTCGAGATTCAGTCACCGCAGGGCTTCGCCGCCGAAGCATCCTCGGCCGCAATCATTCTCAGCTCGAGCGCCGCGGGCATGGCGTTGTCCACCACCCACGTCGCCACCGGTTCGATCCTGGGCAGCGGCGTCGGCAAGCCGGCCGCCGAAGTGCGCTGGGCGGTGGCGGGCCGGATGGCCGTCGCCTGGTTGATCACCCTGCCGGCCGCGGGACTTGTTGGCGCACTGTCGTTCTGGCTGGCCCATGGCGTCGAGACACTCACCGGATCGGGCCTGGCCGGTGACGGGTTCATCTTCCTGGTATTGGTCGGCCTGTCGTTCTACATGTGGTGGCGCGCCCAGCAGCAGAAGGTCGACCACACCAACGTCAACGCCGAGTGGGACGACGCCACCAACTCCGTGGTCCCGGCCGAACTGCGGGCCGCGATCGAGGAGGCCATGCCCGAACCCGCCAAGCCGGCCGCGACGGTGTAGCAGAGGAACGTCGATGACCTATCTCGAGAGCATTCTGAAGGTATTGGTGGTCGGGCTGGTCCTGGGCGCGGGACTGCCCGCGTTGTTTGCCACCGGATTGATGGCCTTCTCCAGCGGCGTGGGTGACGAGTCCGCCGACGGCACCGTGACAGCGCCCAACCCGGCCCGCAAATACCTCGGCATCGGTTTGTTCGTCTTCGTCGCATGGGTGATCGTCACCGCGGTGCTGTGGATCACCCGGGCCACGATCATCCACCACACGGGAATCGACCTGTTCCCCTTCATGCCGCAGAAATGAGATGTGCCGCACCATGACCGAGAACCGCACCGTGCTGGACAGCGTGCTCAACTGGCTGCGCCGCGGGTATCCGGAAGGCGTGCCGCCCACCGATTACTTCCCGCTGCTCGCGTTGCTGAAGCGCTCGCTCGCCGAGGACGAAGTGGTCAGCGCCGCGCAGGCGGTCCTCAAGGGCGCCAACTCGGACATCGTCACCGAAGACGACATCCGCGCGGCGATCCACCGGGTCACCGCGCAGGAGCCGAATCCCGAAGAGATGCACCAGGTCGCGTCGCGGCTGGCCTCCGTCGGCTGGCCGCTGGCGCCGGCCCGCTGAGTTCAGGGCATCACCGCCGGGTGTCGCGGCGCAGCGGGTGGGTCTCGGGCACCTGGACGAAGATCAGCAGGACTCCGTCGGGGTCGTTGACATGCATCTCGTGCAGACCCCACGGTTCCTCGCGGGCCTCCCGCGCGATCGGCACACCCCGACCCGACAACTCCTTCTCGGTGTCGTACACGTCGCGCACCTGAAGCCACATCGTGCCGCCCGCACGCGGGCCACCGTGACCGGCGAGTTCGATCAACGACTGGCCGGCGTAGAAAACTGTGCCCGCACCGTAGTCGCGGGCGATCGCCAGCCCCAGCTCGTCGCGATAGAACGTCAGCGAACGCTGGTAGTCCGCCGGCCGAATGAGCATCCGACTGGCCAGAATCTCCATGACATCGTGTCTATCACGCTCAGCCGATCCGCCGCCCGACACCGTCCCAGTAGGGTTCTCGCAGCGCACGCTTGAGGATCTTGCCGCTCGGAGTGCGGGGCAGGTCCTCGGCGAACGACACCGACTTGGGCAACTTGAAGCCCGCCAGCCGCTCGCGTGCGTACGCGATCAACCGCACCTCGCTGGGGGAGCAGCCCGGGGCGGGGACCACGACAGCCTTCACCGCCTCACCCCACGTCGGGTCCGGTACGCCGATCACCGCCACGTCAGCGACCTCCGGATGCGTCATCAGAACGTTCTCGACCTCGGTCGGATACACGTTCTCGCCGCCGGAGACGATCATGTCCTTGACCCGGTCGTGCAGGTACACATAACCCTCGGCGTCGACGTAACCGGCGTCGCCGGTCTTCAGCCAACCGTCAGGGGTGACGGTCGCCGCCGTCGCCGCGGGGTTGTTCCAGTAGCCGCGCATGTTCTGGCGCGAGCGCGTCCACACCTCGCCGACCGCCCCGGTGGGGACGTCGCGGCCCGCGTCGTCGACGATGCGCACCTCGACCCAATCGAACGGCTTACCGCAGGATCGCAGCAGTTCGGGGTCGTGACGGTCCAGTTGGGTGATGGATCCGGTGGTTTCGGTCTGCCCGTACACCTGCAGCAGATCGCAGTTGAACCGTTCGAGCGCCCGGACCAGGACGTCGTCGGTGATCGGCGATGCGCCGTAGACGATGGCGCGCAGAGCCGAGAAGTCGGTCGTCGCGACCCCCGGGGTCTCCAGCAGGCGCTGAATCACCACCGGAACCAGCAGCATGTTCGTAATGCCGTGCCGCGCAACGGCATCGAGGATGGCCGACGGGTCGACGTCGCGAAGCACAACCGTGCGCGCACCCTCACACAACCCGACCAGTGCCCAACCCGAGCCCGCCATGTGGAACATCGGCATCACGGCCAGGCTCACGCTGTCGGCATCGAAGCGCCACTTGTCGGCGATCCCGGTGGCCTTGCAGAAGTAGTTGTCGTTGGTCAGCATCACGCCCTTGGGCGAGCCGGTGGTGCCGGAGGTGTACATCAAGAACGCGATATCGTCGGGTTGCGTTGTGACCCAGGGGTCCTCGGCGGGATAGGTGCTGATCCAGCGATCGAAGTCCGGCCAACGGGGATGCTCACCGACGGCGACGACGACAGCATCCAATCGGTCCTCGATCGCCTCCATGTGACTGAAGAATTCGCCGCCGACGATCACCACCTTCGCGCCGGCGTCGTCGATGATGTGCAACATCTCCGGTGGCGCCAGCCGCCAGTTGACCGGGACCACGACCGCACCGAGTTTGGAGAGCGCACAAGCGACTTCGAAGAACTCGATGCCGTTCTTCTCGACGAACGCGACCCGGTCACCGAATCCGACACCGGCGGCGCGCAGCGCCTGGGCCACCCGGTTCGAGCGCGTGTCGAGGTCGCCGAACGTCGCGGTGCGCTCGCCGGAGATCAACGCGACGGCGTCGCGACGTTCGGCGCCGAAGACGCGTGCGATGTCGGCGACGGTCGCGATGTCAGGGTGCGGCATCTACTTGTTCGGTTGTACGCGTTGCCGTTTCATCACGGCATCGACGACCGCGGGCGCGAAGCTGTTGAGCACCTGGGCGCTGACGGCCATCCGCGGCGCGATCCGCACGGGCCGGGTTCTGGCGGCCGTGATCATCCAGTCGGCGGCCTCGTCGGAGGTCAGCCCGGGCAGGCCGTCGTAGGCGCGGGTGGGGGCGATCATCGGTGTGCGCACCAGCGGATAGAACAGCGTGGTGGAGTGCACTCCGTCGGCGCTCCATTCGGTTTCGATGACGCGGCTCACCGCGGTCAGCGCCGCCTTCGAGGCGTTGTACACCGAGAACAACGGCGACGACTCGCTGAGCACACCCCAGGTGGACACGTTGATGATGTGGCCGTCGCGCCGCTCGCGCATGCCCGGCGCCAGGCCGCGGATCAGTCGCAGCGGTCCGTAGTAGTTGAGCGCCATGGTGCGTTCGACGTCGTGCCAGCGTTCCAGCGACTCGGCCAGCGGCCTGCGGATCGACCGGCCGGCGTTGTTGATCAGGATGTCGACGCCCCCGAGCTCCGTGGTGACCCGCTCGACCAGGCCGTCGACCGCGTCGAGGTCCGACAGGTCACATGCGTGCGCCCAGGCGTCCCCGCCCTGATCGACGATCCGCTCGACCAGCGCCCCCAGCAGCTCCTGGCGGCGTGCGGCCACCACGACGGTGGCTCCGCGGCGGGCGAACTTCTCCGCGGCCGCCTCGCCGATGCCCGATGACGCGCCCGTGAGCAGGATGCGCTTACCGCGCAGGTCAACGATGTCGCGGCCGGGCTGGTACTGCAGCAACTCGGGGACCACCGGCGGGCGCATGGTGGTCAGGACGAGTTGATCGGCCAACCGCCGCAACGGGCTCTTGCTCACGAGCGGTGAGTCTAGGTGAGGCGTTTGTGAGTGAAAACGTTCGCTCACTGATCGAATTCACTCACGAATCGCGCGTGCGGCCGGGGCCGCCGGCCAGCAGGCCCGACGATGCGAACTTCAGCCCGGCGCGGAGTTCTTCCAAGTGGATCGGGTCTTCGGACTCGATGTAACGCAGCGTCGTCGCCACCGTCATGTTGAAGAACAACCACGCCAACGCCTTTGGGCTGAGCTCGTTTCGGTACTGGTCGTGGTAGTGGTTCATGTGCAACGTCGACATCGCCACGAGCGTGGCGTTCAGGCCCGAGATGCTCTCGAATGCGCGCACATGGTCGGGTCGCTCGGCGAGGTACCGAAGCAGGCCGCGGTTGGCGATCGTCACGTCGATGAGGAAGTCGATGGAGGCGGCCATCGCCTCGGCGGGCTGGGCGAGCGTCACGTCCCGCAGCCGTGCCTCGATGACCGGTGCCTGTGAGCGGGCGAGGTGTTCGATGGCGGCCTCGAGGATCTCGTCCTTGTCGGCGAAGTACTGGTAGATCGATCCCTTACTGACCCCCGCCCGGTCGGCGATCAGGTTCGTCGTCACCTGTGCCGGATCGTGGGTGAGGAGCAGACCGGCCGTCGTCTCGACGATTTTCGCGACCATCTCACGAGAGCGCTGCTGCTTCGGCGTCTTACGGCGTGCTGACCTGCGTTTATCACTGCTCACGAGCGCCCCTTACGCGACTTGAATGCGACCTGGCGGTCATATTAATCTCGCCTGACTACCTGAATTGGAGGTGGCCACCGCCCATGACCGCCACTTCGGACATCGATCTGTCCGTCGACGACGAGCCGATCGAACTGGTCCCGCCGGATTCGCTGACCGCCGAGCACACCGGGCGCTGGACGTTCCTGATCTTCGAGGGCGCGGCGTTCATGATGCAGGCGATGCATCCCGTCATCGCCGAGGTCACCGGCCGCTACTCGGCGGCATTTCACGGCGATCCGGGCGGGCGCGCGATCCGGTCCATCGACTCGGTGCTGCGGTGGACGTACGGCGGCACCGAAGCCGTCGCCGAGGGAAACCGGGTCAGGGCCATGCACCGGCCGATGACGATGAAGAGCGCGGAGACCGGCAAACAGATCAGCGCCCTGAACCCCGAGGCGTACCAATGGGTCATCTGCACCGGCTACATCGTCAATGTGCACGGCGCTCGCCTGTTGATCGGGCGCGACTTCACCGACGACGAGAAGACGCAACTGCTGCGCGACAACCGCCGGCTGGCGCGCCTGCTGCATGTGCCGATGCGCGACTATCCCGAGACCGATCGGGAGATGACCGAGTACTTCGAGTCGATGATCGACAAGCTCGAGGCCACCCCGCAGGCCCGGAAGCTGATGGACGACCTGATCACCGGCACGATGGAGATGCCGCCGTCGGTGCCGAAGCTGTTCTATCCGCTGATCAAGGCCATGCTGCGGCCGGTACTCCGCTTGAACTACCTCTCGATCGTCGGGCTGCTCGACCCGCGCCTGCGCGCCAAGCTCGGCGTGAGTTGGAGCCCCGAAGAGGAGCGTCAGCTCAACCGCATCTACAAGGCGATCCGCATCGCCTACCGCGTACTTCCCGACCGGCTGACGTACTTCCCGCTGGCCTACCACGCCCGTAAGCATCACCAGTGCCTGGAGAAGATGGCCGAGCGGCAGAAGAAGTCGTTCGCCTACCGGGTGCCGGGCGCCGTCGCTCAGAAGTAGCGCGGGAAGGCGCTCCAGTCGGGGTCCCGCTTCTCCAGGAACGCGTCGCGGCCCTCGACCGCCTCGTCGGTCATGTACGCCAATCGCGTGGCCTCACCGGCGAACAACTGCTGACCCACGAGGCCGTCGTCGGTGAGGTTGAAGGCGTACTTGAGCATCCGGATCGCTTGCGGCGACTTGCCGTTGATATCCGACGCCCACTCCAACGCCACCTTCTCCAATTCAGCGTGGTCGACGACCGCGTTGACCGCACCCATCGCGTGCATCTGCTCGGCGGTGTACGGGCGGCCCAGGAAGAAGATCTCGCGGGCGAACTTCTGGCCGACCTGCTTGGCCAGATACGCGCTGCCGTATCCGCCGTCGAAACTGCCGACGTCGGCGTCGGTCTGCTTGAACCGGGCATGCTCGCGGCTGGCCAGTGTCAGGTCGCACACCGCGTGCAGGCTGTGTCCGCCGCCGGCCGCCCACCCGTTGACCAGACAGATCACCGGTTTGGGCATGAACCGGATCAGCCGCTGCACCTCGAGGATGTGCAGACGCCCGGCGCGCGCCGGGTCGACGGTTTCGGCGGTCTCGCCCGATGCGTACTGGTAACCGCTGCGGCCGCGGATCCGCTGATCTCCGCCGGAGCAGAACGCCCATCCACCGTCCTTCGGCGAGGGGCCGTTACCGGTCAGCAGCACCACACCGACGTCCGATGACATCCGCGCATGGTCCAGGACGCGGTACAGCTCGTCGACGGTGTGCGGCCGAAACGCGTTGCGCACCTCGGGCCGGTCGAACGCGACGCGAACCGTGGGCTGCGCGACGCCGTCGACGACGTGGCGGTGGTAGGTGATGTCGGTCAGCTCGAAACCGTCGACGGCTTGCCACAGCGACGGGTCAAAGGGGTTGTCACTCACGGGGTTACCTTATCGATGCGGAAAACCGGGCAGCGGCCCGCGAGCGCTTCGAACTCGTCGGGGTCGGGTCCGGTGACCAGCCCGGCGCCCTTGATGAAGTCCACGCCGGTGGGCACCTTCGACGGGAACTCTCGCAGCAACGGTCGGGCCTCGTCGATCGGCATCTCCACCATCCGCACCCGTTCGCTGCGGCGGCCGATGTGCAGGGTGACCTCACCGGCGGCCCTGACGTTGGCGGCCCAGTCCGAGCCGGGCACTCCGCCGACGACATAGCGTTGTCCGTCTACCTCCATCGGGGTGACCGGGGTCTTGCGCGGCTTACCGGTCTTGCGCCCGGGCGCCTCGAGCACGACCGGGCCCTTGTCGCCCAGGATGCCCAGCTTCTGCAGGCCGATCATCACCTTGTTGACGTACTTCAGCCACCAGGGCAGGCGAATGTCGGACATGGCGCAAACGCTACGTGATGACCTCGACGCGGAACACCGGCAGGCGGCCCGCCATGGCCTCGAGTTCCTCGGGTGTCCCGGTCTCCAACACCCCGGCGCGCGTCATCATCTCGACGCCGACGGGAACCTGCGCCGGGAACTGCCGCAGCACTGGCCGCGCCTCGTCCGGGGTCAGCTCGACGAGGCGCACCCGCTCGGATCGCCGGCCATACCGCAGCTTGACCTGTTTGGCCGCGCGGGCGTTGCTCACCCAGTCCGCGCCCGGGTAGCCGTTGATGACGTAGCGGGCGCCGTCGACGAACATCGGCGTGATCGGCGTCGACCGTGGCTTACCGGTCCTGCGGCCGGGCACGGTCAACACCACGGGGGACTCGTGCCGTGAGATCGGCAGCCCGAGGCGCAACAGCACCATCACCAGCTTGTTGGCGAATTTGAGCCACCGCGGGGGCGCCGTCCGATCGCCCATGCGGGGAGGCTACCGCTCAGACGGTGACGACGTAGCCGGAACAACGCACCCGAATGGTCGACGAGGGCGGCCTCGATCTCGCGCCTGGCGCCGATGCTACGGGCGCACCTGACTTGCCTTGTCGCGCAGGACGTCTCGCTCACGCTCATTGTCGGTCATCGCCGCTGCCCGGTCGAACTCGGCGGCGGCCTCGGCGCTTCGGCCCAACCGGGCGAGCAGTTCGCCGCGCACGCTCGGCAACAGATACGAAGCCTCCAGGCCCGTCAACGAGTCGACGATCGCCAGCCCCGCTTCGGGGCCATCGGCCATCGCCACCGCCACCGCGCGGTTGAGTTCGACCACCGGTGACGGTGCCGCCCGCGCCAATCCGTCGTACAGCGCGACGATGCGGCGCCAGTCGCTGTCGGCTGCGGTCGGCGCGGTGGCGTGGCACTCAGCGATCGCCGCCTGCAGTGCGTACGGACCCCATCCAATGCCCTTGCGCCGCAACGTGTTCACGACGCGTTCGAGCGCGGCCACACCACGCTGGATCTGCGCCCGGTCCCATTTCGCCCGGTTCTGGTCCTCGAGCAGGATCGGCCGGCCGTCGCTGTCGGTGCGGGCGGCGAAACGCGACGACTGCAGCTCCATCAACGCCACCAGGCCGTGGACTTCCGGTTCATCGGGCACCAGCGCGGCGAGCACCCGGCCAAGGCGCAGCGCCTCGGTGCACAGCTCGTCGCGGATCCAGCGCTGGCCGAACGACGCCGAGTAGCCTTCGTTGTAGATCAGATAGATCACGCTCAGCACCGCCGAGAGCCGCTCTGGATACTCCGAGCGGTCCGGCACCTCGAAGGGCACGTTCGCGGCCGAGAGGGCCTTCTTGGCGCGGGTGATCCGCGCGGCGACGGTCGGGGTGGACGTCAGGAAGGCGCGGGCGATCTCCTCGGTGGTCAGCCCGCCGATGACCCGCAATGTCAACGCGATCCGGCCTTCCCGCGGCAGCACCGGATGTGCCGAGATGAAGATCAGCCGGAGCACGTCATCGTCGATGCGGTCGGGGTCCCACGACTCCTCGACATGGCTTTCGAGTTCGCGAGCCATCGCGGCGTATTTGCTGTCGAGATTCTCCTGGCGGCGCCACAAGTCGATGGCCTTGCGTTTGGCAACGGTGGTCAACCATGCGCCGGCGTTGCGCGGAACGCCGGTCACGGGCCACTGCTCCAGAGCGTCGACGAGCGCGTCGGCGGCCAGGTCTTCGGCGAGCCCGACATCGCCGATCGAGCGCGTCAACGTCGCGACGATTTTCGCCGCCTCCATGCGCCACACCGCGTCGACGGTCGCCTGCACGTCGCTCACGCCTTCATTGTGCCGAGCCGATGCAAACCGCCGTTTTCGTGCGGCGTGTCGCAGTGCTTTCCAACTGGTGGCGACGGAAAGTTAGAAGGTATGACCCACAGGTTGGTCACCGCGTATTGGGAAGGCCGCAAGGCATTCCCGCACACGCTCGTCAACCCGTACGCGGGACTGGGGGACCGGGCGATCGCGAGGATGTGGCGGCTGGGCTGGCAGCGCGCCGCCGACGAGCAGCGGGGCATTCCCAGCGAAGAGGAGCGACTTGCTCGCTTCGCCGCGGAAATCGATGCCCTCCTGGACTAGTCGGCTCGACGCGCTTCAGCGCCGACAGCCCCGCGTCGTTCTCGGTGTCACGGGGCCGCCGGGTGCGGGCAAGTCGACGCTGGCCGAGGCGATCGCGGCCGCGACCGACGACGCGGTGTACGTGCCGATGGACGGCTTTCACCTCGCCGACGTCGAACTGCGGCGGCTGGGCCGCATCCACCGCAAAGGCGCGATCGACACGTTCGACGCCCATGGATATCTCGCTCTGTTGCAACGCATCAGAGCGCAGCGCGAGGAGACCGTTTACGCACCGGCGTTTCACCGCAATCTAGAACAGCCGATCGCGGGCAGCATCCCCGTCCTGCCCGACCATCGACTGATCGTCACGGAGGGTAACTACCTGCTCGATGACGAGCTCCCATGGCCGACTATTCGCGCCCTGCTCGACGAGGTCTGGTACGTCGACGCCCCGCCCGACGTACGCCGTCGTCGCCTCGTCGGCCGGCATGTCGAGTTCGGTAAGTCACCCGAGCAGGCCGAGGAATGGGTGCGCGCGGTCGACGACCCGAACGCCGCGCGCATCGAAACCGCCCGGGCGAGAGCCGATTTCGTCGTCACCCCGTAGCCAACCCCGTAACCAAACCCCCGCGAGCGACCGTGTCTGCCCGTCGACACGCCGCTATCGCATGTACAAACGCGGTCGCTCGCGCCAACAGAAAGCTAGCCTCAGCCGACCGCGCGGTCGCTGCCCTCCCAGAACTGCGCGCGCACGGCCTTCTTGTCCGGCTTCCCCAGCGCGGTCACCGGCACCGAGTCGACGACGATCACCTGCTTGGGCGACTGCACCGAACCCTTGCGCTCCTTGACCGCGGCCTGGATCTCGGAGGTCATCTGCGAGACGGCGTCCTCGGAGCGGTCGGCGTCGGGGCGCAGCACGACCACCGCGGTCACCGCCTCGCCCCACTTCTCGTCGGGCGTTCCGATGACACACACCTGGGCGACCGACGGATGTTCGGCCACAACGTCTTCCACCTCGCGGGGAAACACGTTGAACCCGCCGGTGACGATCATGTCCTTGGTGCGGTCGACGATGTAGTAGAAGCCGTCGGAGTCCTCGCGGGCCAGATCGCCGGTGTGCATCCAGCCGTCGCGGAACGTCTCAGCCGTCGCCTCCGGCTTGTTCCAGTAGCCACCGGACACCAGCGGGCCGGACACGCAGATCTCACCGACCTCGCCCTGCGGCACCGGGTTACCGTCACCGTCGAGCAGCGCGACCCGCGCGAAGACCGTCGGCCGCCCACACGACGTCAACCGCTTTTCGTCGTGATCGCCCTTGGCCAGGTACGTGATCACCATCGGGGCCTCGGACTGGCCGTAATACTGCGCGAAGATCGGGCCGAACCGGTCGATGGCCTCGCGCAGCCGCACCGGGTTCATCGCCGAGGCGCCGTAGTACACCGTCTCCAGCGACGACAGGTCGCGGGTGTGTGAATCGGGGTGGTCCATCAACGCATAGATCATCGACGGCACCAGCATCGTCGCGGTGATCTTCTGCTCCTCGATCACCCGCAGCACCTCGGCCGGGTCGAACTTGGTCAGCACGACCAGTTCGCCGCCCTTGATGATCGTCGGCACGAAGAACGCCGCGCCCGCATGCGACAGCGGGGTGCACATGAGAAACTTCGGGCGCTCCGGCCACTCCCACTCGGCCAACTGGATCGTCGTCATCGTCGTGATCGACTGCACGGTGCCGATCACGCCCTTGGGCTTACCGGTCGTGCCGCCGGTGTAGGCCATGCCGCCGATGTGATCGGGCGGCAGATCCGCGGCCACCAGGGGCTGCGGCGAGTACTTCGCGGCCTCGGCGGTCAGGTCGACGCCGACACCCTCCAGCTCCGGAGGCACCGGCCCGATCGTCAGCACCTGCTTGAGCGCGGGCACCTTCTCCAACAGTCCCCGCGCCCGCTCGACGAACATCGGGTTCGGGTCGATGATCAGCGACGTGACACCGGCGTCGTTCAACACATAGGCGTGGTCGTCCAGCGAACCGAGAGGGTGTAGTGCCGTGCGGCGGTAACCCTGGGTCTGTCCGGCGCCGATGATCATCAGCACCTCCGGCCGGTTCAGCGACAGCAGCCCGGTGGCCGTTCCCGCGCCCGCGCCGAGCGCTTCGAACGCCTGAATGTACTGGCTGATGCGCTCGGCGAGCTGTCCGCCGGTGAGCGTGGTGTCCCCGAGGAACAGCACCGGCTTGTCCTTGTTCCGCTTCAGTGCCCCGACGGTGAGGTGGCCGGAGTGGATCGGATGGCGCAGCAGGTCACTCATGGCCATCAGACTAGAACGTGTTCCAATTCCAGTCACCAAGTCCCTGGGAATCGGGGCGCACGCGGATCTGTCAGCGCTGATGGCGCTCGACTGTCAGCCCCTGACCACACGCAGTCCCCGATGCGTATTGACCGCGAGCTCTGCTCGTGTCGGCATCTCGGATGACTGGAGGGGGCCGTATCGGACCACCCCGCATTCCGAATAAGTTAATGTCCATCCTCAGCGGACGAGTGGTGTGGTGACGGGTCTCGGCGCCGCCGCAAAAGTGCGGCCATGGCGAACGGGCGGAAAATACTGGATATTGCTGCGGCGGTCTCAGGGCATAGTGAATGCTGCCGACAGGGGGTTGAGCATTAAGTGAATTGTGATTCAGCATGACGGCACGTGGTGACGGAATCGAGGTCATCGGCAACTGGGCCGGCGGCTACGTCAGGCGCCACCCCCTGGCCTCGCTCGCGACGGCCGGGGACCAGTTCGTGCTGGGCGTGCGCACTGTGCAGTACATGTTCATCGACCTGTTCACCGGACGTTTCCAGTGGTGGGAGTTCATTCGGCAGGCGGCGTTCATGGCGGGCACCGCGGTCTTGCCGACGGTCCTCGTGGCGCTGCCCATCGGCGTCACTCTGTCGATCCAGTTCGCGCTCCTGGCCGGCCAGGTCGGGGCCACGTCCCTTGCCGGAGCGGCCAGCGGCCTGGCGGTGATCCGACAGGCGGCATCCCTGACCGCCGCGATCCTGATGGCGGCCGCCGTCGGCTCGGCCATCACCGCAGACCTCGGTTCGCGCAAGATGCGCGAGGAGACCGACGCGATGGAAGTGATGGGCGTGTCGGTGATCCGCCGCCTGGTCGTTCCCCGGTTTGCCGCGGCGATCATGATCGGCGTAGCGCTCACCGGAATGGTGTGCTTCGTCGGATTCCTGGCCAGCTACTTGTTCAACGTCTACTTCCAGAACGGCGCGCCCGGCAGCTTCGTCGCGACGTTCGCCTCGTTCACCACTACCGGCGACATGATCGTGGCGATGGTGAAGGCGGTCATCTTCGGTGCCATCGTCGCCGTGGTGTCCTGTCAGAAGGGGCTGTCCACGCAGGGCGGCCCCACCGGCGTCGCGAACTCGGTCAACGCCGCCGTCGTCGAATCGATTCTGATCCTGATGGTCGTCAACGTCGCGATCAGCCAGCTCTACATCATGCTGTTCCCCAGGGTCGGTTTGTGACATGGCCTCGACGTACGTACCCCCGCTGCTGGTGCCCTTCGTCCGCTTCTTCGGCAAGGTCGGCCCCCCGATCGGGCGGCTCGGCCACATGCTGGTCTTCTTCGTCCGGGCGATCGTCGCGATCCCGTTGGCGCTTAGGCACTATCGCTCCGAGTTCGTCCGCCTGCTGTCCGATATCGCCTGGGGCAACGGTTCCTTGGTGGTCGGAGGCGGAACCGCCGGAGTGGCGATCGTCCTCGGCGTCACCGTCGGAGCGCTGGTCGGCATCGAGGGTTACAACTTCCTCGACCTGCTCGGCCTGGGTCCCGCGACGGGGATCATCTCCTCACTGGTCAACACTCGCGAACTCGCCCCGATCGCGCTGTCGCTGGCGTTCGCCACCCAGGCCGGCTGCCGGTTCACCGCGCAGTTGGGCTCCATGCGCATCGCCGAAGAGATCGACGCCCTTGACTCACTGGCGATCCGGCCCATTCCGTACCTCGTCACCACCCGCCTGATGGCCTCGGTGATCGCGGTGATCCCGCTCTACGTCGTCTGCCTGGCGGTCAGCTACCTGACCACACAGGTCGTCGTGTACGTCATCAGCGGGGGATCGACAGGCTCGTATCTGCACTACTTCACGCTGATGCTATCGGGCCAGGACATCCTGTATTCGCTTCTCAAAGCGATCGTCTTTGTCTGGATCGCCACGACGATCCAGTGTTACTACGGCTTTTATGCCAGCGGCGGGCCCGAGGGCGTCGGGGTCGCCGCCGGACATGCCATGCGGGCCAGCATCACCGTGGTGATCATCGTCAACATGCTTCTCACCATGGCGCTGTGGAACGTCGACTCCGGAGCGAGGTTTGGGGGGTAGGTGGCGAATTCCTTTGATCTGGACGGGCGGGGCCCCACCGATCGCCAGTTGATCGGAGCCGGTATCGCCGTTGCCGTTGTGCTGGCGTTGATTTCGGTGACCCTGTTGGTCAAGGCGACGGGACGCCTCGATCCGTTCGTGCGCGTCGTGGCGAATCTCGTCAACGTCGGTGACGGACTGCCGCAACGCTCAGACGTGAAGTACCACGGTGTCCTGGTCGGAGCCGTCGACAGTGTCACCCCGGCAGCGCACGGAAACCCCAACTACGTCCACATCAATCTCGATCCGCACTACGCCCGCTCCATACCGGCGAACGTCACGGCGCGGGTGGTGCCCAGCAACGTGTTCGCGGTGTCGTCGGTGCAGCTGGCGGATCCCGCCGGCGGGGGGTCGCCGAATGACAGAAGCGGCGGGCCGGCGAATGATCCAAGCGAGCAACGCGGACCGGCGATCAGTGCGGGGGCGCACATTCCGGAAGACACCGAGCTGCCCACCGTGCTGTTTCAGACCACGATCAGTAAGTTGCGCGACATCCTGGCCGCCACCGGGCGCGGTCGCGAGGACAAGACGGTGGGCGTCCTGGCGGCCGTGAACGAGGCCACCGAGGATCGCCGCACCGAACTGCTCACCAGTGGCGCGCAACTGAATCGGATGCTCGATCAGCTCAACGCGATCGTCGCCACCGATCCGGGCCCGACCACGGTCTCGGCGCTCGTCGATGCGACGCGGGGGCTGCAGGCCACCGCGCCGGAACTGATCGACGCGCTGCACATGGCCGTCGAACCGATGCAGACCCTGGTGCAGCAGCGCGCTCAACTCGACGCGCTGATCAGTGGCGGTATGCACACCATGGGAACCACGCACACTGCATTGAACAACCACACCGACCGGCTGGTCACGACCACCTCGGAGCTGACGCCGGTGATGGGGATCCTGGCCGACACCTCACATCACTGGCTGCCTGCCTTCATCAAGCTGAATGGCTTGTCCGACAAGTTCTTCAACGAGGTGTGGCGGCCCGAGCGCGATGTCGGCAACATGCGGATGAACTTCTCCCTGACCCCGAGCTACACCTACACCCGGGCCGACTGCCCGCGGTACGGGGAACTGAAGGGTCCCAGCTGTTACACCGCGCCCCTGGTGGTGACCCGGCCGGAGTTGCCCGACGTCCTTCTGCCGCAGAACTATCAGCCGCCCAAGGATCTGGCGCCTCCCCCGGGCACAGTACTCGGCGAGAACGGAAACCTGATCGCCGTGGGTCCGCCGCTGGTGAACCCCAATCCCAGCCTCGCCGACCCGAATCCACCACTGCCACCGTGGATGTCGCCCGCACCGCCGGTGCCGGGAACAGCGAACGACGCGTTGGTGCCGATACCGCCACCACCGGTGAACCAGTCGCCTGTGGCGCCGGTTGCACCCAAACCGGGTGATTCGCCCCGGGCACCCGCGCCGCCGCCGGCCGCGCCCGCACCGCCACCGGCCGCGCCCGCACCGGCGCCGCCGCTGCCCGCCGAAGCCGTGATCGGGGGGACCCGATGAAATATCGTGCCGCACTCGTCGGGCTGTCACTGTTCATGGTGGTGGCGCTGACGTTGACCTGGCTTGTCTACGTCACGCTGCGCCGGGACGTCGCCGGCTCGACGGTGCCCTACGCCGCGGTGTTCACCGATGTCTTCGGCCTACGCGAGGGTGACGACGTCCGGATGGCCGGCGTCCGGGTGGGTCGGGTGGAAAGCATTGACCTGCAAGGCAAACACGCCAAGGTGTCGTTCGTCGTGCAACGCGACCAGCAGCTGCTCGGCACCACCGTCGCCTCGGTGACCTACCAGAACATCGTCGGGCAGCGATACCTCGGCCTGTCGCTGGGGAACCTGGGATCGCCCGATCCGCTACCCGCCGGCAGTGTCATCCCGGTCGAACAAACCGATCCGTCGTTCGACGTGGGCAGGCTCCTCAACGGGTACGAACCGCTGTTCAGCGTGCTCGACCCGCGGCACGCCGACAACCTCACCAAGGGTGTGATCCAGTCACTGCAGGGCGACGAGGGGTCGATCACCGCATTGATCGACCAGACCGCGCAGCTGACCGACGCGTTCGCCGGCCGCGACGAGGAACTCGGCGGGGTGATCACCGACCTGAACCTCGTGGTTGCCAACCTCGCCCGACACAACGACGACCTCGACCACATCATCGGTGAAGCACGCTCGGTGGTCTCGACCTTCGACGCGCGACGGCCTCAACTGGTGGATTCGATGGGCTCGATCGCCAAAGTGGTGCGCCAGCTGTCGACGATCTCCGACGAGGTCTACCGGTCGCTGAACGAACTCGTTCAGCGCGAACCGGGTTTCGCGCAGCACATGGTCAAGATCGAACCGCAACTGGCCTTCGTCGGGGCCAATCTGCCGTTGATGCTGAAGGGATTTGCGCGCATCACCGGCGAGGGCACCTACGCCAGCGCCTACGCGTGCAACCTCGACGGCACCGCGTTCTTCCCCGGGCTCAACGACGTGACGCCGATCGTCGTCGACGCGGCCACCCCCGGCAACAAAGCCCGGTACACCCCCAAGTGCAGGAATATGGCCAATGGCTGATCGAACACTCAACGCCGCGCGCAGGCGGCGCCCGCTGGAGAGCTACAGCAAGATCTGGTTGGGAGTCGTTGCCGTCGCGGTGGTTTCGGCTCTCATCGGAGCGCTGATGTTGGTGAGAGTCGCCGACTTCGGTTACCGCCATTACACCGCGCGTTTTCTGCAAGCCGCGGCGCTGCAACCCGGCAATCCGATCACCGTGGCCGGCATCCCGGTGGGCGAGGTGTTGAGCATGGAACTCAAGGGTGACCATGTCGAGGCGGACCTGAAAGTCCGCAACGACGTCGTGCTCGGTGAAGATTCGCGCGCCTCGATCAAGATCACGACGATCCTGGGATCGCGCTACCTCGCGCTGTATCCCGATGGGCCAGGATCGTTGCCCGACGACACTTTCGACCTGACGCACACCGAGGTGCCCTACGACCTGCAGGAGGCGCTGGCCGACGTCACCACCACCTACGAGCAGGTCGACTCCGATCAGTTCGCCGAAACCCTGGCGATTCTGGGCCGCCAGCTGGAGACCCTGCCCCCGGTCGTTCCGCAGGCGTTGGAGAACACCCACACGCTGTCGACGATCATCGCCGAACGCCGCGACCAGTTGGGCGAGCTACTCAAGACGACGGAACTGGTCAGCTCCACGCTGCGTCGCCAGCAGTCCACGATCGGCAGCCTGATGGATCAGGGCAACTCGTTGCTCGGTGAGTTCGTCGCGCGGCGTGCCACGTTCCACGCGATGATGGACGGGCTGACCAACCTGGTGGAGACGTTGAGCAGCATCGTGATCGACGATCGGCCCGAGCTCGAGGAGCTGCTCGACAACCTGCGGGAGCTATCCACTCTGCTCGGCCGAAACGACGGCATGGTGCGCAGCATCCTGCAGTCCGGGGCTGTCGCCCTACGCAACATGACCAACATCACCGGCACCGGCAACGCGATCGACTTCAACGCCTCCAGCGGCCTGCTGGTCGACTCGTGGATGTGCGCAATCAGCGGCCGGGCCAAGCAGTTCGGCATGCTCGAGTACTACCAGGACTGCAAATGAGCCAGCCATCCGAGGAGCGAGTGTGAAAAGCACCAGGTCCAAGATCATCGCGGTGGTCGCCGTCGGCCTCGCCGTAGCACTGGCTGCGGCCGTGGTAGTGGTCAAGTTCGCAGTGGATCAGCTCGACACCATCACCGTCACCGCCCAATTCGACAGCGCCGCAGGGTTATACGATGGCAATGTGGTCGCGGTCCTCGGGATGCCGGTGGGCAAGGTCACCAAGATCACCACCAAGGGTGGTTACGTCGAGGTCGATTTCACCGTCGACAAGGATGTCAAGGTGCCCGCGGACGTCCAGGCCGCCACCATCTCGAACTCGATCCTCACCGATCGCCAGATCGAGTTGACCCCGCCCTACCGCGACGGCCCCACCCTGCAGAACCACGACACCATCGGTTTGAACCGCACCCGGACACCGGTCGAATTCGCCAGGGTGCTCGACGTTCTCGACAAGCTCGCGCTGTCGCTGCGCGGTGACGGGAAGGGAGACGGCCCGATCGCCGATGTGGTGGACGCCAGCGCGGCGATCGTCGACGGCAACGGCCAGCAGATGAAGGACGCGCTGGGTGAACTGTCGCATGCGTTGCGGCTCAGCGCCGATCGCGGCACCGTGACCAAGGATCAGCTCACCACCATCGTGCGCAACGTAAGTTCGCTGTCGGAGGCGGCGGCCCGCAACGACTCGATGATGCGGGAGTTCGGTTCGTCCGTGCGGGCCCTGAGCCAGATCTTGGCCGACGAGGAACTCGGCAGTGGCACCACCGGTAAGAAGATCAACGAGGTGTTGACCAACACCGGCGAAGTGTTGGAAAAGCACCGGGATTCGATCAAGGATCTCGTCGCCAACGGTGACATCGTGTTGAACACCGCGGTCGACCACGAACGCGATCTGATGGAGTTCCTCGACCTCGCGCCGATGACCCTGGACAACCTCTACAACGTCGCCGACCAGAAGAACGGCGCGCTGCGGGTGAAGGTGGTCACCGACAAGGTCCTGTTCGACAACCAGCTGATCAAGGAGGTCTGCAACATGATGGGCCTGCGCCAGTTGGGTTGCAGCACGGGAACATTGCAGGACTTCGGACCGGATTTCGGGTTGACGTACATGCTCGAAGGGCTCGCGGCGATGGGGCAGAAGTGATGGCCACCGTCCGGAACCGCCGGCGGCGGCTGGCAGCGGCCCTGGCGATGAGCGGGTGCCTGGTCGTCTCCGGCTGCGCCACCGAGGGTCTGTCGAGTCTGCCGCTGCCGGCACCCAGTGTGGGCTCGGGTGGATACCGGGTGACCGCCGTGTTCTCCAACGCACTGAACCTGCCGGCGAACGCGAAGGTCAAGCTGGCCGGCGCCGATGTCGGCCAGATGGAGTCGATGGTGGCCCGCAACTACACCGCGGTCACCACATTGCGGATCATGGACGGTGTGCAGTTGCCGCAGGGCAGCACGGCCGAATTGCGTTCTGCGACACCGCTGGGGGACGTGTTCGTGGCGATCAAGCCGCCGAGTCCGGTGGAACCGGGCACGCCGCTGCTCAAGGACGGCGACACCATTCCCCTGGAGTCGACGACGGCCGCGGCCACGGTCGAATCGGTGTTGGGTTCGGCCGCGATCCTGGTCAACGGCGGTGCGGTGCGCAACTTCACCAACATCATCAACGGACTGGGCAAGGCGACCGGTGACGAGGGGCAGGCGTTCGGCGCCCTCATCCGCAAGACCAACGACACGCTCGGCAGGCTCAACGCGCGTTCGGACGAGATTTCGACCGCGATGACCGAGACTTCGCGGTTGGCCAACTCCATCGCCGCCAAGAACCAGGTGATAGCCGACGTGATGGCTGAGGCCCGCCCGGCCACCGACACGTCGGCGGCCCACACCACCCAGATCGCCGATCTCGTCCAACAGCTCGGCGATGTCTCGAACCAGATGCGCAAGTTCCCGTCGATCGCAGGCACCGACACCAGCGGACGCAGTGTCATCGCCGATGCCAACACCGTTGCGCGCGCGTGGAACGACGTCGCGCTGGCTCCCGGCGCCACGCTCTACGCGCTCAATCGGTTGATGCCGCCATTCCTCAAGACGTTGACCAGTAGCTCGATCGCGCTGGACGCCAGCGTCGACCGTTTGGTCCTGGGGTCCATCCCCGACATCGGATACGCCGGCGACCCGGGGCTGCACGGACCCAAGCGCCACGACTGGCATCAGCTGGTGGGCACGCTGCAGTACACGCTGTTTCGGTTGCAGGAGCGGGTCGTTGGCAGGGGGCCGGGGGTACCGCAAGTCCCGGTGATCCCCAGCCCGACAGAGCCCGGTGAGATCATCGTCGCGCCCCAACATGGGCCTGCGCCGGCCGCCGCTCCTGGACCGGCCGCCGCTCCCCAAGCGCCGCCGGTCGCTCCGCCGCCGTCGCCGCCGTCGCCTGCCCCACTGCCCGCCGAGGCCCCACGATGATCGCCGCTGCCGCCGACCGCATCGTCGGCCTCGTCCGGTTCGGTTACCGTCGCCGGGCCTGGCTGTCGGCGATCGCGTTGGTCATGACGCTCGTGGTGGCGACCGCGTATCTGTTGTTCGGTGCGTTACAGGTTAACCCGCTCGCGTCGACGTACCGGCTCACCGTCGAACTGCCGGCGTCGGCCGGGTTGTTGCCCAATCAGGATGTGACGCTGCGCGGAGTGCGGATCGGCCGGGTGGAACGACTCGACCTCACGCCCGGCGGCGTCAACGCGGTGGTAACCGTCAACTCGACGACGCAGATCCCCAAATCGTCTGCCGTGCGGGTCTCGGGGCTGTCCCCGGCCGGTGAGCAGTACATCGACTTCGTTCCCGACGATCAGACGGGCCCGTTCCTTGCGGACGGCGCAGTGGTCGGTCAGGGCCGGGCCACGATTCCGGTGAGCCTGGCCGAGCTGCTCGCCAACGCCGACGGGGCGCTGGCCCAGGCCGACACCGAGAAGCTCGAACTCATCAGACGAGAACTGAGTCTGAGCGAGGCCGGTCCGCAGAAGCTGGCCGACATCGTCGACGGCGGCACCTTCTTGTTGTCGACCCTCGATTCGGTCCTGCCCGAGACCAGTTCGCTGTTGCGCACCAGCCAGGTGGTGTTCACCCTCGTCGCCGACAAAAACGCCGGAATCGATGCTGCCTCAGACAATCTCAGCGAGAGCTTCGTCGGGATCAACAAGATGCGCGACGGCTATCGCCGGCTCACCGACCAGACACCCGGCGTCCTGAAGCACGTCGACAACCTGTTCGTCGACAACTCCGACACCATGGTGCAGCTGCTGGGCAATCTGAGCACCACGTCCCGGTTGCTCTACCTGCGGGTGCCGGCGCTGAACGCGCTGTTCCCGAAGCACCGCACATCGGTGCTCGACGCGCTCGGCGCCGCCATGCACAGCGGCGGATTGTGGGGAACCGCCGAGATCTATCCCCGCTACACGTGCGACTACGGCACGCCCAAGCTGCCGCCGTCGAACGCGGACTACCCCGAACCGTTCATGTACACCTACTGCCGCGACGACCACCCCGGAGTCCTGGTGCGCGGAGCCAAGAACGCACCACGACCCGCCGGAGACGACACCGCCGGGCCACCCCCGGGTGCCGACCTCGGCCGACAGATGGACCCAACCCCGAAGGGGCGCTACACGATTCCGACGCCCTACGGCGGTCCGACGCTCCCGATCGAGCCGCCGCGCTGACCGACGCCTATCCGTGAGGAGATGACGATGCCCGTGAGTACCGACCGAGACCGCGAGACCGATAAGCCCGACGCGCCGCAAGCCGACACGGCGGCCGAGTCCGAAACCGACACCGCCGAAACCGACACCGCCACGTCCGGCACCGCCGAATCCGATGCCGCCGAATCCGATGCGAAGACTCCCGAAACCGAGTCCGGTGACGACGCCTCCAACGACTCCAACGGCGAAGGCACCGTACGCAACTGGCGCCGCCCGGTGCTGCGCGGGGCGCTGATCCTGGCGTTCGTGGTGCTGCTCGGCGCAACCGGGTTCCTCGGCTGGCAACTGTGGCAGGAGCGTCAAATCGCACAGGCCGGCGAACAGGCCCAGGCCGCAGCGGTGACCTACGCACAGGTCTTGACGAGCATCGACTCGGCGAAGGTCGACGAGAACTTCGATGCGGTGCTCGACGGGGCGACCGGCGAGTTCAAGGACATGTACTCACAGTCCAGCAGCCAACTGCGGCAGTTGCTGATCGACAACAAGGCATCCGCTCACGGGGTGGTGCTCGAATCGGCGGTCCAGTCGGCGACCAAGGACAAGGCGGTCGTGCTGCTGTTCGTCGACCAGTCCGTCACCAACACCAATGTGCCCGATCCGCGCATCGACCGCAGCCGCATCAAGATGACGATGGAGAACATCGACGGGCGTTGGCGGGCAAGCAAAGTCGAATTGCCGTGAGGACGTGGGGAGACGTGAGATGCGCCTGCTGAGCCCGGCACTGGCCGCGGCGGCCATGATCACCGCGGTGGTGGCCGTCGCACCCACCGCGTCCGCGTCGGCGCCCTCCTTCTGCGCGGAGCTCGGCGGGCATTGGGACGGGCAGTTCTGCAGCACGTCGGTGGTTTCGGAGCGCAAAGCGACGCGCAACATCAAGATGGCGTTGCCCGGCGATCTGGTGGACAACCCGACGATCCGGGGGTACCTGACCAACCTGATGAACAACTGGCGCGACGCCGCGAAGATGACGGTCCACGACAGTTTCGGCGAGCAGCACTTCCAGATCTTCCAGCACGGCGGCGCGATGACGGTCGTCTTCCACGAGATGTACTCGGGGACGGTCGGTACCGACGCCCTCGCACACCCGAACGCGCCGATCATCAGCGACGCCTACCGCACCTTCACCTTCGCCGACGGTCGGCGGCTGCAACTGGCCGACCTGTTCAATCCGGGCGTCGACCACATGGCCGAGATCCCGCGCCTGGGCGAGCCGTTCATCGTCGCCGCACTCGACGCCGCACCGCCGCCGCACCAACCTGGCACCTACCCGTTCACCCCGGACCGCTGGACCCCGGACAAGGTCTACTCCGGTGCGTACAAAGCGTGGGCGCTCACTCCAGATGAGCTGATCCTCTACATGCCTGACTACCCGGTGGCCCGGGACCGGCCGATCAACTTCAGCCCGGGGCTTCCGCAGTGGGCGATGGACGGCGGCACCGTGCAGGCCCACATCCCGCTGTCGGCGCTCGCGCCGATCCTGCGCCCCGAATTCGGCGGTGGTTGAGCATGTTTCGGGCGCTTGCCGCACTTCTGACCGGATTGCTGTTGTTCGCACCGGTGAGCCGCGCCGAACCCGCCACCCCGACGCTGCCGGTGTTCACACCGCATCCGTCGGATTGGCAGCCCGACTACACCGTGTTCCCGTACAACCTGTGGCAGATACGGGTCACGCCGGAGCAGATCACCGCGATGCGTGATTCATGTCAGTGGTTCAACGCGCAGTACGAGCAGCTGATGGGCCAGGTGTACGGATTTCAGCGTTTCCTGGCCGATCAGGGCGACGACTGGGGGCGGCCCGGGGTCAGCGAGGCGGGCGACATCGTCGCGGCCAACCTCGATCAGTCCGCCGCATTCCTCGACCCCCGCGCCCACACGCTGTTCATCATCAACTACCCGGACCAGAGCGAGTATTCGCCGGTGTTCCATGGGGATTCGATCTACCGGTTGTGGTATCAGTTCACTCAGATCAGCGACAAGATCAAGAAGCGGATGCCGTCCGGACAGATCAACGCCAACATCGCGACCGCCAACGTCTACGGTGGCGTGATCCGCGACTCCGGGGTCTGTGCGGGCGCATAGCGCGTAGGGTTCGGCCGGTGAGCACCGATGCCAGGCAGCGGCTGCGCGAGACGATCCTGAAGCTCACTCATGAGCGCGGCCCGGACAAGACGATCTGCCCGTCGGACGCGGCCCGCGCCGTCGGCGGCGACGACTGGCGCGAACTGATGGACGACGCCCGCGAGACCGCCCGCGACCTGGCCCGCGACGGCGACGTCGAGATCACCCAGAAAGGTGAGGTGCTCGACCCGAACGCCGAGTGGCGCGGACCCATCCGGATCCGCGCCACGTAGCGCCCGTCGCACGCGCTCAGCAAGGACTCACGCCAACTTGTCGGCCTCGGCCCGCGCCTGCGCCGCGACCTTCTCCGCCAGCTCGGCCTTCCACTGAATCTCCTTCTTGATCCACGGGTTGTCCTGCGGGAACTGGTCGGTCTCGCCGACCAGCCGGACCTCGAGCCTCACGCCAGGCCCCAGGGGGCACTTCTGGGCCCACTGCTTGGCCTCCTCCTTCGACGACACGTCGATGATCCAGAACCCGTTGAACAGCTCCTTGGCCTCGGTGTACGGGCCGTCGGTCACCACCGGCGGATCGGAGTCGAAGTCGACGACGAAACCGTCCTCCGGCCCGGTCAGGCCCTCGCCGGCGAGCATCACACCGGCCTTGATCAACTCCTCGTTGTAGCGGCCCATCGACTCGATGACCTCGTTGAAGTCCACGTTGGCGTCGGCGAACGCAGCTTCGGCCTCGGGGGTGACCCGCATGATCAGCATGTATCGCGCCATTTGTCTGTCTCCTTGTCGGTTGTCGGGGCGGGTTCTCGCGCCCTCACAACTCCGTCGAACGGGCTCCCACAGAATTCGACACGTGCCGCACGAAATTTTCATCGGAGTTTGGGAGATTTCTCATCACCGAGCCAGAGCGGACTTAGACCGGGCCGCCGACAATCGGTCATGGGTATCGCACGTTCGCTCGGATTCGCCGTGGTGGTGGTCGGCGCCCTACTCGGGATGTACGCCGTCCCGCGGGTGCTCGGCGATCCGATGCCCAGCGTCGGCCCCGTCGTCGGCTTCGCCACCGTCGCCGGTCACCCCGCCGTGCTGGCGGCGTACGGCCGCACCGGCGGTGTGCGCTCGGCCCCGTTCGGTACCGACGACGTATGGCAGGAGCGCTTGGCCGCGGTGTCGCTTCACACCGGCGAACTGCTGTGGGATGTCCAGTTGCACGGCAAGAGTGGCTGGGAACGGGCCGTACTCGCCGTCGCCGACGGCCTCGCATACGTCGCCACCGACTACGGATTGTCGATCGTTGCCGTCGAGGACGGTCGGATCGTCATGCAGAACGACCAGATCCCCGGTCTCGGCAACGATTACGTGCAGGCCTACATGGCCTACCACGTCGACCCGGACCTCGACGCCGTCATCGCGCTGACCCAGTCGGGCACCGTCGTCCACATCCCGCTGGGCACAACCGAAGCCACGCCTACGCCCCACGATGTGGCCGACAACTGGCGCGGCACACTGATCGCCGACTCGGCGCCCACGCGCGACACGGCATTCGAGATGATCGACGTCGACCCGGCGGCCACGCCGAAGCGCATGGCGCTTCCCGACGGCGGCGCGGTGCACCTGTCCCGGCAGACGGGTGTGTTGACCCGCGAATGGCCCGACGGACGCACCGAGGTGCTCACCCGCATCCACGATGTGACCCGCCCCGAACTCGTCTACGAGATCGTGCGCACCCCTGCGGCGCTCGCCACCGGAGAACAACTCGCCGAAGGCACAGACATGTTCACGAAGCACCACTCGGCCGCAGCGCCACTGGGTACCGTGAGCGGCGTGGTGCTCGTGCGCGGCGACGACCCGAACACCGATGGGCGAGAGTCACTTTTGCTGATCGACATCGGGTCGGGGGAGACGATGGCGGTGGTGGCCGACCTCGACGATGTCAAGCGGGTGACCGCCACACCCGACGGGGACATCCTCGTCATCGCGACGCCCACCCCGCCCGCCTTCGAGCCCTCCAACGACAACCGTCTGATCGTGCTGCGGCCCGACGGCCGGGTCACATCGACCGATCTCGGGCTGACCGACTTCTGGGGCCGTACCAAAGCCGACACGAGGAGCAGCGATGCCCGCTGACCTGATCATCCGTGGAACCATCCTGACGGTCGACGAAAGCCAGCCGACCGCGGAGGCGCTCGCGGTGAGCGACGGCCGCATCGTCGCCGTGGGCAGCGGCAACGAGATCGACGGCTGGATCGGCCCCGGCACCGAGACCCGCGACGTCGACGGGTGCGTGATGCCAGGATTCGTCGAGGCGCACGGCCATCCGCTGATGGAGGCCATCGTGCTGTCCGAGCGGATGGTCGACATCCGGCCGGTCACACTGCCCAAGGGCGACGACGTGGTCGCCGCCATCAAGACCGAGGTCGCCAACCGCGGCGCCGAGGGTGCGTACCTCAACGGCTGGGATCCGCTGCTGCAGAAGGGCTTACCGGCGCCGACATTGGCCTGGCTCGACGACGTCGCCCCCGACGATCCCTTGGTGATCGTGCACAACTCGGGGCACAAGGCCTACTTCAACAGCGCCACCGCCCGGCGCTTCGGGCTCACCCGCGACACCCCCGACCCCAAAGGCGCCCGGTACGGCCGCGACGCGAACGGTGAACTCGACGGCACCGCCGAGGAGACCGCAGCGGTGTTCAGCCTGCTGGCCGGCGTGATCGATCCCGCCGACTACCCGGCGATGCTGCACACCGAACTGCAGCGGCTCAACGCCGCCGGACTGACCACCTGCTCGGAGATGGCCTTCGATCCGGTGTTCCGGCCGGTGATCGAAACGCTGCGCACTGAATTGAGCGTGCGGCTGCGGCTCTACGAAATCTCCAATGCCCAGATGTCCACCGACGCGACCCCGGGCACCGGCGACGACCTGCTCCGTCAGGTCGGGATCAAGATCTGGGTCGACGGGTCGCCGTGGATCGGCAACATCGACCTGTCGTTTCCGTACTTGGACACCGACGCCACGCGCACCATCGGCGTCGCACCCGGATCGTGCGGGCACGCCAACTACACCCGCGAACAACTCACCGAGATCGTCCACGCCTACTTCCCCCAGGGCTGGCCGATGGCCTGCCACGTCCAGGGCGACGCCGGCGTCGACACCATCCTCGACGTGTACGAAGAAGCGTTGCGGCGCTGGCCCCGTGACGATCACCGGCTGCGGCTCGAGCACGTCGGCGCCATCCGCGACGATCAGCTGCAACGCGCGCACGACCTCGGCGTCGTCTGCAGCGTGTTCGTCGATCAGATCCACTACTGGGGCGACATCATCGTCGATGGATTGTTCGGCACCGAACACGGAAGCCGTTGGATGCCATGCGGATCCGCGGTCGCCACGGGTATGCGGATCTCGCTGCACAACGATCCGCCGGTCACCCCCGAAGAACCGCTGCGCAACATCAGCGTCGCGGCCACCCGCACGGCTCCGAGCGGGCGGGTGATCGGCCCGGAGCAACGCATCTCCGTCGAGCAGGCGATCCGGGCGCAGACAGTGGACGCGGCCTACCAGCTGTTCGCCGACGATGTGGTCGGCTCGCTGGAAGTGGGCAAGTACGCCGACATGGTGGTGCTGTCGGCCGATCCGCGCACGGTGGCGCCCGAGGAGATCGCCGATCTGCAGGTGCAGGCCACGTATCTGGCCGGCCGACAGGTTTACCGCAAAGGCGACTGACCAGACCGCGACGGTCGCTAGGCTTCTCCCATGTCTGACCTGCATGACCCGCAATTCCTCGACGAACGGCTCGCGCACTGGGCCGAAACCCAACCCGACGCCGAGGCGATGACCTTCCTCGACCGCACCTGGACCTGGTCGCAATGGAACGACCGGGTCCGCCGCCTGGCGGGCGCGTTGCAGCAGCGCGGAATCAAACGCGGTGACGTGGTGGCCTTCCTCGACAAGAACCACCCGGCCTGCGTCGAATTGACCATCGCGGCCGCGTCGTTGGGCGCGGCAACGGCGATCATCAACTTCCGGCTGGCCGCCGATGAGATCGACTACGTGCTCACCGACTCGGAAGCCAAGCTGTTGATCGTGGGCACGGAGCTGAAGCCGACGATCGACAAGATCCGCGACAAGCTCACCCACGTCGAACACCTCATCGAGGTGACACCCGACGGCGGTGACGGTGACGAGTACGAGGCGCTGCTCACCGACGCGACGCCGGTCGGGCGCGCCGACGATGTTCAGCCCGACGACGTGGCGATCATCATGTACTCATCGGGCACGACGGGACGCCCGAAGGGTGTGCAGATCACCCAGGCCAACCTGATCGCGCACACCGTCAACGCGCACAACGGGTGGGGCTTCGACGAGGGCGACAAGAGCATGGTGTCGATGCCGCTCTTCCACGTCGGCGGATCGTCCTACGTGCAGTTCAGCATTCACGACGGTGTGCCGACGGTGATGACGCGCGAGGTCGACGGCGCCGCGCTGGCCGGCGCAATCCTCAACGGCGCCAACCGAACCTTCCTGGTGCCCGCGGTGCTGGCCAAGGTGCTGGAGTCCGGCGAGGACGCGGTCAAGTTGTTCGGGGCACTGAAGACGTACGTGTACGGCGCGTCGCCGATGCCGCTGCCGCTGCTGCGCGCGGCGTTGGAGGCTTGGCCGAACACCGATTTCATCCAGGTGTACGGGCTGACCGAGGTCTGCGGCGTGATCAGCCAGCTGTTGCCCGACGACCACCGCTCGGGCACCGAGGAACGGCTGGTCAGCGCGGGGCGAGTCATCCCCGGCGCCGAGGTCCGGGTGGTCGACCCGGACACGCTGAAAGATGTGCCGGCAGGGGAGCAGGGCGAATTGTGGTTCCGCACACCGCAACTGATGAAGGGGTACCACAACAAACCCGAGGCGACGGCGGAGGCGATCACCGACGACGGCTGGTTCCGCACGGGAGACATCGGCCGCATCGACGATGACGGTTACATCTTCGTCGAGGACCGCCTCAAGGACATGATCATCTCCGGCGGAGAGAACATCTACTCCATCGAGGTGGAACGCGTCATCGCCGAACACCCCGCCGTGACCGACGTCGCGGTGATCGGCGTGCCCGACGAGAAGTGGGGCGAAGTGGTCAAGGCCGTTGTGTCGGTCGAGGATTCGGTGGCACCCGAAGACCTCATCGCATGGTGCCGGGAACGGCTCGCGGCGTACAAGTGCCCCAAGACGGTCGACATCACCGATGAGCTGCCCCGCAATCCGACGGGCAAGATCCTGAAAAAGGAGCTGCGTAAGCCCTACTGGGAGGGCCGAGACCGCGCGACGGTCTAGTCGGTGGGCCGCACCGGGATCGCGATCTCGTTGCGGCGGCGGAACGGCAGCGTCCACGGCGGGTCGTAAAACCAGGACTGCGGCGGCCCGACGGCCTCGATCCCGTTGGCGCGCAGCGTCGCCGAGAGCTCACGCGTGCGTTCGGCGACGGCTCGCGGACTGCGATCGCCGGTGAACCGCAGCACCGCGACCGTTTCACCCGGCACCTGGACCAACCGCACGTTCTCGTCGTCGGGAGTGGGCAATGTGTCCATCGTCCACTTCGACGGCATGTAGAAGCGGATCGTCGAGTTCTCGCCGTCGCGGGCTTGCGAGACCGGCGCCGTCATCGCGATCTTCTCGCGCGACTGCTGGCTGACCGGTGCGGTCATCGCGATCGTCTCGTCGCGGTGGTTGCCGCCGAAGATGTAGCCGGCAAGGCGCCGGAACCCGATGCTTCTGGCGCGGTCCTCGTCGGCGCTCACCGTGGTCTCGGCGGCGATCCTGGGACCGTACCGGCGTATCTCCACCTGCCCGGACAGCTTCGTGGCCAGGTAGTGCGGCTCTTCGGTGCCCACCCGGATCCCGACCATCGAGAACACCGACTCCGCGACCTGGCGCGGGATCTCCAATAGCCGCATCATCGTCGGTTAAGGAACCAGATGTGCGTCGACAGCGCGGTCGCGAACGCACACCACAGCGGATACAACGCCAGCGGCGCCGCCTGGGCGCCGCGCACCTGCACGGCACGGCGGGTGAGGTCGGCGCTGCTGAGCGTCAGCGCGCCCGCCGCCACCGCCGACGTGCCGAGCTTGCCCTGGTTGAAGAACAACCACGACCAGCTGCCGTTGAGCACCAGGTTGACCGCGAGGGCGGTGAGGTAGCGCCGACGTTCCTCGCTTCGGCCACGGCGCTCGAGTTCGTCGAGCGTCGCCGACGAGGTCACGGCGATATCGGCGTACAGAATGGGCCACACGATCGGAAACGCTTGCCGCGGTGGTTGATACGGCGGCTTACGCAGCTTCGCGTACCAGAGGGACTGCGAGTCCTTGCTGGCCAGGCCACCGGCAACCGCGGTCACCGTCACCGCCAGCGCCGAGGGCACCAGAGTCTTCAGTTGCACCATGTGCTCCTACTACGAATCACAATTAGTTAAGCAACTGAAAGGTAGCCGGATTCGCGATCGTTAAACCTGCCGACCCGGAACCGGCAGGATGGTGCGCATGCCGCAGCTCGACGACGTCCTCGACCGCATGCACGTCGTCGCCCTCCCGATGCGGGTGCGCTTTCGCGGCATCACGGTCCGCGAAGTCGCGCTGATCGAGGGCCCGGCCGGGTGGGGCGAGTTCGGCGCGTTCCTCGAATACGAGCCGCCGGAGGCAGCGCATTGGCTGGCATCCGCGCTGGAGGCGGCCTATGAACCACCGCCGCAGGTACATCGCGACAAGATTCCGATCAACGCGACCGTGCCCGCCGTCGACGCCGCCCAGGTGCCGGAGGTGCTGGCACGCTTCCCCGGAGCGCGCACCGCGAAGGTCAAGGTCGCCGAGCCGGGGCAGACCTTGGCCGATGACACGGCGCGCGTGAACGCGGTGCGGGCCGCAATGCCGACGGTGCGGGTCGATGCCAACGGTGGCTGGAGCGTCGACGAAGCGGTCGCGGCGGCGACGGCGCTGACCGCCGACGGTCCGCTGGAATACCTGGAACAACCGTGCGCCACGGTGGCGGAACTGGCCGAATTGCGCCGCCGCGTAGACGTTCCGATCGCCGCCGACGAGAGCATCCGCAAGGCCACCGACCCCCTGCGGGTGGTGCGCGAGAAGGCGGCGGACATCGCGGTGCTCAAGGTCGCACCGTTGGGCGGGGTGCGTGCGCTGCTCGCGATCGCCGCGCAGATCGATATCCCCGTCGTCGTCTCCAGTGCGTTGGACTCGGCGGTCGGTATCGGCCGCGGCCTACTCGCCGCCGCGGCGCTGCCAGACCTGCGCTACGCGTGCGGGCTGGGCACCGGCGGGTTGTTCGTCGATGACGTCGCCGAACCACTGCGTGCCCGGGGTGGGTACCTGCCGGCGGCGCCCGCCGAACCCGATCCGGCGCGCCTATCGGCGCTGGCCGCACCTCCGGACCGCCGCCGGTGGTGGATCGAGAGGGTCCGCGCCTGTCACCCGTTGACACATTGACACAAGTCACTAGTCTCTGTTTCAGAAGCTACGGAGGCGACATGACCGAAACGGCCGAAGCTCCACCCGTCCAGATCGCCGGCGATGTCCGCCCAAAGGTCATGCGCGAGTTCCGAAAACACAGCGGCAGCGCGCTCGGTGGCTTCTTCGGCGCGGCGGCCTTCGACGAGGTCGCGTTGGTGCCGGTGGCCGCGGCCGTCGACAAGACCGGTCGATTCGAGGCCAACTTCGCTGATCGAGGGGTGCGAAGTGGGCTATCGGCGTTCCTCGCGATCTGGGGCGATCCGCACGACCGAGCCGCCGAGGGGGAGCGGCTCAAGCGAATGCATCGCGAGGTGCGCGGCCGCGGTGACGGCGCGTTCACCGACGTGCGCTACAGCGCGCTCGATCCGAAGCTGTGGAACTGGATTGCGGTGAGCGGGATGTTCCTCGTGTTGAACTCGTTCACTCCCTGTACGGCGATCACCATGACCGAAGCCGAGAAGGAGGCGGCCTATCAGCAGTTGCTCGAGGCCTTCCGGTCATTGGAACTGCCCGGAAACCACGCCAAACTCCCGGCGAGCTACGACGAGGCCGTGCGGTACTACGACTCGATGGTCGACAACGAGCTGGCCGACAACGCGTTTCTGCGCCGCGTCACCGATCAGCTGACGCGACTGCCGTTGCCGACGTTGATGATTCCACCCGTGATGCGCGTCGCGCTGACTCCGCCGTGGCTGCTTCTACGACCTGTCGCCGGACGCGTCGTCAAAATCTGCTCGTTCGGCATCTTGCATCCCGGGATCCGCGAGATGACGGGCTTCCAATGGGAGGACCGCCATCAGCGGGAGTTCGAGGTGTACACCCGCGTGCTGCAACTGGCGTGGCGGGTACTCCCCGACAAGGTGAGGCTGATTCCGTTGGCGCGCAACCGGTTGGAGTACGAGAAGCTCGTGCGGTTCCACCGCTCGGTCACGCTCGACTCCTTCGCGCCGCCTGCGGCGTGCCCGGCCGGTCGGCGGGCATAACCTAGACCGATGCGCCGTCTCCGCAACACCGACAGCCGCACCGAACAGGAGGCCGCGATCCTCAAGGCGGCCGCCGAGGAGGTCGCGCTCGTCGGCGTCGGCAGGGCCAGCATGGACGTCATCGCGCGCCAAGCAGGCGTCAGCCGCAGCACGCTGTATCGCCGCTTTCCGAGCCGCGACGTGTTGATCACCGAACTCGGAAGGCAGACATTCGATTTCGCGATGGCACGCCTGCAGACCGTCGGCATCGACTCCGGCGCCAAGGAGGCTGCCGTCGCGGCGTTCTGCGAGGGCCTGCGGCTGCTGACGGCCGAACCGGTCATGCGCCGGTTCCTGCGGCTCGACGGCGACCTGTCGACGATGTCGGGCATGTACGACGAGGCCCAGGAGTTCCTCGACAGCGCATCCGCCGCCATGGCCAGGGCGTTGAGGGCCGCCGGCGCGACCATGCCCGACGAGGACCTGCTTGCGGTCAGTGAGCTGCACATCCGGCTGGCCGCATCGCTGGCTCAGGTACGCACGCCGGTGCTCGACGTCAACGACGGCGACGCGGTGCGCGCCTATGCGCTCAAACACCTCGCCCCGCTGGTGTGGTGAGCATCCGACACTCGTCGCCGGCGATGTCCTGATCTGTGGGCTGCATGGCCTAGACGCCATCGACCTGGTGGCCAACACTGGGTTCATGCGATCGGTGGTGATTCTCGGCTTTACCGGCGTGCAGGCCCTGGACCTGGTCGGTCCATTCGAGGTGTTCACGGGAGCGTCCCGATATCTGCAGGGCATGGGCCGCGAGGGCTACGACGCCAAAGTGGTGACACTCGATGGCGAACCGGCGACCACCGGCACCGGCCTGGCGCTCGTCGCCGCACCACTGCCGGACCCGCGCGCACCGATCGACACCCTGGTCCTTCCCGGCGGTGCCGGAGTTCAGGACGCTCGGAACAACCTCGACCTGATCAACTGGATCCAGACCGTCGCCCCGAACTCGCGCCGGGTCGTCAGCGTGTGCACCGGCGCGTTCCTCGCCGCCGAGGCCGGCCTGCTCGACGGCTGCACCGCCACCACACACTGGGCCTACACCGACCAACTCTCGAGTGAATTCCCGGCGGTGACAGTCGATCCCGAGCCGATCTTCGTGCGCAGCAACGATCGGACATGGACCGCCGCCGGCGTCACCGCCGGCATCGACCTCGCACTCTCGCTCGTCGAGGACGACCACGGCACCGATGTCGCGCAGACGGTCGCGCGCTGGCTCGTCATGTACCTGCGCAGGCCGGGCGGCCAGACACAGTTCGCCGCACCGGTGTGGATGCCACGCGCCAAGAGGGCGCCCATCCGCGAGGTGCAGGAAGCCATCGAAACCGAACCCGGTGGCGTGCACAGCATCACGGAGCTGGCCCGTCGTGCCGCGATGAGCCCGCGCCACTTCACCCGGTTGTTCACCGAGGAGGTGGGGGAGGCGCCCGGCGCCTACGTCGAGCGGATCCGCACCGAAGCCGCGCGCCGCCAGCTCGAGGAGACCGACGACACCGTCACCGTCATCGCCGCGCGATGCGGATTCGGCAGCGCCGAATCGCTTCGACGTAATTTCGTTCGCCGCCTTGGTATTTCACCCGACCAGTATCGCAAGACCTTCGCCTGAACAGGAGACTGCCAATGACTCAGATCGCGATCATGGTGTACCCCGGCTACACCGCGCTCGACTTCATCGGCCCCTACGAGGTGCTGCGCAACCTACCCGACGCCGAGGTGCGGTTCGTCTGGCACGAACCGGGGCCGATCGAGGCCGACTCCGGCGTGCTGCTCGTCGGCGCCACCCATTCGTTCGACGAGACACCCTCGCCCGACATCGTTTTGGTCCCCGGCGGACTGTCGAGCTTCCAGCACGCCCGCGACGAGAAGGTGCTCGACTGGGTCCGCACGGCCCACGAGACGTCGACCTGGACGACGTCGGTGTGCTCGGGTTCGGTCATCCTCGCCGCCGCGGGCCTGCTCGATGGCCGACGCGCGACGTCGCACTGGATGGCGTTGCCGATGCTCAAACCGTTCGGCGTCGACACCGTCTCCGACCATCGCGTGGTCCACGACGGCAAGATCGTCACTGCCGCGGGGGTGTCGGCCGGAATCGACCTCGGCCTGTGGCTCTACGGGCAGATCGCCGGTGACGCGAAGGCCAAGGCGGTGCAACTCGTCATCGAATACGATCCGCAGCCGCCCTACGACTCCGGGCACCTGTCGAAGGCGTCGGCCGCCACCAAGGCGACCGCATCGACCCTGCTGAGCCGCGACACCGTCAAACAGCGACAGCTCGCCCCGACGATGGCGCTGCTGTGGACCGCCGCGGTGCAACGGGTCCGCAGGAAGGCGGTCTCGGCGCGCTGACGGTCGGCGATACCCTCGCAGCTGTGGGAATTCCTCAAGTGCGGCCCGATCCGCCGACGCCGTTCGTGCGTGCGGGCGCCCGTTTGATGGGGTTGGGGCCGTCGCGGTGGTTTCTGCGCCGCATCGGATGGCGGCTGGATCGCGCGGTGATCAATTTGACCAACGGCCGGGTCTCGATGTCGCTGGTCATGCCGGAGGTGCTGCTCACGCACACGGGCGCCAAGACCGGCCGACAGCGCAGCACGCCGCTGACCTACTTCACCGATGCCGGCCGGGTGATCGTCATCGCCTCCAACTACGGCGGCGACCGGCATCCGGCGTGGTTTCACAATGTCAAAGCCAACCCGCGGGTCACGCTGTCGGCGCGCGGCTACCGGGGCACCTTCATCGGCGAGGAGGTCACCGGGGCCGAACGGGACCGCCTGTTCGAGCTGGCCAAACAGTTCGTACCGAACTACGCCGACTACGAGAAGCGCGCCGCCGGCCGCCGTATCCCGGTCATCGCGTTCACCGAAGCGACGGAATCGGCATAGTCGCGCCGGGTGCGCCCGACTGCACCCGAAGCGCCGTACGCGTGAGACTTGAGTACCGTCGGTCGGGTGAATTTGGCGTACGACGATCGCGGTAGCGGCCCATCGGTACTGTTCATCGCCGGTCACGGCGGTGCGGGCCGAACCTGGCACCTGCATCAGGTGCCCGAGTTCCAGCGCGCCGGCTACCGCTGCATCACGTTCGATAACCGCGGGGTGGGCGCCACCGAGAACGCCACCGGCTTCACCACCGAGACGATGGTGTCCGACACGGCCGCGCTGATCGAGAAGCTCGACGCGGCGCCGGTGCGCATCGTCTCGGTGTCGATGGGCTCCTACATCGCCCAGGAGCTGATGGTGGCCCGGCCCGACCTGGTCGACCGGGCGGTGTTGATGGCCACCCGTGGCCGCGAGGATCGCACCCGCGAGTTCTTCCGCGACGCCGAGCGCGAACTCGCCGCCTCCAACGTGGTGCTGCCCACCAAGTACGACGCGAAACTGCGCCTGCTGGAGAGCTTCTCGCCCAAGACGCTCAACGACGACGTCAAGGTCCGCGACTGGATCGACATGTTCGTCATGTGGCCGACCAAGCCCACACCCGGCGGGCGTGCGCAGATTGAGGTCCGGCCGCAGGGGAACCGACTGCCGGCTTACCGAAGTATTACGGCCCCCACACTGGTCATCGGGTTCGCCGACGACCTGGTGCTGCCCCCGCACCTGAGTCGCGAGGTCGCCGACGCGATCCCGAACGGCCGCTACCTGGAGATTCCCGACGCCGGCCACCTCGGCTTCCTGGAGCATCCCGAGGCGATCAACAAAGCGGCGCTCGATTTCTTCGCCGATAAGCTGTAGTGGTGAACCCCTCGACCGCGCAGGCCCGCGTGGTCGTCGACGAACTGATTCGCGGCGGCGTACGGGACGTCGTGCTGTGCCCCGGATCGCGTAACGCCCCGCTGGCCTTTGCGTTGCAGGACGCCGACCGCGCAGGACGGCTCCGGTTGCACGTCCGCATCGACGAGCGCACCGCGGGCTTCCTGGCCATCGGGTTGGCGATCGCCGAACGTGCCCCGGTCTGCATCGCGATGACGTCGGGGACCGCGGTGGCCAACCTCGGGCCCGCCGTGGTCGAGGCGAACTACGCGCGGGTGCCGCTGGTCGTGCTGAGCGCCAACCGTCCCTACGAGTTGCTCGGCACCGGCGCGAACCAGACCTTCGAGCAGCTGGGGTATTTCGGCACGCAGGTCCGCGCGTCGATCAGCCTGGGCCTGGCCGAGGAATCCCCGGAGCATCTCGATGTGCTCAACGCGCAATGGCGTTCCGCCGTATGTCGGATTCTGGTGGCGGCCAAGGGTTCTCGATCCGCGAATGCGGGCCCCGTGCAGTTCGACATCCCGCTGCGGGAGCCGTTGGTGCCCGATGCGGACGAGACGGTGACCTACGTGCCGCAGGGCAGGCCCGGCGGCAAGCCGTGGACGTACACGCCGCCGGTGTCCTTCGACCAGCCGCTCGACATCGACTTGACGCCGGACACCGTCGTGATCGCCGGGCACGGCGCGGGCGAGCATCCGAACCTGGCCGCGTTGCCGACCGTCGCCGAACCGACGGCGCCGGCCGCGGACAACCCGCTGCACCCCTTCGCGCTGCGGTTGGTGCGGCCCAAACAGGTCATCATGCTCGGCCGCCCGACGCTGCACCGCCCGGTTTCGGCGCTGTTGGCCGACCCGTCGGTGCCGGTGTACGCGCTGACCACCGGTCCCCGCTGGCCCGACGTGTCGGGCAATTCGCAGGCCACCGGTACCCGCGCCGTCACCACGGGCACCCCGGACCCCGCCTGGCTCGCCAGGTGCGCCGAGGTGCACCGGCACGCGATGGAGGCGGTCCACTCGCAGCTGCGGGCGCATCCGCTCAAGACCGGTTTGCACGTGGCCGCCGCGGTCGCCGACGCGGTCCGGCCCGGCGACCAGCTGGTGCTCGGCGCGTCGAACCCGGTACGTGACGCGGCGCTGGTCGGCCTGAGCACCCACGGCGTCAAGGTGCGATCGAACCGCGGAGTCGCCGGTATCGACGGCACGGTGTCGACGGCCATCGGGGCTGCGCTCGCCCATGAGCGGGCGGGTGGCGGGAGCGGGGCGAACCGCACGATCGCGCTGCTCGGTGATCTGACGTTCGTTCACGACAGCTCGGGGTTGTTGATCGGGCCGACGGAGCCGACGCCGCGCAACCTGACCATCGTGGTGTCCAATGACAACGGCGGCGGCATCTTCGAACTGCTCGAGCAGGGCGACCCGCGGTTCTCCGACGTGTCGTCGCGCATCTTCGGCACTCCGCACGACGTCGACGTGGGCGCTCTGTGCCGGGCGTATCACGTCGAGAGCCGGCAACTCGAGGCCGACGATCTGGCCGAGGCGCTCGACGAACCCTACGACGGCATGCGGGTGCTGGAGGTGAAGGCCGACCGGTCGTCGTTGCGGGCGCTGCACGCGTCGATCAAGGCGGCCCTGTGAGCGGAGCGAACGATTCAGCTTCTGTGAGCGAAGCGAACGATTCAGCCCCTGTGAGCGGAACCGGACTGAGGCGATCGGCCGTGGACCGCCTGCGGAAACCCATCCGATGGGCGCGCCGGTTCCTGCCACGGCTGACCGCCGACCCCAACGAGTCACACCGCCAGCGGGTGTTCCGGCGGATCCGCGTCGGCATCGTGATCGCGGCATGCCTGGTGACCCTGCAGTCGGTGCTGATGGTGTTGGGCGCGTGGCGCAATGACCGCCAGATCGAGCGGCACATGGGCGTTGCCGCCGCCGAGGTGCTCGACGCCGGGCCGCGCCGGTCGACGATCGAGTTCGTCACCCCCGACCGCGTCACATACCGCCCCGAACTCGGTGTGCTCTATCCCTCCGAGCTCGAGACGGGGATGAACATCTACGTCGAATACGACACCAACGACCCGGATCTCGTTCGCGTGCAGCACCGCAACGCGGCGTTGGCGATCATCCCGGCGAGTTCGATCGCGGTCGTCGGCTGGCTGATCGCCAGCGCCGCATTGGCCGGCGTGACGCTGATCGAGCGCAGAAGCTCACCGCGTTCGACTCCCGATCGGAACTCCGCCGAGCTGTCGAGCGCGATCTGACGGTCAGGACTGGATCAGCTTGTCGAGCCAGTCGTTGTCATAGATATCGACCTTCTCGCCGGTGACCAGGTCGTAGACGGTCGGTGTGCCGGTGGCCCCGGGATCCACGTCGTACAGGAAACCGAAGTTGCTCTCGTCCATCTCGACGATGTTCACCGCCGACCCGCCGGTGGCGACCCGCTTGACGGCCTTGTCGGGCATGCCTGCGGCGCTGGCCATGTCGGCCATCTCGTCGTCGCTCGGACCCGGCCCGCCCGGATCCTGGTTGGCCCACAACTCTTTGACGAACCGCTGGAACTGGGTGCCGGTCGCGCCGCTTCCGGTGGCGAGGAACAACGCGTTGCTCACCCGCGCCGAGTGTCCGTCGGTCGCCTCGTCGAGGAAGATCAGCGGTCGGTACGTGACGTTGAGTTGGCCGACACCGATGTAGTAGGCGAGCTGATCGCCGAAATCGGCTTGTAGGTCCGCGCAATGGGTGCATTGCGGCTCGGTGAAGATCTCGATTTTGACCGGTGCGTCGTCGAATCCGGCCACCACTCCGAAACCGTCTTCGCTGACCTTCAGTGGGGCCTGGGCGGGATCGCGCTTGGCGGTCCCGGCGACATGGTTGGTGCAGCCGACGGCGGCGAGCAGCACGGTGAGCGCCAACACCGCCAGTGTCCGCGAGAACCGCATGTCGACCGCCCTTTCTCTGGTGCGCACGATACTCGACGCGAACGCGTCGCAGCACCCGTTGGCGCACCGGGCTTTCGCCTGCCGTATTCCTGGCCGCAACCTTCGCGACAGGCTGCGCTGAGACGATTCCGTCGTGCGCGTGGCAATCGTCGCAGAATCGTTCCTCCCGAATGTCAACGGCGTCACCAACTCGGTGCTGCGGGTGATCGAGCATCTCCGCCGCACCGGACACGAAGCCCTCGTCATCGCCCCCGACACGCCTCGCGGCGAACCACCCGCCGAACGCGTGCACGACGGCATCCGCGTCCATCGCGTGCCTTCGCGGATGTTCCCCAAGGTCACTTCGCTGCCTCTCGGCGTACCACGACCCCGGATCGTCGGTGTGCTACGGGGATTCGACCCCGACATCGTGCACCTGGCCTCACCCGCGTTGCTCGGGTACGGCGGCCTGTGCGCCGCACGCCATCTCGGTGTTCCGACCGTGGCCGTGTTCCAGACCGACGTCGCCGGATTCGCCGAGAGTTACGGCGTCGGCTTCACGTCCCGCGCCGCGTGGGCGTGGACGAGGCATCTGCACAGCCGGGCCGACCGGACCCTCGCCCCGTCCACCGCCGCGATGGAAGACCTGACGGTGCACGGCATTCCGCGTGTGCACAAGTGGGGGAGGGGTGTCGACATCACCGGCTTCGTGCCGTCGGCGCGCGACGACGCGCTGCGGCGCCGGTGGTCGCCCGGCGGTAAGCCGATCGTCGGGTTCGTCGGTCGCCTCGCGCCGGAGAAGCACGTCGAGCGACTGGCGGTGCTCGCGCAGCGGGATGACATGCGGGTGGTCATCGTCGGCGACGGTATCGACCGGGCCAAGCTTCAAAGCCTGCTTCCCTCAGCGGTTTTCACCGGTGCGCTGTACGGCCGGGACCTGGCAGCCGCGTACGCCAGCATGGATGTGTTCGTGCATCCCGGCGAGCACGAGACCTTCTGTCAGGCGGTTCAGGAGGCGATGGCCTCGGGTCTGCCGGTCATCGCCCCGGACGCCGGCGGCCCGCGGGACCTCGTCGCCCCCTACCGCACCGGGCTTCTTCTGGCGGTCGACGAGTTCGAGGCCCGCCTGCCGGAGTCCGTCGAGCACCTGATCGCCGAGCGGCAACGGTATTCGATCGCTGCGCGCCGCAGTGTGCTGATGCGCACCTGGCCGGCGATCTGCGACGAACTCCTCGGCCACTACCGAGACGTCATCGCCGAATCCGGCGCTCCCCATTCCCGCGACCGTGCGCGTCTGCACCCGACACGCCGCGGAAATTCGACACTTCGCGCACAGTCGCGCCGCAGCGAGAGTGCGTAACTGTCGACCCCGGGTGTGGCCAATTGCGCGACTGATGTGCAAGCCCGATTTTGTCGGTGGTCGAATGTATGTTCGAAGCATGTCGGGAGTCGACCTGCAGGCCGCGGTGAGCGCGTTGCGTGCCG